>NZ_JBEYXR010000012.1:0-220365 GCF_040645135.1 Streptomyces sp. NPDC046859
GACATGGTGACGTGCCCGAGCGGGGTCTGGTGCGTGCGGCTGCAAGGCGGAGGAGGGAGTCGACGCGGAGCGTCGGCGAGTGACGACAACGCCGCGGATGCGCGTGCCTGACCCCGCGACGCCGGGATGATCCAAACGAAAGGCCCCTAGGAGGCAGGGTGGGCGCCACCTCACGTGAGCGAGCGGGGAGCGAGGACCTCTTGGTGCCTCCGCGTGCCATGCGCGCGGACGCCCGCCGCAATCACGAACGGCTGCTGACGGAGGCCCGCGCGGCCTTCGCCGAGCACGGCACCGACGCGTCCCTGGAGGACGTGGCCCGGCGCGCCGGCGTGGGCATCGGCACGCTGTACCGGCATTTCCCCAACCGGGACGCCCTGGTGAGCGCCGTCTTCGAGGACGCCGCGGGTGAGCTGCTGACCCGCTCGCGCCAACTCCTCGACGCCCCGGAGCCCTGTGCGGCCCTGGTGACCTGGCTGCGCGAGATGGTGACGCACGCGGGCGAGTACCGGGGTCTGGCCCGCTCCCTGATGGCCGTCTCCGCCGACGGGTCCTCCGCGCTCGCCCGGTGCAGCGACCCGATCCGGCAGGCGGGCGGGGCGCTGCTCGCCCGCGCCCAGCAGGCCGGCTCCGTCCGCACGGACGTGGCGATCGCCGACCTGCTCCAGCTCACGCACGCGATCGCCCTGGCGGCGGAGGAGACCCCGGCCGACCCGGACCTCGCGGACCGGCTGCTGAACCTGACCCTGCGGGGCCTGAAGCCCTAGGCGAATTCAGCGCCGCCGCAGGTCGGCGACCCGGGCCCGCTCCCGCTCGGCGCCCTGCTCACCGAGCATCGCGGCGGCGGGCCGCAGCCCCGGAGGAGCCTGACCCCGGCGCGGTCCCGGCAGCGCGCGCTGCTGCCGCCGCGCCGGGACCTCGTCACCCCCCGACGCCCCGGCCGCCCCGGCCACGGCGATCTGCACCCCCTGGTCGGCGAGGGCCTGGAGCTCGGCGTGGGCACGGTCGTCATGGGCCGGCGGCTCGTCGGTGACCAACCGCGTGATGACGTCCGAGGGCACCGTCTGGAACATCGTGTCGGTCCCGAGCTTGGTGTGGTCGGCGAGGACGACGACCTCCGCCGCGGCCTGCACCAGCGCCCGGTCGACGGAGGCCGACAGCATGTTGGACGTGGACAGTCCGCGCTCGGCGGTCAGACCGCTCCCGGAGAGGAAGGCCCGCGACACCCGCAGCCCTTGGAGGGACTGCTCGGCGCCGCTGCCGACGAGCGCGTAGTTCGACCCGCGCAGCGTGCCGCCGGTCATCACGACCTCGACCCGGTTGGCGTGGGCCAGTGCCTGGGCCACCAGTAGGGAGTTGGTGACGACGGTCAGCCCGGGCACCCGGGCGAGCCGGCGGGCCAGTTCCTGGGTGGTGGTCCCCGCCCCGACGACGATGGCCTCGCCCTCCTCCACGAAGTTCGCGGCGAGGTCGGCGATGGCCGTCTTCTCGGCGGTCGCGAGATGTGACTTCTGCGGAAAGCCGGACTCCCGCGTGAACCCGCCCGGCAATACCGCACCGCCATGCCGGCGGTCGAGGAGTCCTTCTGCCTCCAGCGCGCGCACGTCCCGCCGTACGGTCACTTCGGAGGTCTGGACGACGCGGGCGAGCTCACGGAGCGACACGGCCCCGTTCGCTCGCACCATTTCGAGGATCAATTGGCGACGTTCTGCAGCGAACACGAAACTGACAGTAACCCCAACGACCGTCTGGTTTCAGCAGTTTGCGCCGAATAACAGAAGTTGTTCGTCCGCTGGCATGCGGAGTGGTATAAGGCCTAGTCCCGCCGCCTATGCCGCCCGCATGCCCGGCAACTCCCCGTGACCAGCGAGGAGTCGGATCCGGCCGTCAGAGGTCGGCGCCCGCCTTGCGGGTGTGCAGCTGCCGGGCGACCTCGGCGATCGACCCCGAGAGCGAGGGGTACACGGTGAAGGCGTTCGCGATCTGCTCGACCGTCAGATTGTTGTCGACGGCGATCGAGATGGGGTGGATCAGTTCCGAGGCGCGCGGGGCGACGACCACCCCGCCGACCACGATGCCGGTGCCCGGCCGGCAGAAGATCTTGACGAAGCCGTCCCGGATGCCCTGCATCTTCGCGCGCGGGTTGCGCAGCAGCGGCAGCTTCACCACGCGGGCGTCGATCTTGCCCCCGTCCACGTCGGCCTGGCTGTAGCCGACGGTGGCGATCTCAGGATCCGTGAAGACGTTCGAGGAGACGGTCTTCAGATTCAGCGGGGCCACCGCGTCGCCCAGGAAGTGGTACATGGCGATACGTCCCTGCATCGCCGCGACCGAGGCGAGGGCGAAGACGCCCGTCACATCACCGGCGGCGTAGACGCCCGGCGCGGTCGTCCGGGACACCTTGTCGGTCCAGATGTGCCCGGACTCGCGGACCTTGACGCCGGCCTCCTCCAGGCCGAGGCCCTCGGAGTTCGGGACGGCGCCGACCGCCATCAGGCAGTGGCTGCCGCTGATGACCCGGCCGTCCGCCAGCGTGACCTCCACCCGGTCGCCGACGCGCTTGGCGGCGGCGGCACGCGAGCGCGCCATGACGTTCATGCCGCGGCGCCGGAAGACGTCCTCCAGGACGGCGGCGGCGTCCGGGTCCTCGCCGGGCAGCACCCGGTCCCGGGACGACACGAGCGTGACCCGCGACCCCAGCGCCTGGTAGGCACCGGCGAACTCGGCACCGGTGACACCGGATCCGACCACGATGAGCTCCTCGGGCAGCTCGTCGAGGTCGTAGACCTGGGTCCAGTTCAGGATCCGCTCGCCGTCCGGCCGGGCGTCGGGCAGCTCGCGCGGATGGCCGCCCGTCGCGATGAGCACGGCGTCGGCGACCAGCGTCTCCTCGCTCCCGTCGGCGGTCCGCACCACGACCTTGCGCGACCCGTCGAGGGCCTGCATGCCCTCCAGCCGCCCGCGCCCGCGCATGACCCGGGCGCCGGCCCGTGTCACCGAGGCGGTGATGTCGTGCGACTGGGCGAGCGCGAGCCGCTTCACACGGCGGTTGACCTTGCCCAGGTCGACGCCGACGACACGCGCGGGCGTCTCGATGTGCGGGGTGTCGTCGGCGACGATGATGCCCAGCTCCTCGTAGGAGGAGTCGAAGGTGGTCATCACCTCGGCCGTGGCGATCAGAGTCTTGGACGGCACGCAGTCGGTCAGCACCGACGCCCCGCCCAGACCGTCGGAGTCGACGACGGTCACCTCCGCGCCGAGCTGAGCGGCCACCAGCGCCGCTTCGTATCCGCCGGGTCCGCCACCGATGATCACGATCCGAGTCACGTACTCCATTGTCCCGCACGCCTCGGGGTGCGACCGCCTGGGGGGCCGCCCGAGACACCACCGTTACGGGAGTGGCACTGCCGTACCCTCTCCCCATGTCGCTCTACGCCGCGTACGCCGGCAATCTCGACGCGCGGCTGATGACCCGCCGCGCCCCCCACTCGCCGCTGCGCGCCACCGGCTGGCTCAACGGGTGGCGCCTGACGTTCGGCGGCGAGCAGCTCGGCTGGGAGGGCGCGCTGGCCACGCTCGTCGAGGACCCCCTGGAGCAGGTCTTCGTCGCGCTCTACGACATCGCGCCCATGGACGAGGAGTCCCTGGACCGCTGGGAGGGCGTGGGCCTGGGCGTGTACCGCCGGCTACGGGTGCGCGCCCACACCCTGGAGGGCGAGGAGCCGGCCTGGACGTACGTCCTGAACGCCTACGAGGGCGGCCTCCCCTCGGCCCGCTACCTGGGCGAGATCGCGGACGCCGCCGAATCGGCCGGAGCCCCTCACGACTACGTCATGGAACTGCGCAAGCGCCCCTGCTGACCCCCCGGCCCCCTCTTCGTCGGATACGACAAGACAACGATCGCCATCCCGTGAGCTCCGTCATCTACGCGCGTAGGACCAAACCGGCTACCCTCAGTCGCGTGAACGCATCTCTTCTTCCGGACGACATCCAGGGCGACCCGCACGCGGCCGCCGACGCCGCCGCCGCGCGCCTGCGCGAACTCACGGGCGCCGACACGCACGACGTCGCCCTGGTGATGGGCTCCGGCTGGGCACCGGCCGTGGACGCCCTCGGCGCGCCCGAGGCCGAGTTCCCGGTCACCGAGCTGCCCGGCTTCCCGCCGCCGGCGGTCGAAGGGCACGGCGGCAAGATCCGCTCGTACCGCACGGGCGACAAGCGGGCCCTGGTCTTCCTGGGCCGCACGCACTACTACGAGGGCCGCGGCGTGGCCGCCGTCGCCCACGGTGTGCGCACCGCGGTGGCGGCGGGCTGCAAGACGATCGTGCTCACCAACGGCTGCGGCGGCCTGCGCGAGGGCATGCGCCCCGGTCAGCCGGTCCTGATCAGCGACCACATCAACCTCACGGCCACCTCCCCCATCGTCGGTGCCAACTTCGTCGACCTCACCGATCTCTACAGCCCCCGCCTGCGCGCCCTGTGCAAGGAGATCGACGCCACCCTCGAAGAGGGCGTCTACGCACAGTTCCCCGGCCCGCACTACGAGACGCCGGCCGAGATCCGCATGGCCCGCGTGATCGGCGCGGACCTGGTCGGCATGTCGACGGTCCTCGAGGCGATCGCCGCCCGCGAGGCCGGCGCCGAGGTCCTCGGCATCTCCCTGGTCACGAACCTGGCCGCCGGCATGACGGGCGAACCCCTCAACCACGAGGAGGTCCTCCAGGCGGGCCGCGACTCGGCCGCCCGCATGGGCTCCCTCCTGGCCCAGGTCCTGGACCGCCTGTAAGCCCCGAGCCGCGGCACCGCCGTGGAGCCCCCCGCCCGGGGGCCGCACGGCGGGGCGGCCGCGTACGGCGAGGAGGGCCCGAGGTGGCGGTGTCCGCGCCCGCGGCGCCCGGCGTCAAGGAGCGGCACAGCCGTTCCGCCCGAGCCGCCGGGCCGGGGACGGACACCCCCGCCCCGGGCCCGCACCCCGTTCCAGGGCCCGGCGCCGCAGACGCCCCACCCGGCGGAACGGGCCCCCCGCAGGCACGGACGACGCGGCCCGCGCCGGGAAGACGGCCCGCACCCGCCCTCCGACCCGACCACCACGAGAGGCTGACCGACGTGCAAGACGACCTCATCGCCCGGGCCCAGGCATGGCTCGCCGAGGACCCCGACCCGGAGACCCGCGCCGAACTCGCCGCGCTCCTGGACGCCGGGGACACCGACGAGCTCGCCGCCCGCTTCGCCGGCACCCTGCAGTTCGGCACCGCGGGCCTGCGGGGCGAACTCGGCGCCGGCCCGCTCCGCATGAACCGCTCGGTCGTCATCCGCGCCGCCGCCGGCCTCGCGGCGTACCTCAAGAAGCAGGGGACCCCCCACGGGGACGGCACAGCCGGCCTGGTGGTCATCGGCTACGACGCCCGCCACAAGTCAGCCGACTTCGCCCGCGACACCGCGGCCGTCATGACCGGCGCCGGCCTCCGCGCCGCCGTCCTGCCCCGCCCCCTCCCCACCCCGGTCCTCGCGTACGCGATAAGGCACCTCGGCGCGGTGGCCGGCGTCGAGGTCACCGCCAGCCACAACCCGCCCCGCGACAACGGCTACAAGGTCTACCTCGGCGACGGCTCCCAGATCGTGCCCCCCGCCGACGCGCAGATCGCCGCCGAGATCGCCGCGATCGCGTCCCTCCACGACGTCCCCCGCCCCGACACCGGCTGGGAGGCCCTCGGCGACAGCGTCCTCGACGCCTACCTCGCCCGCACGGACGCGGTCCTCGCCGAGGACTCCCCCCGCACCGCCCGGACCGTCTACACGGCGATGCACGGCGTCGGCAAGGACGTCCTCCTCGCCGCCTTCGCGCGCGCGGGCTTCCCTGCCCCCGCCCTGGTCGCCGAGCAGGCCGAGCCGGACCCGGACTTCCCCACCGTCGCGTTCCCCAACCCGGAGGAGCCCGGCGCGATGGACCTGGCCTTCGCGAAGGCCCGCGAGGAGGACCCGGACCTGGTCATCGCCAACGACCCGGACGCCGACCGCTGCGCGGTGGCCGTCAAGGAGAACGGCGCGTGGCGCATGCTGCGCGGCGACGAGGTCGGCGCGCTGCTCGCCGCGCACCTGGTCGCCCGCGGAGCGCAGGGCACGTTCGCGGAATCGATCGTCTCGTCCTCCCTCCTCGGCCGTATCGCCGAGAAGGCGAAGCTGCCGTACGAGGAGACCCTGACCGGCTTCAAGTGGATCGCCCGGGTGGACGGTCTGCGCTACGGCTACGAGGAGGCGCTCGGCTACTGCGTCGACCCGGAGGGCGTACGCGACAAGGACGGCATCACGGCCGCCCTGCTGATCACCGAGCTGGCCTCGACGCTCAAGGCCGAGGGCCGCGCCCTGCCCGACCTCCTGGACGACCTCGCCGTGGAGCACGGCCTGCACGCCACCGACCAGCTCTCGGTGCGGGTGGAGGACCTGTCGGTGATCGCGGACGCGATGCGCCGCCTGCGCGAGCAGCCGCCGGCCGAGCTGGCGGGCCTGCCCGTCACCCGCGCCGAGGATCTGACCGAGGGCACGGAAAAGCTCCCGCCCACGGACGGCCTGCGCTACACCCTGCAGGGCGCGCGCGTCATCGTCCGCCCCAGCGGCACGGAGCCCAAGCTCAAGTGCTATCTGGAGGTCGTGGTCCCGGTGGCGGACCGCGGGGCCCTGCCGGCGGCCCGCGCGAAGGCGACGGACCTGCTGACCGCGATCAAGAGGGACTTGTCGACGGCGGCGGGCATCTGAGACACGACGGGGGTGCCTCGGGCCGACCGAGGCACCCCGCAAGGCCGCACCCGACCGGGGCCGCTCAGCCCGCGGCGAGCAGGACCACCAACAGCACGGCCCCGGCCACCGCCGGCCCGATCACCTCATAGGCCCAGCGCACGCTGACCTCGCCCACGCTCGGGGCGTCACTGCGCGACGCCCGGTCCTCCCACCGCTCCAGCAGCTCCCGCAGCTCGTCCATGACCTTGTCCGTCTCGGCGCGCACGGGCCCGTCCGCCCCGGCGCCCGCGCCCGGCGTCCCGAGGCCCAGCCCGAGCCCCCGGTCACCGCCCCGGCGCCCGCCGCGTGACGCGCCGCGCTCGGCGGCCGCCGTCTGCCGCGCCGCCTTCTTGCGGGCCCGCAGCGACACCGGGACGGCCCAGAGCGCGAACTTGGCGCCGGACGCCGTGACGACCTCGTTGGAGTAGCGCGACCGCAGGGACGCGACCTGCCCCCAGGGCAGCACGACGACCCGGAGCGGGTTGCGGATCCGCAGCCGCTCCTCGTTGGCGTACACGGCCGGGCGCAGCGTGAACGCCGAGACCAGCGGCACGGCCAGGATGAGGGCGGCGAGGGCCAGCCACGGGGTGCGCCCCGTGCCGATCACCAGGGCGTCGATGCCGAGCCACAGGGCGATGGCCAGCAGGAGGGCACCGCCGAGGATGCCCATGGGCGACCGGTAGACCCGGTCCTTCACGGCGGGGTCGGGGCTGGGCGCGGGGGTCGTCATGGTGCCGATTCTGCCGTACGTCCGAAAAACGGAGCCGCTCGCCTGTTCCCCGGACCGCCCCGCCACCCACCCCACCCGACCCACCGACACCACGCACCCCGCGCCGGTGCCGCCCCCCTCACGGATCCGCGCCACGGGGTGTACAGCCGCTACGCGCGTAGATATGCTCGTCTGGTGACCATGCCCACCAATGCACCTGCCGCAGCTCACGCACTCAAGGACGTCGCCGCGTCCGACAGCACGCTGCGCCGCTTCCTCCACGGGCTGCCCGGCGTAGACGCGGTCGGCCTGGAGGCGCGGGCCGCGTCCCTCGGCACCCGTTCCATCAAGACGACCGCCAAGGCGTACGCCATCGACCTCGCCATCTCGATGGTCGACCTGACGACGCTGGAAGGCGCGGACACCCCGGGCAAGGTCCGGGCGCTCGGCGCCAAGGCGGTCCGCCCCGACCCGACCGACCGCACGACCCCGTCGACCGCGGCCGTCTGCGTCTACCCCGACATGGTGGCCACCGCGAAGGAGGCCGTCGCCGGCTCCTCCGTGAAGGTCGCCTCGGTCGCCACCGCCTTCCCGGCGGGCCGCGCCGCGCTGTCCGTGAAGCTCGCGGACGTGCGGGACGCCGTCGCCGCCGGTGCCGACGAGATCGACATGGTCATCGACCGCGGCGCGTTCCTCGCCGGGAACTACCTGAAGGTGTACGACGAGATCACCGCCGTGAAGGAGACCTGCGGATCCGGCGCCCGGCTCAAGGTCATCTTCGAGACCGGCGAGCTGTCGACATACGACAACATCCGGCGCGCGAGCTGGCTCGGCATGCTGGCCGGCGCGGACTTCATCAAGACGTCCACCGGCAAGGTCGCCGTCAACGCCACCCCGGCCAACACCCTTCTTATGCTGGAAGCGGTACGCGACTTCCGCGCCCAGACCGGTATCCAGGTGGGCGTGAAGCCGGCCGGCGGAATCCGCACCTCCAAGGACGCCATCAAATTTCTCGTACTGGTCAACGAGACCGCCGGCGAGGACTGGCTGGACAACCACTGGTTCCGCTTCGGCGCCTCCTCGCTTCTGAACGACCTGCTGATGCAGCGGCAGAAGCTGGCCACCGGCCGCTACTCCGGCCCCGACTACGTGACGGTGGACTGATCACCATGGCATCGGTATTCGCATACGCCCCGGCCCCCGAGTCCCGCTCGATCGTCGACATCGCCCCGTCGTACGGCCTGTTCATCGACGGCGAGTTCACGGACGCGGCGGACGGCAAGGTCTTCAAGACCGTCTCGCCGTCGTCCGAGGAGGTCCTCTCCGAGATCGCCCAGGCCGGCGAGGCGGACGTGGACCGCGCGGTGAAGGCCGCCCGCAAGGCGTTCGAGAAGTGGTCCGCGCTGCCCGGCTCCGAGCGCGCCAAGTACCTCTTCCGCATCGCCCGCATCATCCAGGAGCGCAGCCGCGAGCTGGCCGTCCTGGAGACGCTGGACAACGGCAAGCCGATCAAGGAGACCCGCGACGCGGACCTCCCCCTGGTCGCCGCGCACTTCTTCTACTACGCGGGCTGGGCGGACAAGCTCGACCACGCCGGCTACGGCCCGAACCCGAGGCCGCTCGGCGTCGCCGGCCAGGTCATCCCCTGGAACTTCCCGCTGCTGATGCTGGCGTGGAAGATCGCCCCGGCGCTCGCGACGGGCAACACGGTCGTCCTGAAGCCCGCCGAGACCACTCCCCTCTCGGCCCTGTTCTTCGCGGACATCTGCCGCCAGGCGGGCCTGCCCAGGGGTGTCGTCAACATCCTGCCCGGCTTCGGAGACGCGGGCGCGGCCGTCGTCGCGCACCCGGACGTGAACAAGGTCGCCTTCACCGGCTCCACGGCCGTCGGCAAGGAGATCGCGCGCACCGTCGCGGGCACCCGCAAGAAGGTCACCCTGGAGCTCGGCGGCAAGGGCGCCAACATCGTCTTCGACGACGCCCCGATCGACCAGGCCGTGGAGGGGATCGTCAACGGGATCTTCTTCAACCAGGGCCAGGTCTGCTGCGCGGGCAGCCGGCTGCTCGTCCAGGAGTCGATCCAGGACGAGCTGCTGGACTCCCTCAAGCGCCGTCTGTCGACGCTGCGCCTCGGCGACCCGCTCGACAAGAACACCGACATCGGCGCGATCAACTCCGAGGAGCAGCTGAGCCGTATCACCGCTCTGGTGGAGCGGGGCGAGGCCGAGGGCGCCGAGCGCTGGTCGCCCGCCTGCGACCTGCCCGAGAGCGGCTACTGGTTCGCCCCGACGCTGTTCACGAACGTCACGCAGGCGCACACCGTCGCCCGGGACGAGATCTTCGGCCCGGTGCTGTCGGTCCTCACCTTCCGCACCCCGGACGAGGCCGTCGCCAAGGCCAACAACACCCCGTACGGCCTGTCGGCGGGCATCTGGACGGAGAAGGGGTCGCGGATCCTCGCCGTGGCCAACAAGCTCCGCGCGGGCGTCGTCTGGTCCAACACGTTCAACAAGTTCGACCCGACCTCGCCGTTCGGCGGTTACAAGGAGTCGGGCTTCGGCCGCGAGGGCGGTCGCCACGGCCTGGAGGCGTACCTCGATGTCTGACCGTCTGAGTGTCCTCAAGACTTACAAGCTGTACGTCGGCGGGAAGTTCCCGCGTTCCGAGAGCGGCCGGGTGTACGAGGTGACGGACTCGAAGGGCAACTGGCTGGCGAACGCACCGCTGTCGTCCCGCAAGGACGCCCGTGACGCGGTGGTCGCCGCCCGCAAGGCCGTCGGCGGCTGGTCCGGCGCGACCGCGTACAACCGCGGCCAGGTCCTCTACCGCGTCGCCGAGATGCTGGAGGGCCGCCGGGCGCAGTTCGTCCACGAGGTCGCCGACGCCGAGGGCCTGTCCAAGTCGAAGGCGGCCGAGCAGGTCGGCGCGGCCATCGACCGCTGGGTCTGGTACGCGGGCTGGACCGACAAGATCGCCCAGGTGGTCGGCGGCGGCAATCCGGTCGCGGGCCCCTTCTTCAACCTGTCCTCGCCCGAGCCGACGGGCGTGGTGGCCGTCCTGGCGCCTCAGGATTCGTCGTTCCTGGGCCTGGTCTCGGTCGTGGCCCCGGTGATCGCGACGGGCAACACGGCGGTCGTGGTGGCCTCGGAGAAGGCCCCGCTGCCCGCCCTGTCCCTGGCCGAGGTCCTGGCCACGTCCGACGTCCCCGGCGGAGTGGTGAACATCCTCTCCGGCCGTACGGCGGAGATCGCCACGCCGCTCGCCGCGCACCAGGACGTCAACGCGATCGACCTCGCGGGCGCCGACGAGGTGCTGGCGAAGGAGCTGGAGATCGCGGCGGCGGACAACCTCAAGCGCGTGCTGCGTCCACAGCCTGTGGACGACTGGTCGGCCACTCCCGGCACCGACCGGATGACGGCGTTCCTGGAGATGAAGACGGTCTGGCACCCGACGGGTTCGCTGGGCGCGTCCGGCTCCTCGTACTGAGGACGCCCTGCCGACCGGAGAGCCGTGTCTCCCCTCCGTCCGGGGGAGCCACGGCTCTTCGCCGTTCCGGTGCGCGCGCCCGCCGGAACGGCCCCGGGATGTGATGCGCGCATCAACAACGTCCGCCGGGTCGTCCGGGGGCCGGTGGATACGTCAGACTGGTGTCCCGTGAGTTCCCCTGTGCCCATACCGACGCGAGTCGTGCTGCTCTGCGGCCCCTCCGGCTCCGGCAAGTCCCTCCTCGCGGCCCTCTCCGGTCTTCCGGTGCTCCGGCTCGACGACTTCTACAAGGAGGCCGGCGACCCGACCCTGCCGCAGGTCCCCGGGAGCTCCGACATCGACTGGGACCACCCCGACTCGTGGGACGCCGACGCGGCCGTCGCGGCGATCGCCGACCTGTGCCGCACCCAGCGCACGGACGTGCCGGTCTACGACATCTCGCTGAGCGCCCGCACCGGGCACGAGAGCGTGGACATCGGGCGGACCCCGCTGTTCATCGCGGAGGGCATCTTCGCGGCCGAGATCGTGTCGCGCTGCCGGGAGCTCGGACTGCTGGCGGACGCCCTGTGCCTGAGTCGCGGCTCGGTGAGGACGTTCCGGCGCCGCTTCCTGCGCGATCTGCGGGAGGGCCGCAAGTCGGTGCCGTTCCTGCTGCGCCGCGGCTGGCGGCTGATGCGCCTGGAGCGCTCGATCGTCGCCCGCCAGACGGCCCTGGGCGCCCACGCCTGCGACAAGGACGAGGCCCTGAGCCGCCTCACGGCGGCCGCCGCGGTGACACCGGCACCGGCGGGCTGAACGATCACGCCCCCTTCTCCGTCGTAGGCACGACGGCCGACGGAGAGGACGAACGATGAGGCGTGCGGTACTGCTCGTGATGGTGGTGGCGGCCCTGACCGCGGCCGGGTGTTCCGGCGAAGGCGGCAAGGCATCCGGCGAGGCGTCCTGCTCCGGTCTGGTGGTCTACGACGGCCGCGACTACCTGCCCACCGGAAAGTCGGTCTTCACCGTGGGCGAGCGGCTGGGCACCGCCACCGTGGCGGCCTGCTACGACACGCCCCGTGAGCCGGGCACCGGAGTCGCCGAGGCCACGACCGGCGTCTACGCGGTCGAGGGAGCCGATCCCACCGAGGCCGTCGCCGTCGGGGACGACCGCGCCGGGGCGGCGCACATGACCGCCCGCTGACCGCGCACGGAAACGGGGCCGGTGGACCCCCCGGCCCCGGCCCCGCACCGTCGTGCTCCACCGCTTCCCCCGTGGTGGAGCACCCCCCGTTCCCCCCGTGGTCCCCCCGGTGGCCCCCCAGCCCCCGTGAGTCCCCCCACTGGGTACCGCTCCCCCGAACGGTCCCCCCTTCACCTTCAGGCGACGAGCTCCCCGAAGGCGTCCTCCTCGTCACGGCCGAAGCTGAGGACCTCGTCCTCGCGCAGCCGGCGGAGCGACCGCCAGATGCTCGACTTCACCGTGCCGACACTGATGTCGAGGATCTCCGCGATCTCCGGGTCGGTGCGGCCCTCGTAGTAGCGCAGGACCAGCATCGTCCGCTGGAGTTCGGGCAGCCGGGCCAGCGCCTGCCACAGGACCGCGCGCAGCTCCGTGCCGCGCATCGCGTCCGTGTCGCCGGGCGTCTCCGGCAGCTCCTCGGTCGGGTACTCGTTCAGCTTGCGGCGGCGCCACGCGCTGATGTGCAGGTTCGTCATCGTCCGCCGCAGGTAACCACCCACCGCGGCCTTGTCACTGATCCGGTCCCACGCCCGGTACGTCGAGAACAGCGCGCTCTGCAGCAGGTCCTCGGCCTCGAAGCGGTCACCGGTCAGGTGGTAGGCGGTGGCGTACAGGGAGGCGCGGCGCTCCTGGACGTAGGCGGTGAACTCCGCCTCCGACAGCGAGCGCCGGCTCTCCCCCGAGTCCTCCCCGTACGCGGATCCCCCGTGCGTCTCCCCCGTGCGGCCGTCGACCACCGTCATGTAACCGGTGTGCTGACGCCCCGTGCCGCGAACGCACCCCCGCCCCGTCGTCCCCCGGCCCCCGTTCACGTCGTGCAGACGCGTGATCACTGCGCTGGTGCTGGTGCCGTGCAGCGTGTTCATCTCGCGCCCCCCGTCGTGGACTTCCGGTTGTTCTTCGGTGCTGTCCTGCCTGTGCCGAAAAGCTTGCCCGGCCACTTTCATGGCCCTGTCCGCCGACTGTCACAGACCTGTCACAGGGGTCCGGGACACCCGGGCACCGCGCGCGCGTGAGCGAACTGCTCGTACAGGTGTCGAAACACCACCCCCGCATGGGCCAGAATGTGCGGCGTGCCTTCCCTGTTGCTGATCGAGGACGACGACGCCATCCGTACGGCCCTGGAGCTCTCACTGACGCGCCAGGGACACCGGGTGGCCACCGCTGCCACCGGCGAGGACGGTCTGAAACTGCTGCGTGAGCAGCGGCCGGACCTGATCGTGCTGGACGTGATGCTGCCCGGCATCGACGGTTTCGAGGTGTGCCGGCGCATCCGGCGCACGGACCAGCTGCCGATCATCCTGCTCACGGCCCGCAGCGACGACATCGACGTCGTGGTCGGCCTGGAGTCCGGCGCGGACGACTACGTCGTCAAGCCCGTGCAGGGCCGGGTCCTGGACGCCCGGATCCGCGCGGTGCTGCGCCGCGGGGAGCGGGAGTCGAACGACGCGGCGACCTTCGGCAGCCTGGTCATCGACCGCGCGGCGATGACCGTCACGAAGAACGGCGAGGACCTCCAGCTCACCCCGACCGAGCTGCGCCTGCTGCTGGAGCTCAGCCGCCGCCCCGGCCAGGCCCTGTCCCGTCAGCAACTGCTGCGGCTGGTCTGGGAACACGACTACCTGGGCGACTCCCGCCTGGTGGACGCCTGTGTGCAGCGTCTGCGTGCCAAGGTCGAGGACGTCCCGTCCTCGCCCACCCTGATCCGCACGGTCCGCGGGGTCGGCTACCGCCTGGACGCGCCTCAGTGACGGACACGCAGGCAGGTCTCCGCGGCTGGTCCGCGGCTCGCAAGGGAGTGTGGTCGAGGCTGCGTCTCACGAGTCTGCGGCTGCGACTGGTGGTGGTGTTCGCCCTGGTGGCGCTCACCGCCGCCGTCTCCGCCTCCGGGATCGCGTACTGGCTCAACCGGGAGGCGGTCCTCACCCGCACCCAGGACGCGGTGCTGCGCGACTTCCAGCAGGAGATGCAGAACCGGGCCGGGCTGCTGCCCGAGCGGCCGACCCAGGACGAACTGCAGCACACCGCCGGGCAGATGGCGAACAGCAGCCAGCGCTTCAGCGTGCTGCTGGCCGCCCAGGACGCCGACGGCAAGCCGCTGTACAGCAGCTCCGGCGCCCTGGACGGCTTCACCCTCGCCGACGTACCCGAGTCCCTGCGCACGGCGGTCAACGACAAGCAGCGGGTCGACTCCTCCGACAGGGCCGAGTACCACCTGTACTGGCAGCGGATCGTGAAGGACGACAAGCCGTACCTGATAGCCGGCACCAAGGTGATCGGCGGCGGCCCGACCGGCTACATGCTCAAGTCCCTGGAACAGGAGGCCAAGGACCTCAACTCCCTGGCCTGGTCCCTGGGCATCGCCACGGGCCTGGCCCTGATCGGCTCCGCGCTCCTCGCGCAGGCCGCCGCCACGACCGTGCTGAAGCCGGTGCACCGCCTCGGTGTCGCCGCCCGCCGCCTCGGCGAGGGCAAGCTCGACACCCGGCTGCGGGTGTCCGGCACGGACGAACTGGCCGATCTGTCGCGGACGTTCAACAACGCCGCCGAGGCGCTGGAGAAACGGGTCGCCGACATGGCCGGCCGGGACGAGGCGTCCCGCCGGTTCGTGGCCGACATGTCCCACGAACTGCGCACCCCGCTCACCGCGATCACCGCCGTCACCGAGGTCCTCGAGGAGGAGCTGGAGGCGGGGACCGGCTCGGTGGACCCGATGATCGAGCCCGCGGTCCGCCTGGTGGTCAGCGAGACCCGCCGCCTGAACGACCTCGTCGAGAACCTCATGGAGGTCACCCGCTTCGACGCGGGCACGGCCCGCCTGGTCCTCGACGACGTCGACGTGGCCGACCAGATCACCGCCTGCATCGACGCCCGCGCCTGGCTGGACGCGGTGGAGCTGGACGCCGAGCGGGGCATCGTGGCCCGCCTCGACCCGCGCCGCCTCGACGTCATCCTGGCCAACCTGATCGGCAACGCCCTCAAGCACGGCGGCTCCCCGGTGCGGGTCACGGTCCGCGAGGAGGACGACGCGGTCGTCATCGACGTACGCGACCACGGCCCCGGCATCCCCGAGGACGTCCTCCCGCACGTCTTCGACCGCTTCTACAAGGCCAGCGCCTCCCGGCCGCGCTCCGAGGGCAGCGGCCTCGGCCTGTCCATCGCGCTGGAGAACGCCCACATCCACGGCGGCGACATCACCGCCGCCAACTCCCCCGACGGCGGCGCCGTCTTCACCCTGCGCCTGCCCCGGGACGAGCCGGCGGACAAGAAGGAGGACGCCTGATGAACCCGCGTCTCACGGCCCTCCTCGCCCTGGCGGCCGTCTCGCTGGCGGGCTGCGGCATACGGTCCACGGAGGTGCCGACCAACTTCGGTCCCGCCCCCTCCCGCGTCCACTGCTCGCTCTCCGAACCGGACGCCTCCTCCCAGGCGAGCCGCGGCCTTCCGGTACAGGTCTTCCTGCTGTGCGGCTCCCAGCTGGTCGCGGTCGACCGGACCGTGCGCGTCCCCGACGGCACGGCCGACGCGGCGCGCCGCGTCCTGGTGGCCCAGGTCCTCCTCGACGAGCTCCAGGCGACCCCGTCGGCGGCCGAGAAGGAGGCCGGCTACACCACGGACGTCCGAGGCGCCATGGGCGTCACGGGCCCGCGCCGGAACGACCCCGACGAGACCCTGCGCCTGACCACCGCCCCGACGTCCCTCACCTCGTACGCCCTGGCCCAGATCGTCTGCACGTTCTCGGACTCCGCGGCGGCCGAGGGCGACGGCTCGGTCATCCTGGGCGGCCCCGCGGACACGCCGCCCCGCCGCTACGAGTGCACGGACGAGGTCCGCGCCCGCCCCGGCAGCAACGAGCCCCCGTCCACGGAGGCGGGCACGACCTGACCCGCCCCCGGCCGGGTATGGCACGGCGGGCCCCCACCCCGGCCCCGCCCTCCCCCGCACGCGGCAGGCGTGAGGCGCTCCCCCACCGACGGCGAGGACGCGCCCGCGGGCACTCCCTCACGGCGCCGCACCCTCGGACGCACCGCACCCCCGCACCGCCCCCGGCCACACCGTGTGGCGGACACCTCACCCCGCCCCGCCCCCACCTCCCGGAACCGATCCCACCGATGGGCGCGTCTTGGGGGGCGTGCAGCGTCAAGGCTCCATCGGCGACAGCGCCGTGATCCGCGTCCGCGCGACAGGAGGCATCCTCCTGGTCGCCCACCTTGCGTTGGTCGCCTGGCTCACGCTGCGCCCCCTGGACGTCCCCTGGGTGATGCCCGCCAACCTCCAGCCGTTCGCCGGCATCCGCGCCGACCTCGCCCTCGGCTGGCGCGAGGCCACCCGCTCCATCGTCGAGGGCCTCGCCCTGCTCGCCCCGCTCGGGGTCCTGCTGCCGATGGCCCACGGCAGGCCGACGTCCTCCCCGCTGGGCTCCCTGGCCCGTACGACGACCGCCGCCGCCCTCATCTCCCTCGGCATCGAGCTGCTCCAGACCGGCGTCCCCGGCCAGATCGTCGACGTCGACTCCCTGCTGCTCAACACCGTGGGCGTGGCACTGGCGCACACGGCCGTCGTCCCCGCGGCCCGGGCCCGCTTCCGTCGCGGGTCCACCGGGGGGCACCGTGCGCCGGTACCCCAGGAGGAGCCGTCTCAGGGTCGGACCCCGACGATCCCCAGGGTCGGGATGGCCCCGTAGCACGACGCTTCATCCTGTTTGTCCTCGTAGCGTCGAGGTCAGTGGAGGAGACACCACTCGGAGGGCCCGACAAGGAGCCGCCGACCGACGCTCACGAAGGAGCCGCACCATGACCGCGCTCGCCCGACCCACCCACGGCCGCATGATCGGCGGAGTGTGCGCCGCGCTGGCGCGCCGCTTCGGCACCTCCGCCACGACGATGCGCGTGGTCTTCCTGCTCTCCTGTCTGCTGCCGGGCCCGCAGTTCGTGCTCTACATAGCGCTCTGGCTGCTGCTGCCGTCCGAGGAGAAGGCGGACAGCACCCGCACGGCGTGGTGACATGACGGACCCCCTGACCCGGTACCGGTCAGGGGGTGGTCCGTCACGTGCGGACACACGGCACGCCGCCGCCCGCCCCCGTCAGGCGGCCGCCACGGCCGCCCGGGCCCGAGCCGCCCGCGTCCCCAGCACGGTGATCGTCACGACGCCGAGGACCGCCAGCAGCCCGACGCCGACCGTCCCGCCCCAGCCGCTCGCGTGGAAGGCGACCGCGCCCACGGTGCTGCCCGCGCTGGAGCCGATGTAGTAGGCCGACTGGTACAGCGCCGCCGCCTGAGCACGCCCGTGCGTGGCGGTCTTGCTGACCGCGGAGGACGCCACCGCGTGCCCCGCGAAGAACCCGGCGGTGATCAGCACGAGCCCCAGCAGCACCAGCGGCAGCGATCCCGCCAGGGACAGCAGCAGCCCCGACGCCGTGGTGGCACCGGCCGCGTACAGGGCACCGCGCCGGCCGAGCCGGTTCACCAGCCGTCCCGCCGTGGACGCGGAGACCGTGCCGACGAGGTACACCAGGAAGATGGAGCCGACCACGCCCTGGGGCAGCGAGAACGGCGCCTCGGTGAGCCGGTAGCCGATCACGGTGTACACGCCGCCGAAGACCGTCATGAACAGCGCGCCGATCGCGTACAGCCGGCGCAGCAGCGGGTCGGAGAGATGGTCGCGCACGGTCCGCGCCAGCACCCGCGGCCGCAGCGACCCGGACGTGAAGTGGCGCGGTGCCGGGAGCAGCAGCCGGAAGGCGACCGCGCAGGCCACCGCGACGGCGCCGATGACGCCGACCGCCACCCGCCAGCCCCACTCCTGGGCCACCCAGCCCGTGATGACGCGTCCGCTCATGCCGCCCACGCTGTTGCCGGCGACGAACAGCCCGATCGCCGTGACCAGCGCCCTGGGACGCACCTCCTCGGCGAGGTACGCGGTCGCCGAGGCCGGCAGGCCCGCCAGCGCGGCGCCCTGGACCGCCCGCAGGGCGACGAGCGCGGTCAGGTTCGGTGCGAAAGGCACCGCGAGGCCGACGGTGACCGCGACGGCCAGGGAGGCCGTCATGACGGTACGGCGGCCGAACCGCTCGGAGAGGGCGCTCATGGGGAGCACGAACAGGGCCAGTCCGCCGGTCGCGGCCGCCACCGTCCAGCTGGCCGCGCTCGCGGGCACGCCGAACTCACCGGAGATCAGCGGCAGGAGGGCCTGCGTGGAGTAGAGGAGGGCGAAGGTCGCGACGCCGGCGAGGAACAGGGCGAGGCTCATCCGGCGGTAGCCGGGGCCGCCCGGGGCCATACGGGAGTCGGCGACAGGGGCTGCGGGTGCGGCGACCACGGGAGTGGACGCCCCGGTACTGGCGGGAGACATGCTTCGACGCTACGTACGGGTCACTGATCCGTCCAATGCATGGATTCGCCATAATCGTTCCCATGGCGCATCAGTACAGTTCACGAGGTCGACTGTCACCGTTCGGTGACACAGAAGACATGGCCGACATGGCGCGGCTGCTCGCGCCCCGCCTCGCCTACTTCGCCGGTGTGGCCCGGACCGAGCACGTCACCCGGGCCGCGCGGGAGATGGGGGTGCCCCAGTCGACGCTGTCACGCGCCATGGTCCGTCTGGAACAGGATCTCGGCGTGGATCTGTTCGCCCGGCACGGCCGTACGGTCTCGCTGACCCCCGCGGGACGCACGTTCCTCGCCTCCGTCGAGCGTGCCCTCGCCGAGGTGGAGCGCGCCGCCGAGGAGGTCCGCGCCGACGCCGACCCGGCGACCGGCAAGGTCGCCTTCGGCTTTCTGCACACCATGGGCGCGGAGACGGTGCCGGGCCTGCTGCAGGCCTTCCGCGCCGATCATCCCCGCGTCCGCTTCAGCCTGGTGCAGAACTACGGGGAGGCGATGCTGGAGGGCCTGCGGGCCGGCGAACTGGACCTGTGCCTGACGTCGCCGGTCCCGGACGCCCCCGACCTGGTGGCCCGCCGCCTGGACGAGCAGAAGCTCCGGCTGGTCGTCCCCGCCGACCACCGTCTGGCCGGCCGCCGGCGCATCCGGCTGGCGGAGGCGGCGGAGGAGAACTTCGTGACGCTGGAGCCGGGCTACGGGCTGCGCCGGATCACCGACGACCTGTGCCTGGAGGCCGGGTTCCGGCCGCGGATCGCCTTCGAGGGCGAGGAGGCGGAGACCCTGCGGGGGCTGGTGGCGGCCGGTCTGGGCGTGGCGCTGCTGCCGCCGCCGGCCGTGCCCCGGCCGGGCGTCAGCGAGCTGACCGTGACGGCTCCCCGGGCGGCCCGCGAGATCGGCGTCGCCTGGCTGGCGGACCGCCCGGACACGCTCCCGGTGGCGGCGTTCAAGAAGTTCCTGCTCTCCCGCAGGGGGACGCTGCTGCCCTGAGAGCGCGAAGACAGGGCTACCGGCGCAGCGACTTGCCGAACCCGGAGGCGAGCGGCATGCGCAGCCCGAGGGGCGGCGGTGCGGCGAACGCGTCGGCGACCGGCCGCGAGAACACCGTCCCGAACAGCGCACCCATGACGAAGTCCTCGGCCAGGGAGAGGACTTCGTCGCGGTGCTGCTGCAACCGGTGCCGATCGGAGTGCACTTCGAAGCGGCACACCTCCCGGTTCGCCTTCTTCGCCCGCGCCGCCAGCCGGAAGGACAGTTCGGGGTCGGTGCGCTCGTCGTTCGTGCCGTGGACGATCATGACGCGCCGCCCGGCGAGCTGCTTCACCGGTTCGGGCGGGTCCGCGCTGTCCTCGTCGGGCAGCCAAGGGGCGATGGCGAGCACGGAGTTGACGGCCTCGTGGCCGCCCGCGCGCAGCGCCGCACGTCCGCCCATGTCGAGGCCGGCGAGACACACGGGCACGTCGCCGTAGCGCCGTACGGCCTCGTCGGCGGCCCACAGGGCGTCGCTCAGGAGGGCGGCCTCGTCGCCGTTCCAGCCGCGGTAGCGGTAGTGGACGACGTGGACGGCGAGCCCTTCCGGGCGCCCGGCGCGGGTGAGCCGGCGGCCGAGGGCGCGGGTCATGGGGGTGGCCAACAGCGGTGCGGGTCTGCGGTATGAGGTCTCGTCACCCGGTGGGAGCAGCAGGACGGCGCCGCTCACCGCCGTCGGCTCCGGCCCCATCGCCCTGCCCAGCCGGACCCTGCGCACCGGCGTCGCTTGCTGTGCCATGACAGAACAGTGGCAGAAGTGGGGTCGTCCGCGACCCGTCCGTGCGGTCACCGTTACGTATCGACGGATGTGTAAAGCGGCGATCCGGACGTGTGCGCGGGGACGCGCTCTCTACGCGCGTAGGCGTTAGAGTGCGGAAATGACGAGCCAGACCGCCCCGAAGGCGCACACCCCGAGCTCGGACCAGATCCGCCGGGCCCCGAAGGTTCTGCTGCACGACCACCTCGACGGCGGGCTCCGCCCCGGCACGATCGTCGAGCTCGCCCGCGAGTCGGGCTACTCCCAGCTTCCCGAGACCGACCCCGGCAAGCTCGGCCTCTGGTTCCAGGAGGCCGCCGACTCGGGCTCCCTGGAACGCTACTTGGAGACGTTCTCGCACACCGTGGCGGTCATGCAGACCCGCGACGCCCTGGTGCGCGTCGCCCGCGAGTGCGCCGAGGACCTCGCGGAGGACGGGGTCGTCTACGCCGAGGTGCGCTACGCCCCGGAGCAGCATCTGGCGGGCGGGCTCACCCTGGAGGAGGTCGTCGAGGCCGTCAACGAGGGCTTCCGGGAGGGCGAGCGGATCGCCCGGGAGAACGGCCACCGCATCCGGGTGGGCGCCCTGCTCACCGCGATGCGTCACGCGGCCCGCTCGCTGGAGATCGCCGAGCTCGCCAACACCTACCGCGACCTGGGCGTCGTCGGCTTCGACATCGCGGGCGCCGAGGCGGGCCACCCGCCGACCCGGCATCTCGACGCCTTCGAGTACCTCAAGCGGGAGAACAACCACTTCACGATCCACGCCGGTGAGGCTTTCGGGCTGCCGTCCATCTGGCAGGCCCTCCAGTGGTGCGGCGCCGACCGGCTCGGGCACGGGGTGCGCATCATCGACGACATCCGGGTGCGGGACGACGGCTCGGTGGAGCTCGGCCGGCTCGCGTCGTACGTGCGGGACAAGCGCATCCCGCTCGAGCTGTGCCCGAGCTCCAACCTGCAGACGGGCGCGGCCGCCTCGTACGAGGCGCATCCGATCGGGCTGCTGCGCCGGCTGCACTTCCGCGCCACGGTGAACACCGACAACCGCCTGATGTCCCACACCAGCATGAGCCAGGAATTCGAGCATCTTGTCGAGGCGTTCGGTTACACGCTCGACGACATGCAGTGGTTCTCCGTCAATGCGATGAAATCATCGTTCATTCCTTTCGATGAACGGCTGGCGATGATCAATGACGTGATCAAGCCCGGATATGCCGAACTCAAGTCCGAGTGGCTTTTCCGGCAGACGGTCCCCACCAGCGGTTCTCCGGGCCAGGGCGACTGATCGGCGACCCTGCGCGCACAGGGGCTGCGGACGCCATTCACAATCCGTCCGCAATTCGATGTTTGCGGCCGAACGGCGGGGTTGTTTACGGTCGAAGAACCGCTCACATCCCCGTTCTCGAATTCTGAGGTTTTCCATGAAGCAGTCTGCCGCCAAGTCCCTCGGTGTCGCCGCGCTCGGTGCCGCCTTCGCCGCCACGGGTGCGGGTGCCGCGAACGCCGCGCCCGCCGTCCCCGACACCGGCGCGGCGCTGGACACCGTGACCCGCACGCTCCCGGCCGAGAGCCTCACGCAGGCCGCCCCGAACGCCGCCGAGAGCCTGGCCGGCGGGCAGGAGGCGGTCGCCGCCGGGCTGGCCGCCGCGCAGCCGGCCGCCGCGCGGACGCTGGCCGGCGCCCCGACGGGCGTGGCCGCCGGGCTCCTCGGCGGTCTGCCGGTGCAGAGCCTGCCGACGCAGGGCCTGCCCGTGAACGGCGTCCCGCTGGGCTGAGCCCGGAGCACGGCCGCACACCGGCGGGGCGCACTCGTGGCATGGGGGTGCGCCCCGCTGCCATGTCCCCGTCCACCTGCGGGTTCTCCGACTCCGGGGGCCATTGTCAGTGGGCTGCGGTAGCTTCCGAAGTGGTGGGACGCGACGAGGCGTCCCCCAGGACGGCCCCAGGGGTGGGTGGACGATGAGCGACGGTACGGCGACCACGAAGACGGACCTCGACGTCAGGCTGGAGAAGCACCGCGTCGAGCTGACCGGGTACTGCTACCGCATGCTCGGTTCGTCCTTCGAGGCCGAGGACGCGGTGCAGGACACGATGGTGCGCGCCTGGCGCAGCTACGACAAGTTCGAGGGCCGCTCCAGCCTCCGCTCGTGGCTCTACCGCATCGCGACGAACGTCTGCCTGGACATGCTGACCGCGGGCAACAGACGGGCCAGGCCCATGGACCTCACCGAGTCGACGCCGCTCGCGCAGGCCGCCCTCTCCCCGCGCCCGGACCACACCTGGCTGGAGCCGGTGCCGGACAGCCGGGTGCTGCCCACGACCGACGACCCGGCCGAGGCCGCGGTCGCCAAGGAGTCGGTGCGGCTCGCCTTCATGGCCGCGCTCCAGCAACTGCCGCCGAAGCAGCGGGCGGTGCTGATTCTGCGCGAGGTGCTGGCGTGGCGGGCGAGCGAGGTCGCCGAGCTGCTCGGCACCTCGGTCGCGTCGGTCAACAGCGCGCTCCAGCGGGCCCGGGCCACCCTCGCCGAGCAGCAGCAGCCCGGCGCCGAGGCGGCGGTCGCCGACCCGCTGGACGAGGAGCAGCAGAAGCTCCTGGAGCGCTATGTCGCCGCCTTCGAGGGATACGACATGACGGCGCTGACGGCGCTGCTGCACGAGGACGCCGTCATGACGATGCCGCCGTTCGACCTGTGGCTGACCGGCGCCGGGGACATCACCGGGTTCATGACGACGCTGGGCGCCCCGTGCGCGGGCTCCCGGCTGGTCCCCGTCCAGGTCAACGGGCTGCCGGGGTTCGCCCAGTACAAGCCCGACCCGGAGGCGGGCGGGTTCACGCCGTGGGCGGTCCAGGTCCTGGAGATCTCAGGGGGGCGGATCACCGGGTTCCACTGCTTCCTCGACACGAAGCGCTGGTTCCCGCTCTTCGGGCTGCCCCTCCACCTCGAAACGGAGGCCGACGAGGTCGAGCAGGGCGTGTAGGGCGGGGTCCGGGTCCCGCAGCCGTATCCGGCCACCGGCGCGCCGGGCGCTGAGCTGGAGCCGGGCCAGCAGGTCGACGGTGCCCAGGCCCGGTGGGCCGAGCCCGCCGACATCGCACACGACCACCCTCGACCGGCCGCTCTCCAGGCGTGCCCGGACGGCCGCGCACAGCCCCGCCACCTCGCCCCGGGTGACGGGGCCGGCCAGCACGAGTACCGCGGGTGTCTTGGCGTCCACGAGCGGTAGACCGGGCCCGGGCCGCCAACTCATCGCGGGGCCTGCGGTGGCGTGTCCGCCGGTCGGGATCACATTGACCGGGCCCCCTCCGTCACCGGAGGGTTGGGTGTATGCCTCATGCACCGGCGACTCCTCGAAGACCGCGCGTCCCGCTTCCCGCGAAGGGGACTCCGTGCAAGGGGTGTTGACGGGGTTCGCGGTGATCGCGGTGGTCATCGCCGTCGGCTATGTGATCGGCCGGCGCGGCCACCTCGGGGAGCACGGCCGGGAGGTGCTGACGAAGCTGGCCTTCCATGTGGCGTCGCCCGCGCTCCTCTTCACCACCCTCGCCGGGACCGACCTCTCGGTGATCTTCTCCAGCCGTCTCCTGGTCACCGCGCTGAGCACGGCCGCGGCGGCCGGGGTCTTCGTGGCGGTCGGTGCCGTACGGCGGTGGGGCGTGGGCCGCACCACGATCGGCGCCCTGTGCTCCAGTTACGTCAACGCCGGGAACCTGGGCATCCCCATCGCCGTGTACGTCCTCGGCGACGCGTCGCTGGTGGCGCCGGTGCTGCTGTTCCAGCTGGTCGGGATCACGCCGGTCGCGCTGACGATCCTCGACCTGTCCGGCGGCGGCGGGAAGGGCCCCCTGCGGCGGCGCCTGCTGACGCCGCTGCGCAACCCGATCGCGCTCGGCTCCCTGGCGGGTGTGGCGGTCTCGGCGGCGGGGGTGCGGGTGCCGGCGCCGGTGATGGACCCGCTGACCCTGATCGGCGGCATGTCGGTCCCCGCGGTCCTGCTGGCCTTCGGCATCTCCCTGTGCGGCAGCACGATGCCGGGCCGGGGCCCGGACCGGCACCCCGTGTTCCTCTCGGTCGCGCTGAAGTCCCTCGGCCAGCCCGCCGCGGCCTGGGCACTGGCGGCGGGCGTCTTCGGGCTGCGGGGCGCTCCCCTGCTCGACGTCGTGGTGACCTCGGCCCTGCCCGCCGCGCAGAACCTGTTCACCTACGCGTCGAGCTACGGCGTCGCCGAGCGCCTGGCCCGCGACTCGATCCTGCTGTCGACGGTGCTCTCGGTGCCGGTCCTGGTGGTGGTGGCGGCACTCCTGGGCTGAGGGTCGGCCGGCGGGGAACCCACCGGTGCCGGCCGTCACGCCGAACGGGACCGGCGGGGGTCCACCGGTCCCGTTCACCCGGAAGGGGAAACCGCGGGTCAGGCGATACGTTCCCGCACGACCGGCGGGGCGCTGAAGGCCGTGCCCGACGGAGCGATGTCGTAGGCGTCCGTCAGCGACTGGAGGGCGTACGCGAAGCGCTCCGGGGTGTCGGTGTGCAGGGTGAGCAGGGGCTGGCCCGCGGTCACGGTGTCACCGGGCTTGGCGTGCATCTCGACGCCGGCGCCCGCCTGCACGGGGTCCTCCTTGCGGGCGCGTCCGGCGCCCAGGCGCCAGGCGGCGACGCCGACGCCGTAGGCGTCGAGGCGGGTCAGGACACCGGAGGACGGGGCCGTGACGACGTGCTGCTCGCGCGCGACGGGCAGCTCGGCGTCGGGGTCGCCGCCCTGGGCCGCGATCATGCGCCGCCAGACGTCCATCGCGGAGCCGTCGGCCAGCGCCTTCGCCGGGTCGGCGTCCTTCAGCCCGGCCGCCGCCAGCATCTCGCGGGCCAGGGCGACGGTCAGCTCGACGACGTCGGCGGGGCCGCCGCCGGCCAGGACCTCGACGGACTCGCGGACCTCCAGCGCGTTGCCCGCGGTGAGGCCGAGGGGGGTGGACATGTCGGTGAGCAGGGCGACCGTCCTCACACCGTGGTCGGTGCCGAGGCCCACCATGGTGGACGCCAGCTCGCGCGCGTCCTCGATGGTCTTCATGAAGGCGCCGGAGCCGACCTTCACGTCCAGGACGAGCGAGCCGGTGCCCTCGGCGATCTTCTTCGACATGATCGAGGAGGCGATCAGCGGGATGGCCTCGACGGTGCCGGTGACGTCCCGCAGGGCGTACAGCTTCTTGTCGGCGGGCGCCAGGCCGTCGCCCGCCGCGCAGATCACCGCGCCGGTGGTGCCGAGGACGTCCAGCATCTCCTCGTTGGACAGCAGCGCGCGCCAGCCGGGGATGGACTCCAGCTTGTCCAGGGTGCCGCCGGTGTGGCCGAGCCCGCGGCCGGACAGCTGCGGGACGGCGGCGCCGCAGGCGGCGACCAGCGGCGCGAGCGGCAGGGTGATCTTGTCGCCGACTCCGCCGGTGGAGTGCTTGTCGGCGGTCGGGCGGCTCAGGGACGAGAAGTCCATGCGCTCGCCGGAGGCGATCATCGCGGCGGTCCAGCGGGCGATCTCGCGGCGGTTCATGCCGTTGAGCAGGATCGCCATGGCGAGCGCGGACATCTGCTCGTCGGCGACCTCCCCGCGGGTGTACGCGTCGATGACCCAGTCGATCTGTTCGTCGCTGAGCTCGCCGCGGTCCCGCTTGGTGCGGATGACGGAGATGGCGTCCGTCGACAAAACAGCCATGGCTTTCCTTCCGAAGGTTCCAGAAGAGACACGACCCCTCCGGACGGTCGCGCGAGCGACGCGGAGGGGCCGCAGGGGGGTTACCTGCCGAGGTGGTCCGGGCCGAACGCCTGGGGCAGCATCTCCGACAGCGGCAGGATGCCGGCCGGGGTGTCGAGCAGCAGGTCGGGGCCGCCGAACTCGTAGAGCAGCTGGCGGCAGCGGCCGCAGGGCACCAGCGGCCGGCCTTCGCCGTCGACGCACGCGAAGTGCGTGAGCCGGCCGCCGCCGGTGTTCTGCAGCTGCGAGACCAGTCCGCACTCGGCGCACAGACCGAGCCCGTACGAGGCGTTCTCGACGTTGCAGCCGGTGACCGTGCGGCCGTCGTCGACCAGGGCCGCGACGCCGACCGGGTAGCCGGAGTAGGGCGCGTAGGCGCGGGACATGGCGTCCCGCGCGGCCGCCCGAAGCGTGTCCCAGTCGACGTCGGGGGCGGCGGCCGGGCTCACTTGCCCTGTCCCTTCCGGTACGGCAGGCCGTCCGCCTTCGGCATCCGCAGGCGCTGCGCGGACAGCGTGAGGACGACGAGGGTGACGACGTACGGCGTGGCGGAGACGACCTGGTTGGGCACCTCGTTGGTGGTGGCGTACCAGGTGTACACCAGGGCGCCGACCACCGCGGTGATCATGGACGGGACGTACTTCTTGCGGATCACCAGCCAGATGGCGCCGATGATCAGCAGGAGGGCGCCGAGCAGCAGCAGGGCGTGGACGTTGGTGGAGCCGCCGCGCAGGTTGAGGCTGTCGGTGTAGCCGAACAGCCCGGCGCCGAGGGCGAGTCCGCCCGGCATCCAGTTGCCGAAGATCATGGCGGCGAGGCCGATGTAGCCGCGGCCGCTGACCTGGCCCTCCAGGTAGAAGGGGTTGGCCACGATGGAGAGGAAGACGCCACCGAGTCCGGCCAGACCACCGGAGATGATCACGGCGATGTACTTGTACTTGTAGACGTTGACGCCGAGGGACTCGGCGGCGACCGGGTTCTCACCGCAGGAGCGCAGCCGCAGACCGAAGGCGGTGCGCCACAGGATGTACCAGGTACCGGGGACCAGCGCGACGGCGATCAGGGTCAGCCAGGAGACGTTGGTGACCAGTCCGCCGAGCAAGCCGGCGATGTCGGAGACGAAGAACCAGCCGTGGTCGTTCAGGTCCCTGAGCCCGTCGGACAGGCCGGGCACCGTGAAGTGGCCGAGGGAGTCGACCGCCGGGGACTGCTTGGCGGAGCCGCCCGGGTGGCCCTCGAAGGCGAGGGGCGCGAGGTAGCGGGTGATGCCGAGGGCGAGGATGTTGATCGCCACACCGGAGACGATGTGGTTGACCCGGAAGGTGACGGTGGCGATGGCGTGCAGGATGCCGCCGATGCAGCCGCCGAGGATGCCGACGACGACACCGGTCCAGGGGCCCCACTGGAAGCCCGCCCAGGCGCCGAACCAGGTGCCGAGGATCATCATGCCCTCGAGGCCGATGTTGACGACGCCGGCCCGCTCGGCCCACAGACCGCCGAGACCGGCGAGGCCGATCGGCACGGCGAGCTGGAGGGCGGTGGACATCTGGCTGACGTTGGTGATGCCGTCGGCGCCGGTGACGAGGCGGACGATCGAGGTCAGGGCCAGGGCTCCGGCGATGACCAGCAGCAGCACCGGCCAGGACAGACGGCGGCCGGTCGGCGCCGCGGGCTGCAGCGAGGGCTGGTTGACATCAACCGCTGAGGTCGGGGCAGTCATCGGCCAGCCACCTCCTTCGTGGTGTTGTTGTCGGCGCCGAGGACGTGACCGGCTGCCAGTTCGGCGCCGACCCGGCGCTGCTGGCGGCGCAGGCCCCACTCACGGACGGCCTCGTAGGAGACGACGACCGAGAGCACGATCAGGCCCTGCATGATGACCGCGATCTCCTTGTCGTAGCCGTGGAAGTCCAGCTCGGGGGACGCCTTGTCGAGCCAGGCCCACAGCAGGGCGGCGAACGCGATGCCGACGGGGCTGTTGCGGCCGAGCAGCGCGATGCCGATGCCGAGGAAGCCGATGCCGGTGGGGAAGTTCAGGCTGTACGTGTGGGTGTCGCCGAGCAGGATCGGCAGGCCGGCGAGGCCCGCGATGCCGCCGGAGAGCAGCATGGCGGTCAGCACCATGCGCTTGGGGTCGACGCCGCTGGCCGCGGCGGCCGTCTCCGAGGCGCCGGAGGCGCGCAGGTCGAAGCCGAAGCGGGTGCGGTTGAGGACGACCCAGTAGCCGACGCCGAGCAGCACCGCGAGGAAGACCAGGCCGTAGATCTCGCCGGCCTCGCCGACGGGGATGCCGGGGACCCAGCCGGACTTGTGCATCTCGCCGGTGGTGTTGTTGTTGCCGACCTTGACGCCGAAGACGTTCGGCAGCCACAGGTAGGCGATCACGGAGGTCGCGATCGCGTTGAGCATGATCGTCGCGACGACCTCGCTGACGCCGCGGGTGACCTTCAGGACACCGGCGATACCGGACCAGAAGGCGCCGGTGAGAACGGCGGTGAGCATCAGCAGCGGCACCTGGAGGCCGGCCGGCAGGCTGGCGTGGGCGCCGACGACGGCGGCCATCATGGCGGCGAGCTGGTACTGGCCGTCGACACCGATGTTGAACAGGTTCATCCGGAAGCCGATGGCCACCGCCAGGGCCGCGATGTAGTAGAGCGTCGCCTGGTTGATGATCAGCACCTGGATGTCCGAGAAGCCGAGCTGCTCGAACATCAGGGCGTACGGCTCGACCGGGCTCTTGCCCGAGGCGATCAGGACGATCGCGCTGAGCACGAACGCCACGGCGAGCGCGATGACCGGTCCGGCCACCGCGAGGAGCACGCGCTCCTTGTCGAACTTCTTCATCAGCGTGCCTCGTCTTCGCCGGACTCGGGAGACTTGCTCAGGTTCGGAGTCCCGGGGGTCGTGTCGTCGTCCTCGAGGTGCCCGGTGGCGGCACCCGTCATCGCCGAGCCCAGTTGCTCCGGGGTGATGGCGGCCGGGTCGGCGTCCGCGACCAGCCTGCCGTTGTAGATCACGCGGAGGGTGTCGGACAGGCCGATCAGCTCGTCCAGGTCGGCGGAGATCAGCAGCACGGCCAGGCCCTCGCGGCGGGCCTCGCGGATGTGGTCCCAGATCGCGGCCTGCGCGCCGACGTCGACGCCGCGGGTGGGGTGCGCGGCGATCAGGAAGCGCGGCTTGTGACTCATCTCGCGGCCGACGATCAGCTTCTGCTGGTTGCCGCCGGACAGCGAGGCGGCGGTGACGTCGATGCCGGGGGTGCGGACGTCGTACGCCTCGACGATGCGGCGCGTGTCCTGCTGCGCGGCCTTCGGGTTCAGCCAGACGCCCTTGGCGAGGGGCTCCTCGGTGACGTGCCCGAGGATGCGGTTCTCCCAGAGGGGGGCCTCCAGGAGCAGGCCGTGGCGGTGCCGGTCCTCGGGGATGTAGCCGATGCCCTGCTCGCGGCGCTTGCGGGTGGCCCAGCCGGTGATCTCCTCGTCGGCGAGGGTGATCGTGCCGGAGTCGGCGTGCTTGAGGCCGATGAGGGCGTCGACCAGTTCGGTCTGGCCGTTGCCCTCGACGCCGGCGATGCCCAGGACCTCGCCCGCGTGGATGGTGAAGGTGATGTCGTCCAGCAGCGCCTTGCCGCCGGCGGTCTCCAGGCGGAGCCTGTCGACGGTGATGACCGGGCGGTCGGTGACCGTGGACTCGGCGGTCTCCGGCGTGGGCAGCTCGCTGCCGACCATCATCTCGGCGAGCTGCTTCGGCGTGGTCTCGGCGGGGACGGCCGTGCCGACGGTGGTGCCGCGGCGGATGACGGTGATCTCGTCGGCGACGGAGAGCACCTCGCCCAGCTTGTGGGAGATGAAGATGACCGACAGGCCCTCGGACTTCAGCTCGCGCAGGTTCTCGAAGAGGGCGTCGACCTCCTGCGGCACGAGGACAGCGGTCGGCTCGTCGAGGATCAGGGTGCGGGCGCCGCGGTAGAGGACCTTGAGGATCTCCACGCGCTGGCGGGCGGCGACGCCGAGCTCCTCGACGAGGCGGTCGGGCTCCACGCCGAGGCCGTAGCGCTCCGAGATCTCCTTGATCTTGCGGCGTGCCTTGGCGCCGATGCCGTACAGCTTCTCGCTGCCCAGCACCACGTTCTCGAGGACGGTGAGGTTGTCCGCGAGCATGAAGTGCTGGTGGACCATGCCGATGCCGCGCGCGATGGCGTCGGCCGGGGACGAGAAGGTGACCTGCTCACCGTCGATCGCGATGGTGCCCTCGTCCGGCTTCTGCATGCCGTAGAGGATCTTCATCAGCGTCGACTTGCCGGCGCCGTTCTCGCCGACGAGGGCGTGCACGGTGCCCTTGCGGACGGTGAGGTGGATGTCGTGGTTGGCCACGACGCCCGGGAATCGCTTGGTGATCCCGGCGAGTTCGACGGCGGTCACCTGACCGTTGACCGCCGCGCCGGCCGGAGGGCTGCTGGACGCGTTGATGGCGCACACTCCTGGGGACGGGGGTCGTCTACGCGCGTAGCGCCCCTATGGCCTGAAAAGGGGCCGGCGTACCGCGACAACGGGGTACGGGGAGTGAGCCTCCCCGTACCCCGTCGAGCGGACACAACCCCTGGGGTTACCGCTGCTCAGGGTCTGGCTTCACTCAGCTGGTCTTGACCTTGATCTCGCCGCTGACGATCTTCTCCTTGGCCGTCTTGAGGGCTGCCTGAAGCTCGGCGTTGTCCGCGAACTTCGGGTTGGAGTTCGACAGGCTCACCTCACCCGACTTCAGATCGCCACGAACGATACCGGTCTCGGGCTTGCCGTCCTCGACCGACTTCGCCAGGTTGTACACGGCCTTGGCGACGTCCTTCATCGCCGAGGTCAGGATCGAGTCCTTGTACTTGGCGAGCGCTTCCTGGCTGTACTGGTCCGAGTCGACGCCGATGGCCCACACCTTGTTGGCGGCGGCGGCCTCGATGACACCCTGACCGGACAGACCGGCGGCGGCGTAGACGACGTCCGCCTTCTTCTCGATCTGGCCCTCGGCGGCCGACTTGCCCTTGTCGGGGCTGGAGAAGCCGCCCTCCTCCGCGGTCTGCGTGAGGTACTGGGTCAGGACCTTGGCCTTGGGGTTGGTGTCCTTGACGCCCTGCTCGAAGCCGGCCTGGAACTTGTGGATCAGCGGGATGTCCACGCCGCCCACGAAGCCGACCGTGTTCGTCTTGGTGGACTTGGCGGCGGCGACACCGGCCAGGTAGGACGCCTGCTCCTCGGAGAAGACGAGGTCGGCGACGTTCTTCGCCTCGACGGTGGAGTCGTCGACGATGCCGAAGGTGGTGTCCGGGAACTTCTCGGCGGCACCCTTGACGGCGGCGGCGTAGGCGTAGCCGACACCGATCACCGGGTTGTAGCCCTGCTTGGCCAGCGAGGCGAGGCGCTGCTCCTTGTCGGCGTCCGTCTCACCGTCGGTGGGCTCGAGGTCGGCGGTCCGGTAGCCGAACTCCTTCTTCGCCTGCTCCAGGCCCGCGAAGGCGGCGTCGTTGAAGGACTGGTCGCCCTTGCCGCCGACGTCGTAGGCGATGGCGAGACCCTTGTCCCCGCCCTTCGAGTCCTCCGAGGAGGCCTTGGTGGAGGTGCCGCCGCAGGCGGAGAGAGCGAGGGCCAGAGAGGCGGTCGCTGCGCCTGCGACCGTGATCCGGGAAATCCGGCGCATGTCGTGAGACTCCTGTCGTACCAGCGCCGGGGGGGTACAGCCGTGGGACAGCGTGCAGCAACGGCGCTTGCTTCCGCCGCAGAGTAACGCGCGTAGACCTGCCAGGAAACCCCTTCTGTCCACCTTGTTATAGGCCCGTGGCCAATCGCACGCGCGGGGCGGGCCGGGGGCCGTCCACGGCGGCCGGAGGGTGGCCGCGGGTGACCGGCGCGTCACTCGGACGGCCGGCGGCGGGACCGGGAACGGCGAGCGGGCGGGCACCCGCCGGATGCCCGCCCGCTGCCCTCGTACGACGATCCGCCGTACGGCCGCTGCTACTCCGTCTTGACCTTGATGGTGCCGTCGATGATGCCTTCCTTGGCCTTCTCCACGGCCTCGGTCAGGCCCGGGATCTTCGCGAACTCCGGGTTGGAGTCGGCGAGGCCCACGCCGTTGACCTTGAGGTCGAAGGTCTGCGTGCCGGTCAGCGGCTTGCCGTCGTGGACGGACTTGGCCAGCGTGAACACAGCGCCGCCGACGTCCTTCAGGGCGGAGGTCAGGATGGAGTTCTTGTACTTGGCGAGAGCCGCCTGCTTGTACTGGTCGGAGTCGACACCGATCGCCCAGACCTTGGCCTTCGCGGCGGCCTCGATCACGCCCTGGCCGGAGAGGCCGGCGGCGGCGTACTCGACGTCCGAGCCCTTCTCGATCTGGCCCTCGGCGGCGGCCTTGCCCTTGTCGGGGCTGGAGAAGCCACCCTCCTCGGCGGTCTGCGTCAGGTACTGCGACAGGACCTTGACCTTGGGGTTGGTGTCCTGGACGCCCTGCTTGTAACCGGCCTCGAACTTGTGGATCAGCGGGACGTCGACACCGCCGACGAAGCCGACCGTGTTCGTCTTCGTGGCCTTGGCCGCGGCGACGCCCGCCAGGTAGGAGGCCTCCTGCTCGGCGAAGACGAGGGAGGCGACGTTCTTGCCCTCGACCACGGAGTCGACGATGCCGAAGGTGGTCTTCGGGTACTTCTTGGCCACGGCCTCCATCGCGGGACCGTAGGCGAAGCCGACGCCGATCACCGGGTTGTAGCCCTGCTTGGCCAGCGACGACAGCCGCTGCTCCTTGTCGGCGTCCGTCTCGCCCTCGGTGGGCTCGATGTCGGCGGTCTTGTAATCGAACTCCTTCGCCGCCTTCTGCAGGCCGGCGTAGGCGGCGTCGTTGAAGGACTGGTCGCCCTTGCCGCCGATGTCGTAGGCGATGGCGAGACCCTTGGCGTCGCCGCCGCCGTCGCTACCGCTGTCGCTGCTGGTACCACCGCACGCCGTGGCGGCGAGCGCGATCGACGCGACCCCCACCGCGACACTGGTCAGTTTGGATGTCCGACGCATCGTGAAGTCCCCATTCTCCAAGCCCCGCAGTGGGTGCTGGGTTCGGCGCACATTAACGCGCGTAGACACTCCTGGGAACGGGGTTTCGCCGTGCCGTTATCCATTCGTGCCGATGGCCGGTTACGTCCTTGTGAACCACCGGACCGAAAGGCACACATGGGGCGACGGCACCCACGGTGCCCTCCACGCGACAGCACTCCGGACCGCCCGCCACGGCCCAGACTCCCCCCGCCCCCGAGCGGTCGCAAGCGGAGCGGGCGCGGGACGGGCTGCGGGGCGTCCGGGGCCGGCCGGCGGGCCCCGCGGTCAGCGGCCGGCGTCGAGCAGGGCCGCCGCCGTGAACAGCTCCACGCCGACCGCGATGGCCGACTCGTCGACGTCGAAGTCGCCCTGGTGCAGGTCACGGCCGATCCGGTCGCCCGGGTGGCGGACGCCGAGGCGGGCCATGGCGCCGGGGACGTGCTCCAGATACCAGGAGAAGTCCTCGCCGCCGAGGCTCTGCTCGGTGGACTCGACGGAGTCGGCGCCGCGACGGGCGGTCATCGCCTCGCGCAGCAGCTCGGTGGAGTCGGCGTCGTTGACGACGGGCGGGACACCCCGCACGTAGTTGATCTCCGACTTCGCGCGATGCAGGTTGGCGACCTCGTCGATCGCGGCGACGACCAGGTCGGGCGCCTGCCGCCAGGTGTCGAGGTCCAGGCAGCGCACGGTTCCGGCCACCTCGGCGTGCTGCGGGATGACGTTGGGCGCGTGCCCGGACTCGACGCGGCCCCAGGTCACCGACAGTCCGCTGCGGGCGTCGACGCGCCGGGCGACGATCGCGGGCACGTCGGTCACCACCCGGGCGACGGCGGTGACGAGGTCGGTCGTCAGATGCGGGCGGGCGGTGTGGCCGCCGGGCCCGGCCAGGGCGATCTCGAGGCGGTCGCAGGCGGAGGTGATGGGGCCCTCGCGCAGTCCGATCCGGCCCGCGTCCACCTTCGGGTCGCAGTGCAGGGCCAGGAACCGGCCCACCCCTTCGAGCACCCCGTTCGCGATGGCCTCGACGGCGCCGCCGGGGAGGACCTCCTCGGCGGGCTGGAAGAGCAGGCGCACCGGCCGGGGCAGCTGTCCGCGCCGCTCCAGCTCGGCCAGGACGAGCCCGGCGCCGAGCACCACGGTGGTGTGCACGTCGTGGCCGCAGGCGTGCGCGCGGTCGGGCACCGTGGAGCGGTACGGGCACTCACTCTTCGTGTCCGGGATGGGCAGCGCGTCGATGTCGCCGCGCAGCGCGAGCATGGGGCGTCCGCCGTCCCACTCGCCGATGTCGCAGACGAGGCCGGTGCCGCTCGCGAGGACGCGGGGCTTCAGGCCGGCCTTCTCCAGGCGGGCCTTGATCGCGGCGGTCGTTCGGAACTCTTGATTGCCGAGCTCAGGGTGCATGTGGAGGTCGCGCCGGAACTCGATGAGCTCGGCGCGCAGCGCTTCCGGCACGGTGCCGGGCAGGGCTGATTCTCCGGTTTGGTCGGCCTCGGACTCTGCGGACATCAGTTGGTTCACCCTCTGAAGGGTAGGACGCCGAGACGGCCGACTGACCCTCGATCAACAAAAGTTCAACCCGTTCGGGGAAGAAAATCTGGTCGTCCGACGCGTAGGTATTGATTCGGGTGGGTAAACTCGCGCGCTTTTCACCGAGCCGACCTGGGGAGCCGACGAGGCGTCAAGAACCCGAGTTGCCCCATACTCCACGCATACCACGCCTGGGACAGAACCGTCGGGCGTGTTCACGTGTCGGGATCGGACGCACGGCGGAGGAGAGGGTCGATGCGGCGGGACGGGCGGTCGCCGCCAGGCCGGCGGAGGCCGGTCCGCGGCTGACGGCGCGGACGCTGCGGCAGCCCGCAGCCGAGGAGCACGCCTCCTCGCCGGGAGGCCGCCGCGCTCACACCGCGCTGACCGCCGGCAGCCGGTGCACGTCCCGCGCGGTGCCGGTGACCCCCGAGAGGAAGCCCTGGGCCCGCGGTGACGCGTGCTCCGTCAGCCACGCCGGGTCGATGTCGCACACCGCCACCCTGACCCCGGTGCCGGCCAGGGCGAGCGGCAGGGTGTGCACGACGGTCGACGGAAAGCTCAGGACCGTGCGCCCGATGGGCCCGCGCCGGGCGATCAGCTCCAGGGGGAGGTCCGGCCGGACGACCTCCAGGCCCGTCCCGACCGCGAGCCGGTGCAGTTTCTCCGCGCTCTCGCGGCGGTGGGCGAAGTAGCGGGTGGCGCCGTGCGCCGCGGCCAGGGCCCGGACGGCGTCCAGGTACCGGTCGCCGTCCACGACCCCGGTCTCGACCAGGGACGTGCCGACCAGGTCGGCGCCCTTGGTGAGGCGGGGCGGGCCGAAGCGGTCCCGGGTCCAGGCGAAGGCGTTCGCCGTGACCGTCACCCCGGGCGGCGCCTCCTCCACCGGCATGGCCGAGAAGACCTCCACCGTCCGCCGGGCGCCCGGGGTGAGGCGCCTGCGGGCGACCGCCGACACCGGCGCGAACACCAGGTCGCGGGGGCCGGGGCGGCCGCCCTTGCGGTGCCAGCGCACCAGGCGGTCGCCGCGGGCGAGCTGCGCCACGAACTCCATGGTCGCGGTGCCGTCGTCGACGACGACGAGGTCCCGGGCGCCGGTGATCGTCAGCAGGAGCTGCACGTAGCGGGAGAAGGGGTCGCCGAGGACGATCCGCCCGGCGCCGCGCAGCAGCGCCGCGAGCCCTCCGATGGTGCGGAAGGGGGCCGCGGGGCCGCCGCGGGCCTCCTCCCAGCGGATCCCGTGCCCCTCCTGGCGGGCCAGCTCGGCCATCCGGCGGAGCTGGCCACGCGTCATGGGGTCGGTCGGGGACAGCACGACGAGGGTGAGCTCCGCACCGGACGCGCGGGCATGGGCCCACTCCAGAACGTTCAGGAGCTGCACCGGGCTCTCGACGAACGCGAGGGTGGAGTGGCCGGCGTTCCCGGCGCGGCGGCTCATCGGCGTACGACCGTCCCTGCCTCGTGGTGTCCGGGCTCAGACCGTGACCGGCTCGCCGGCCGCGGCGGCGATCTCCGCCTCGGCGACCACGCCGGAGACGCGGCGGAGCTTCTTCATCGGGCCGAGCTCGGAGTCGTACACCTTCTTCACGCCGTCGCCGAGGGACGCCTCGATGGTGCGGATGTCACGGACGAGGCGGGTGAGGCCCTGTGGCTCGACGGAGGCGGCCTGGTCGGACCCCCACATCGCGCGGTCCAGGGTGATGTGGCGCTCGACGAAGACGGCGCCGAGGGCGACGGCGGCCAGGGTGGTCTGCAGCCCCGTCTCGTGGCCGGAGTAGCCGATCGGGACGTTCGGGTACTCCTTCTCCAGCGTGTTGATCACGCGGAGGTTCAGCTCCTCGGCCTTGGCCGGGTAGGTCGAGGTGGCGTGGCACATCAGGATGTTGTCGGAGCCGAGGACCTCGACGGCGTGCCGGATCTGGCGCGGGGTGGACATGCCGGTGGAGAGGATGACCGTGCGGCCCGTCGCGCGCAGCTCGCGCAGCAGTTCGTCGTCGGTCAGCGAGGCGGAGGCCACCTTGTGGGCGGGCAGGTCGAACTTCTCCAGGAAGGCGACGGCCTCGGTGTCCCACGGGGAGGCGAACCAGTCGATCCCCTTCTCCTGGCAGTACGCGTCGATCTGCCGGTACTCGTCCTCGCCGAACTCCACGCGGTGGCGGTAGTCGATGTAGGTCATCCGGCCCCAGGGGGTGTCGCGCTCGATGTCCCACTGGTCGCGCGGGGTGCAGATCTCCGGGGTGCGCTTCTGGAACTTGACGGCGTCGCAGCCGGCTTCGGCGGCCACGTCGATGAGCTTGAAGGCGTTCTCCAGCTCGCCGTTGTGGTTGATGCCGATCTCGCCGCAGATGTAGACGGGGCGGCCGGGGCCGACCTCGCGCGAACCGAACGAGCGCAGGCGGGAGTTGGTGCTCATGGCAGAGATGTCCTTACTGGGTGAGGGAGTCGAGGGAGGGGCCGAGGATCCAGCCGGCGATCTCCCGGATGGCGCCGTCGCCACCGGGGACGGTGGTGACCGCGCGTGCGGCGCCGCGGACGATGTCGTGGGCGCTCGCGACCGCCACGGGCCAGCCCACCAGGGCGAAGCACGGGAGGTCGTTGACGTCGTTGCCGACGTAGAGCACGCGCTCCGGCGCGATGCCCTGCTCCTCGCACCACTGCTTGAGTGCGAGGTCCTTGCGGTCGATGCCGTGCAGCACGGGGATCCGCAGCTTGCGGGCGCGGGCGGCGACGACCGGGTTCTGCTCCGTGGAGAGGATCAGCATCTTCAGGCCGCTCTTGCGCAGGGCGGCGATGCCGAGTCCGTCGCCGCGGTGCACGGAGACGAACTCCTTTCCGTCGGCGTCGATCAGCACCCGGTCGTCGGTCTGGGTGCCGTCGAAGTCCAGGACGACCGCGTCGATGTCGCCGGCGGCCGGGAGGGCGCCGAGCGGCCGCTCGGCGTCGAGCAGCGGCGCCAGCGCGCGGGCGCGGGCCAGGTCGTGCGGGTCGTCGATCTCCAGCACCCGGGCGGGGTCGGTGCGCACGAGGTCGGTGCGGCCGAAGAAGCGGTGCCGGTGGGCGCGGAAGCCGGCCGCGTCCATGGCGTAGGCGGCGCCGGTCTCCAGGAAGTCCTGGGGGCGGTCCTGGCGGCGCGGGCGGTGGGACTTGTCGTGGTTGACGCCGTCGCCGCCCTCGGCGGGCTCGCCGGTCTCGCGCCAGACGAAGCCGTGGAAGGGCGCCACGGTGACGGCGGTGTCGGCGCCGTTCTCGGCGACGGCGGCGGCGACCTTCTCGATGTCGTCGCGGACGAGGAACGGGCTGGTGCACTGCACGAGCAGGACCACGTCGACGGGTGCGCCGTGCAGCGCCTCATGGGTGTCGAGGGCGTGCAGGACCGCCGCCTCGGAGGTGGCGGTGTCCCCGGCGATGGCGCCGGGCCGCAGCACGACCTCGGCGCCGGCCTCCCGGGCGGCGGCGGCGATGGCCTGGTCGTCGGTGGAGACGACGACGTCGGTCACCAGCCGGCTCGCCCGGCACTCGCGTACCGCGCGGGCCACCAGCGGGACTCCGCCCACCGGGGCGAGGTTCTTCGCGGGCACGCCCTTGGAGCCGCCGCGTGCGGGGATCACCGCGAGCACCCGGCGGGTCGAAGCGCCGTGGCCCGCTGCCGGGTCGGACATGGGTTCTCCTTGTCGATGGGGGGTCACAGCTCGCCCATCCGCCGGATCACGGGGGCGACGCGCTGGACGCCGTGCCGGTAGGCGCCGCGCGCGGCCCGGCGCACGATCTGCCGGACGGGGCCGGGCGCGTCGTCCGCGGCCGGCGCTCCGGGCAGCGGCGCGCCGTCGGGGCCGAGATGGTGGCGGGCGAGGATGCCGGGCAGGTAGCCGGGCGCGGTCTCGGGGGTGTACCAGGGCGCGAGCGGTGGCAGCCCGCCCGGCCGGCCCAGCAGGCGGGCGACGCGTTCGCGGGCGTGGTCGAACGCCGTGGTGTAGGTTCCGCCGGCGGCCACGCCCTGCCGGGCCACCCAGTCCTCGTCCGGCTCCGGCAGGTACCCGGCGTCGAGCTGGTCCCAGGAGGCGAGGCAGCCGGAGCCGATGAAGTGGTGGTTGCCGAGGGCCTCGCGCACCCCGAGGTCGGTGAGGACGGCGGTCGGGACACGGCGGTGCAGGGCTTCCAGGGCGGCCGTGGAGCTGACCGTGACGAGCAGGTCGGTGCGGTCCAGCACCTCCCCCATGTGCCCGTACACCAGGCGGAGGTTGGGCGGCAGGTCCTGGCCCCGGGCCAGTTTCTGGTACGGCAGTTCCTCGATGTGGGTGGTGTGTTCGCCGGGCCTGGAGCGCAGCTTGAGCAGCACCTCGCGCTCGGGGTGCCTGCGGGCGTGCCCGATGAGCCGGTTCAGCAGGTAGGTGCGGTCACGGCGGTTGTCCGGCACGGAGGGCTGGGCCGCGAACACCACGGTGCGGGGCTCGTGTTCGCGGGTGTGCGGCTCACCGCCGAGGAAGGGCAGTGCCACCTCGGTCACCGCCGAGGCGTCGGCGCCGACCCCCTCGTACACCGCGCGGAAACGCTCGGCGTCCTGCCGTGAGTTGGCGAGGACGAGGTCCGCGCCGTGCCGCAGCAGCAGGCCGTCGGCGAGCTTCTCGTAGACGACGCCGACGTAGCCGGTGACCACGACGGGGCGTTCGGGCCGGTCCGCCCACACCCCGCGCAGGCCGTGCAGCACGGCCTGCACCCCGCCGCCGACCAGCGCCAGGACGATCACGTCGTACGGCTCCCGCGCCATGACGCGCAGGAACTCGGCCGCGGTCACCTCGCGCAGGGAGTCGGCGTGGGCGCCGGTCTCCTGGAGCTGACGGGCCGTGGGCGTGGCCCGGCCGCGCAGAAGGTAGCCGTCCAGGCGGACGTCCGCGTCCTCGGGGGCGATGCGGTGCGCGGTGAGCGCGCCCCATTTCCACCGGGTGTCGGAATCCGCGAGCACGGCCGTTCGCCGGGTCTTCGTCGTACTTGCTGGCACGCCGAAGACGCTAGGAATGCATTCGAAGCACCCGCCCAACCCGAACACAACAAACGGTTAACAGCACACCGACGAACGGAGAATCAGGTCGGGTGAGGCCCGTGAAAAAGCCCGGTTCACGGCTTCGCCACACGTCGTTCACCTGAATTCAAGGAAGGCGTCAAGACGAATGCCGGGCCGCGCCCTACCGTCTTTTCCGTGGTCAAGCTCTCCGTCATCGTGCCGTTCTTCAATGTGCGGCAATACGCGCCCGACACCCTCCGGAGCCTTCGTGCGAACGCGCGCGACGACTTCGAGTTCATCCTCGTCGACGACTGCTCGCGCGACGGGACCCCGGAGATCCTCGCGCGCGCCCAGCGCGAACTGCCGGGCGCCGTCCTCGTGCGGCACGAGAGGAACGGAGGACTGGCGACCGCGCGCAACACCGGGATCGACCGGGCGCGCGGCGAGTACCTGACGTTCCTGGACGGCGACGACTGGCTCGCGCCCGGCTACTACGCCCGACTGGTCGCCGCGATCGAGGAGCTGGGCTGCGACTTCGTGCGCACGGACCACGTCCAGTGCACGGCGCGGGCCCGCAGTGTGCACCGCGTGCCGCACGGCCGCCGCGGGGTCGTGCTGCGGCCGCGGGACGCGATCCTGCCGGCCGACCGTTCCACGTCCGTCGACTACGCGTACGCCTGGGCGGGGATCTACCACCGCCGGCTGGTCGAGCGGGGGCTGCTGCACTTCACCGACGGGCTGCGCACCGCGGAGGACCGGCCGTGGATCTGGCGGCTGCACCGGGAGGCGGATTCCTTCGCGGCGGTCGGCCTGCTCGGTGTCTTCTACCGGCGCGGGGTCGCCTCTTCCCTGACGCAGATCGGGGACGTACGGCAATTGGATTTCATCCGCGCATTCGACCAGGTCGTCGCGGAAACCGCCGAGGACCCCGCGGCGGACGCGTTGCTGCCGAAAGCCGTGCGCACGTATTGCGCCATCATTTCCCATCACCTGGGTTCCATCGAGAGGTTCGAGCCCGCGGTGGCGAGACGACTCAAAGCCATGAGTGCCGCGGCGCTGCGGCGGATGCCGCAGGGCGTGCTGGAGGAGGCACTGGACTCGATGGACGTGCAGCGGGCCACCCGGCTGCGGCGGCTGCGCCGCCGTCCCGCCGTCGCGGGGGCCGCCGCGTGACGACCCAGATCTTCCAGGCGTCCACGCTGTACGGCGCCGCCACCCTGGCCGCCGCCCTGGACGCCGGCTGCTTCGGCCCCGCGGACCGCCGGATCCTGCTGGTCTGCAACAACGCGGCGACCCCGGAGACCACACCGGGCCTGGAGACCCTGCCGGGATTCGGGCGGCTGCGGGACCGCTTCGACGACGTGCTGTCGTACAACGAGACGTTCTTCCCGTTCCACCCCGGCGGCTGGGCCCCCCGGCCGGACGACCTGCCGCTGTGGGAGCGGTTCGTGCGCCACGAGTGGCGCCTGGGCGACGACGACGTGGCCCTGGCGGTCGAGTCGATCCAGGTCAACCCGTCGCTGGCGCTCGCCCAGATCTTCACCGGCGCCCCGGTGACGGTCTACGCCGACGGCCTGATGAGCTACGGCCCGACCCGCAACAAGATCGATCCGCTGGTCGGCACCCGGGTGGACCGGGTGCTGCACGTCGACCTGGTGCCGGGCCTCGCGCCGCTGCTGCTCACCGAGTTCGGCGTGCCGGCGGAGATCGTGCCGACCCCGGCCCTGACCAAGGTGCTCGCCGACCTCGCGGACGGGGAGGAGGGCCTGCCGGACGTCGAGGAGCCCGCGCTGCTGCTCGGCCAGTACCTGTCCGCGCTCGGCATCCTCTCCCCCGAGGAGGAGGACGCCCTGCATCTGCGGATGCTGAGGGGCGTGGTGGCGCTCGGACACGAGCGGGTGGTGTTCAAGCCGCACCCCTCGGCGCCCGCGCGGTTCACCCGCAGCCTGGAGGAGGAGGCCGGACGGCTCGGCGCCGACCTCGTCGTCTGCGACACGCCGGTCCTCGCCGAGGTGCTGTTCCAGCGGACGCGTCCGGCGCTGGTGGCCGGCTGCTTCTCCACCGCGCTGCTCACGGCGTCCGCGCTGTACGGCCTGCCCGTGGCCCGGGTGGGCACGGAGCTGCTGCTGGAGCGGCTGGCGCCGTACGAGAACAGCAACCGGGTGCCCGTCACGATCGTGGACGCGCTGCTGCCCGCGCTGGAGGACCGGGCGGCGGTCGACGGCCAGCACCCGGGCCTGGACGTCGAGGCGCTGGGCGCGCTGGTGCGCGCGGTCGGTTTCGCGATGCAGCCGAAGATCCTGCCGGGCCTGCGCGCGGAGACGGAACGCTTTCTGACGCACCATCCGGGCAGCGGCATGCTGCGCTACTTCAAGCGCAGGCGGCTGACCTCGCTGGGGCTGCCGGGCGGGCTGCCCGGGCAACTGGCCTTCATCCCCCGCAATGCCACGGTCCGCCGGGTGGCCCGCCGGGCACGGGACATACGCCGGTCCGCCCGCAGGGGCACCTCGTGATCGACGCGCCCACCACGGCGGGCACCCCGGTCCGCCCCACCGCCCCCGCCCGCCCCCGGCAGACCCGGCTGCGCGCCCTGGACGGGCTGCGCCTGGTCGCCGCGCTGATGGTGGCGGCGTACCACTACGGGGGGCGGGACGGCGAGGTCACCGAGGCGTGGGGCAGCTCGCCGAGCCTGCAGTTCCCCACGCTCCACGGCTGGTTCGCGTACGGCTGCCTGGGCGTGCAGGTGTTCTTCGTGATCAGCGGGTTCGTGATCTGCATGAGCGGCTGGGGCCGCACCCTGACGTCGTTCTTCGCGTCCCGCGCCGCCCGGCTGCTGCCCGCCTACTGGGCCGCGGTCGTCCTGGTGACGGCCGTGTTCGCGCTGCCCGTCGTCGCGTACCGGGCGGTGTCGCCCAGCGACGCGCTGCTGAACCTGACGATGCTCCAGCAGCCGCTGGGCGCCGACCGGGTGCTGGGGGTGTGCTGGACGCTGTGGGCGGAGATCCGCTTCTACGCGCTGTTCGCGCTGTGCGTCGTGCTGCCCGGCGCGACCCGGCAGCGGATCATCCTGTTCTGCGCGGCCTGGACGCTCGCCGCCGCCCTCGCGCAGGGGGCGGGGGAACCCATCCTCGACCTCGTGCTGATGCCCGAGTACGCCCCCTTCTTCGTCGGCGGCATCGGCCTGTACCTGGTGCACCGCGACCGCCGGGACGCCTACGCGTGGGGCATCGTGGCCGTGAGCTGGCTCATCGGCCAGCACTACGCGGTGGCCCGGCTGTGGCACGCGCCGGACGTCGACGCCTTCTCCTACCGCAGCTCCCTCGGCATCGTCCTGGTCGTCACCTGCGGCTATCTGGCCGTCGCCGCGGTCGCGCTGGGATGGCTCGCCTGGGCCGACTGGCGCTGGCTGACGGTCGCCGGCGCGCTGACGTACCCGTTCTACCTCGTCCACGAGCATCTGGGCTGGGTCGTCATCCGGGCCCTGCACCGCGGCCTCGGCCTGCCCTCCTCCGTCACGGCCCTGCTCACGGTGGCCGCGATGCTGCTGCTGGCCCGGCTGCTCAACCACTACGTCGAGGAGTGGGCGACCCCGCTGCTGCGCCGCACGCTGTCGGCGCGGGCCTCCCGGCCGGGGTGAGCGCCGCTCAGCGGATCCCGTAGCGGGCCCGCCCCCGCTCACCGGGCAGCGGTTCGGCACCCTGCTCCTCGGTGACGAAGCCGAGCGTGGGGGCGTACGGCGTCGCGCTCGCGCGGACCGGCCGACCGGCCTCGCCCTCCCGTCGGCCGGGCCGGGACCACCTCCGAGGCACTGGCGGAGTACGCCGGGGAACTCCGCCTCTTCTAGGCGCTCGCCAGCGACAGCTTCACCGCGAACCCCAGGAACAGCGCACCCGCCACCGAGGTCGCCCCGGCCGACAGGCGCCTGCGGCGGCGGAAGGCGGCGGCCAGCCTGGTCCCGCTGAAGATCAGGGCGCTCAGGTAGAGGACGCTGGCCAGCTGCGCGAAGATGCCGAGCACCACGAAGGAGACGGCCGGGTGGGCGTAGGCCGGGTCGACGAACTGCACGAAGAAGGCGACGAAGAACAGGATCGCCTTCGGGTTGACCAGGCTGACGACCAGGGCGCGGCGGAAGGGCCGCTCCTCGCCGGCCGGGGCCTCGCCGGTGGCCGCGGCGACCGTCTCCCGGCGGGTGCGCCACATGCCCCAGGCGGCCCGCAGCATGCCGATCGCCAGCCAGGTCAGATAGCCGGCGCCGGCGTACTTCACGATCCCGAACAGCACGGCGTTCGCCTGGAGCAGCGAGGCGACCCCCGCGGCCGACAGGGTCATCAGCACGGCGTCCCCGCACCAGACGCCTGCCGCGGCGGTGTACCCGGCGCGGACGCCGCGCCGGGCGGCCACCGAGAGGACGTAGAGCGAGTTGGGACCGGGCAGCAGGATGATGAGGACCAGACCTGCCAGATAGGTGGGGAGATCGATGACGCCGAACATGGACAGGAGTGTCACACGCGTCCCGGCCCGTGCACCCGGCGTTCCGCAGGATGGGACGGCGCCGTCCGCCGGCTGTGCTCAGAAGGTGCCGGACGGCTCGTAGCGGCCCCACACCTCGCGCAGGGTGCCGCAGACCTCGCCGATGGTGGCGCGGGCCCGCAGCGCCTCCTTCATCGGGTACAGCACGTTGTCGTCGCCGGTCGCCGCCTTCCGCAGCGCGGCCAGCGCCGACTCCACCGCCCGCCCGTCCCGTTCCGCGCGCAGCCGGGCGAGCCGCTCCGCCTGCCGCGCCTCGATGGCGGGGTCGACCCGCAGCGGCTCGTAGGGCTCCTCCTCGTCGAGCCGGAAGCGGTTGACGCCGACCACGACCCGCTCCCCGGAGTCGGTCTCCTGGGCGATCCGGTAGGCGTTCCGCTCGATCTCGCCCTTCTGGAAGCCGTGCTCGATGGCCGCGACGGCACCGCCGAGGTCCTCGACCCGGCGCATCAGGTCCCGCGTCGCCTCCTCCACGTCGTCCGTCATCCGCTCCACGGCGTAGGACCCGGCGAAGGGGTCGACGGTCGCGGTCACGTCCGTCTCGTACGCGAGCACCTGCTGGGTGCGCAGGGCGAGCCGGGCCGACCGGTCCGTCGGCAGGGCGATCGCCTCGTCGTAGGAGTTGGTGTGCAGCGACTGGGTGCCGCCGAGCACCGCCGCGAGGCCCTGCACCGCCACCCGGACCAGGTTCACCTCGGGCTGCTGGGCCGTCAGCTGCACGCCGGCCGTCTGCGTGTGGAACCGCAGCATCTGGGACTTCGGGTTCCGAGCGCCGAACTCGTCCCGCATGACCCGCGCCCAGATCCGGCGGGCGGCGCGGAACTTGGCGACCTCCTCCAGGAACGTCGTCCGGGCCACGAAGAAGAACGACAGCCGGGGCGCGAAGTCGTCCACGTCCATGCCCGCGGCGACCGCCGTACGGACGTACTCGATGCCGTCGGCGAGGGTGAAGGCGATCTCCTGGACGGGACTCGCCCCCGCCTCGGCCATGTGGTACCCGGAGATGGAGATCGTGTTCCAGCGCGGGATCTCGGCCCGGCAGTACCGGAAGATGTCCGCGGTCAGCCGCAGCGAGGGCTTCGGCGGGAAGATGTAGGTGCCGCGCGCGATGTATTCCTTCAGCACGTCGTTCTGGATCGTGCCGGTGAGCCGGTCCGCGGACACGCCCTGCTCCTCGGCGACGAGCTGGTACAGGAGCAGCAGCAGGGCCGCCGGCGCGTTGATGGTCATCGACGTCGACACCTGGTCCAGCGGGATGCCGTCGAACAGCACCCGCATGTCGTCGATCGAGTCGACGGCCACACCGACCTTGCCGACCTCGCCGTGCGCGAGGGGCGCGTCGGAGTCGTGGCCCATCTGGGTGGGCAGGTCGAAGGCGACCGACAGGCCGGTGGTGCCGTGCGCGATGAGTTGCCGGTAGCGGGCGTTGGACTCCGTGGCCGTGCCGAACCCCGCGTACTGGCGCATCGTCCAGGGCCGGCCGGTGTACATCGTCGGGTAGACGCCGCGGGTGAAGGGGTGGGCGCCCGGCTCGCCCAGCTGCACGGCCGGGTCCCAGCCCCGCAGCGCGTCCGGCCCGTAGACCGGCTCGACGGGCAGTCCTGACTCCGACTCACGCGCCATGGTGGGTGCCTCTCGCGTCGCTGGGGTGTCGGGCGCCGGCACGGCCCGCCGGTCGCCGTGACTCCTGTGTTCCACCATGCAGCCTGGTTCGCCACCGGTCACGCGCGGGGAACATGTCGAGTGACATCCGGACGGCCCGGGGTGGCCACGATGAGACGACGGGGGCCTGGATGCGTACCAGGGGCATGGGACGCGGGACACGGGGCGGGCGCGGCGCGCGCGCCGGCGGCCTGCGCGCGCCGGCGGCCGTGCTGGCCTGCGGCGCGGCGCTCGCGGTGCTCGCCGGCTGCACGGTCGAGGGGCCGGACGGGGAACGGCACTCACCGGTGCGCATAGAGCTCCCCGGCGGCACCCCGTCGCCGAAGTCCGCGCCGCCCGACGGCAAGCCGAGCGCCCCGGCGGGCCCGGCCGCGCCCGCCGTCCTGTGGGGGCCCGGTGACGAGGGCCGTGACGTGCGGGAGCTCCAGGCGCGGCTGCGTCAGGTCGCCTGGCTCTTCGACGGGCCGACCGGCGTCTACGACGACCTCACCGAGCGGGCGGTCCGGGGCTTCCAGGGAAAACGGGGACTGCCGAGGACCGGCCGGACGGACCGGGTCACCTGGGAGCGGCTGCTGAGGATGACGCGGGAACCCGGCACCTGGGACCTGTATCTGATGGGCGGGCAGCCGGCCGACCCGCCGGACGCGCGGTGCCTGACCGGGCGGGTGCTGTGCGTCAGCAAGGGGAGCCGGACACTGCGCTGGATGGTGGACGGCCGTACGGAGCTGACGGTGCCGGTGCGGTTCGGCTCGGAGTACACCCCGACCCGGGAAGGCGTGTTCCGCGTCTACTGGAAGTCACGCCACCATGTGTCGACGCTCTACGACTCCCCCATGCCGTACGCGATGTTCTTCAGCGGCGGCCAGGCGGTGCACTACTCGGCGGACTTCGCGGCCCGGGGTTACGCGGGCGCCTCGCACGGCTGTGTGAACGTGGCGGACGAGCCGGCGATCCGGGAGATGTTCGCGCGAGTGCGGACCGGTGACAAGGTCGTCGTCCACCGGTGAGGCGAGGAGTGTGGGGCGCGGGCGGGACCGGGGGAACGTGTCCCGCCCGCGCCGATGCACGAGCCGCAGGTACGGGGGGAACCCCGGCTCTGTGCGAGGGCCGATGACCAGTCGGCTCACTCTGATCAGCGCCGGGGCGCGCGAAAACGTCACTCCGGGCGCGAAAATTTTTCCGCGGGACGGGAGAACCGCAGGTCAGCGGCTTACGGCGGACGCGGTCGGGGTGGGGGTGGAGGCGGCACGCGGTGCCCCGCGTCCGGGGGACCCGTCGCCCTCCGTCTGCCGGTCGTCGCCGGAGCCGTCGTCGCCGCGGGTCAGCCCGTTCGGGGCGTCGTCCTGGTCGTCGTGGCGCGTGTCGCCCCGGTCGCTCCAGTCGCCGTCGTCGTTCCCGCCGTGCCCCTTGCCCTTGCCCTTGCCTTTGCCCTTGCCCTTGCCCTTGTCCCGGTCGTCGGCGTCGCCGCCGGTCCTGGCGTCCACGTGCCCGAGGACCTTCTCGCAGTAGGTCCGCACCCGGTCCCGGCCGCCCGCCGCGCCGGTCAGCGCCCGTCTGCGCTCGCCGGACAGCGCCTTGCCGTCCCGGATGTCGCGGCAGGAGGAGACGGCACCGCGCCACCAGCCGCCGGAGCCGCGCCGGCCGTCACCCGTGGCCTCGTCGTCCGCGGGGCCGCCGGGCTCGATGCCCTCGGTGGCGCCCGGGTCCGCGGGCGCCAGGGACCCGCCGGGTCCGGTGCCCTCCGGCGCGTCCCGCTCCGGGGAGGGCGACACGAGCGGCCGTTCCGTCGGGGGGGACGCGGGGACCGTGGCGGCGGGGCGGGCGGGCTCGTCGTCGTCGAACGGCGTCGGCAGGACTCCGGTTCCGGCCGCGACGGCGACCCCGCCGACCATGCCGGCGGCCAGCGCGGCGGCGAGGGCGAGCCGGACGGGCCGCCCCCAGCGCGGGCGGCGCGGCCGGGCGCCGGGGCGGCCGAGACGCACCAGGCCGACCTCGTCGGCGGCCTGGCCGCCGGGGGCCCCGGGGGTCGCGGCCGTGGTGGCCCGGCCCGCGCGGGCAGCCCGGTAAGCCGCCAACGCGGCGGCCTCTCCGGGGAGTTCTCCGCAGGTCGGGACCGGTTCGGCGGTCAGTGCCTCAAGGGTCTTGGCGAGCCGTTCGGCCTGATCGCGGTCGGCCGGGTCGACAGCTTCGAGTGGCTCTCCCCGCAGCAAGCGTTCCGCCGTTTCGCGGTCCAGCCACCTGTTCAGCTCGTCGGCCATCACACATCCTTCTGCGCCCGCGTACGCAGATGCGTCACACTCGCGGACGTCACCGCGCGGCGGCGCGGTTCTCGCTGCGGCGGCAGGGCGTCGAGCACCCCGGCCGATTCCGGATCGTCGCCGATGAGTTCGGCGAGGCGCTTCAGACCCCGGTGCGCCGCGGTCCGTACGGCGCCCGGGCGCTTGCCCAGTGTCTGCGCGGCCGTCTTGGCGTCGAGCCCCACGACCACGCGCAGCACGACGGCCTCGGCCTGGTCCTGGGGCAGCCGGGCGATGAGGGAGAGGGTGCCGTCGGTGGCCAGCGCCTCGATGGCCTCGCCAGCCGTGTCGGACTCCGCGGCCTTCCCGGTCAGTTCCGTCTCGTCGCCGCCGATCGCGGGGCGGCGCCCACGCATCCTGATGTGGTCCAGCGCCCGGTTACGCGCTATCCGCGCGGCCCAGCCGCGGAACCGGTCGGCGTCACCGCTGAACCGGTCCAGGTCGCGCGCTATCTGGAGCCACGCCTCGGAGGCGACGTCCTCGGCGTCCGGGTCGCCCACCAGCGTCCGCACGTATCCGAGCAGCCGCGGGTGCACGGAGCGGTACACAGTACGGAAGGCGGTCTCGTCCCCGTCCTGTGCCGCAAGCACCGCGGTGGTCAGCTCCGCGTCGTCCCCCAGCACTGGATACCTCAATTGATGGTTGCGGCAACAGGACCGCAGGTCGTTGCGGTGGTCTTACAGCCTCCGCGTCCGGCGCGAAAGGCACGTTACGGCGTGAAACCGCTGCTCGTCCATGTCTGTACAACATGCAACCATCCCGTGTTTCGGCCGTCCCGCCGTCCGGGTGTGACAGAAAACGCAGTCATGGCGCTGTAGAGAGTACGGGCCGCCGCGCGGCCCGTGCCGCGCGACGGCCGGGGCCTCTCCTGTGGGGGGTGGCGGCCCCGGCCGTTGCTTTGGCCGGCTTCGCGCCTTCCCGAGGGCCTTGCGCATACGCGCACACGGGGGCGCCGTTCACGCCGCTCCGCTTCCCGAGCGCGGTCAGTTCTTGCTCTTCCCGGAGTTCCCGTCGCCATCGGCACCCTGCCCGGCCGTGCCCCGACCGGACCCCGTGCCGTCCTGCCCCTTGCCGGTGGCCGGCGTCCCGGCAGTGCCGTTCCCGGGCGGCGGGCCGCTCCTGCCCGTGCCGTTCCCGGACGGCGGACTGCTCTTGCCGGTGCCGTTCCCGGGCGTGCGGCCCGGGTGGGCCGGTGCCGTGGCAAGGCGGTCGGCGCAGTACGCGGCGACCTTGTCCTCACCGCCCGCCGCCGCGACGAGCCGCTGCCACGCCGTCGACTCCAGCGCCTTGCCCCGGCCGTCGACCTTGCCGTACGCACGGCATTCGGCCTCGGTGTCCCGCGCGGTGTCCGGGTGGTCCGGGCGGGTGGGCAGGGGTGCGGCGGACGGCTGCGCGGAGGGCGCGGCCGTCGGGCGGGAAACGCTTTCGGAGGGGGACGTCCGTCGCTCCTCGGGCGCCTCCGAGGGACCGGAGGAATTGATCGCGGCGACCGCGACCCCGCCCATCGTGAGACTGGCGAGCAGCAGGGACAACGTGGTGCGCGCCGACATCGCCAGGCGGCGGCGCTCCCGGGGCCGCCAGTCGTCCCGGCGCCGGGTGCGCGCCCGGTGGGCGCCCTCGGCGCGGGCGGCCCGGAACGCGACCACGGCCCGCTGCTCGCCCTCGGCGTCCGGGCGGTGCCCGCGCAGTACGGCGGCGGAGAGGAGCGCCTCCAGCTCCATGTCGTCGAGCACCGTGTCCGTGCCGGACGGGTGACGGGCCGTCACACGCTCGGGGCGCGCGCGCCGACGGCCGGGCGTCGCACCGCCGCTCTGCCGTTCACCCATGTCCGCTTCCGTTCCCGTCCGACTCGCTCTGCCGACTCCCGGCCCGCCGGGCACGTACGCCCTGCGTGTGACAGCCGTGCCCCCGGGAGCCGTAGTGCCCCTACGTCTCCCTTGTCCGTACGTCCCGTCCGTCCGTACGACTCACCCGCGCCCACCGACCGCGACGCACGTCACGCCGGGCGTCCGACCGCCGTCCGCGCAGGTCATGTCGATTCCCCCAGCGTCCCGGGGCCGTCATCCGTCACACCGGCCGCGCCGAGCTGGTCGGCCAGCCGTTTCAGCCCCCGGTACGCGGCCGTGCGCACCGCGCCCGGGCGCTTGCCGAGCACCCGGGCCGCCGCGGGGCCGTCGAGTCCGACGACCACGCGCAGCAGCACCGCCTCGGCCTGGTCCCTCGGCAGTCCGCTGACCAGGCGCAGGGCCTGTTCCGTGGAGATCGACTCCAGTGCCCTCTCGTGCGTGCTGGACGGATCGGGCAGCGCCAGCACGTCCTGCTCCAGCACGGACGACCGGGGCCGTACACGCTGCCGGCGCAGATGGTCCAGCGCCCGGTGCCGGGCGATCGTCGCGGTCCAGCCCCGGAATCCGGCGCCGTCCCCGGTGAACCGGCCGAGGTCCCGGGCGATCTCCAGCCAGGCGTCGGACGCCACGTCCTCGGCGTCGTTGCCGACCAGACCGCGCAGATACCCCAGGAGCCCCGGCTGCACCAGCCGGTACGCGACCGCGAACGCGGCCTCGTCGCCCTCCTGGGCCCGCGCGACGGCCGCGCCCAGTTCCCCGTCGTGCGCGAGCGCGCGGCGGGGTTCCCCTCCTCGAGCCAAGAACAGTCCTCGTCCGTACCGGTTCGTGGCGAATCCGTACCTCGTGGTACGCCCACCCTTGCGCACGCCCCTTCACGATCATCAGCGCCCGGAACCACGGAAGTGTCACTGGTGACGGCCGTATCGGTCCTGTCCGCGGTCCGGTACAACCCTCTCGGCACCTCGCGAGTCAGACGCCGCGAGTGAGGGCCGATGCCCCTTCGGCCCTTCGTACGGGGCGAGGCGCGTCCGCCCTATAAAGATCAATTAAGAGGATGAACACGTCATGGCTACCCACGCCCCCTCCCGCTCCCTTCGCGGTCTTTCCGCCGTCGTCGCTCTGATCGCAGCCGGGGCGGTGGGGTGTTCGGGCGTCTCCGACGCCGTCGACAGCGCCCAGGACGGCGCGAAGAAGGTCGCCCGCCAGCGCTCCGTGTTCTCCCTGGACATCGGTGACTGCTACAACCCGAACGGCAAGGCCGAGGGGACGGCCTTCACCGTGGAGATCGTGCCGTGCGACGAGGCCCATGTCGGCCAGGTCGTGGGCGAGTTCGCGATCGACAAGGGCAAGGAGTACCCGGGCGACGACGGCGTCTCCACGATCGCGGACAACCAGTGCCCGGTCGAGGCGCAGAAGTACTCCCCGGACACCTGGGCCCTCCCCAAGGGCGTGTCGCTCTTCTACTACACGCCGACCAAGGAGAGTTGGGCGACCGGCGACCGCGCGGTCAGCTGCACCTACACCAAGGAGGACGGCAAGTTCAGCGGCACGCTGAACACCGCCAAGTCCCTCAAGCCGGAGCAGGCCACGTTCCTGAAGGGTTCGAACGCGGTCTACGAGGCGCTGTGGGCCAACCAGTCCGAGAAGGACGCCGTCGAGGACGACCTGGCGGGTTACAAGAAGCAGGCCAAGGCCGTCGCGGCCGCCCTCGCCGCGCACGTCGACGGTCTGCAGGACGTCGAGGGCGCCGAGGTGGCCAAGCTGCGCGCGACCCTGACGAAGGCCGCCGCCGACTGGAAGAAGGCCGCCGACGCCGCCGACGCCGACGCGTTCTACATCGCCTACGACCCGGCGTTCGACGGCATCGACCCGAACGCGTCGGTCCCGGCCCGCAAGGAACTGGGCCTGGCCACCACCGTCCCGGCCGACGAGGCCGAGGTCTGGGCGGGCTGACACCGCCTCCGGCCGACGGGGCCGCGTCCGTCACGGACGCGGCCCCGTCGCCGTGCACGACTCCCCCGCTGCGGCGCCGGGTGACGGTATCGGGTGTGGCTGCGCTGTGTGTATTCGCCACCTGTGTGACAGGTGTGACATCCGTGACTGCTCATAGGGGTGGGACAGTTGAGTCCTCGTAAGACTCATGCGTACAAGCCGCTCAGTCTGAAGAGACGTGCGTGGCTGACCGTGGGGGCCGTGGTCCTGAGCGCCGCCGGCGTGGTGACCTACGCCATCGCCGAACCGTCGACGAAGGCCGACGACGCGCGCGAGAGCCGCGGGCCCGCGGTCCACACGCTCAAGCTCGAGGACCGCGGCGCCGGGCGCAGGGGCCTGGAGAGGCGGAGCACCGAGCGCTTCAGCGCGGTCGTGCTGACCTGGAACGACCCCGAGGCGCAGGCCAAGGGCACCCCCGAGGTGCGCACCCGCGACCTGGACACCGGCAAGTGGTCGGCGTGGCGGCGGATCACGCTGGAGCCGAGCCAGGCGGACGGCGCGGAGGGCGAGCGGGCCGCGCTGCGCGGCGGTACGGAGTCGGTGTGGACCGGTGACTCCGACGGCGTCGAACTGCGGGTCGTGAACGCGGACGGCACCGAGGCCAAGGGCCAGCCGGCCGGCATGGACGTCAAGCTGCTCGACCCCGGCACGGACCCGGAGGGATCGCCCCGGCCGGCCGCGTTCTCCGCCGAGGAGACCACGGCCCCGGCGACGGACACCCCGACGGACCCCGCGACGACCGCCGACCCCACCGGGACACCTGCCACGACCGACCCGGCCACGACCGACCCGGCTCCGACCGACCCGGCCACGACCACCGAGGCCCCGGCCCCGACGGACACGCCGACGGACACCGGCACCCCCACCGCGTCCCCGTCCCCGACGCCCACCGTGCCGGCGCCCCGGCCCTCCACGGTCGTGAAGCCGCCGATCGTCACGCAGGCCGAGTGGGGCGCGTCGACGGACTACGACGGCACGCCCACGTACGGCGACACGGTCAAGGCCGCCGTGATCCACCACACCGGCGTCGACACCGACAACACGGTGTCCTGCGCCGACTCCCGGGCCCGGATGCGGACCATCCAGCAGGCCCACTTCAGCCAGGGCTACTTCGACATCGGCTACAACTTCGTCGTCGACCGCTGCGGCCAGATCTTCGAGGGGCGCAGCGGCGGGATGGACCTGCCGGTCATCGGGGCCCACGACGCCGGGTTCAACACCGACACGGTCGGCATCTCGTACATCGGCAACTTCGAGAGCGCCGCGCCGAGCCGGGCCGGCCTGGACGCCATCGCCCGGATCGTGGCCTGGAAGTTCGGGATGTACGGCATCGATCCGACCGGCAAGGTCGGCCTGACGTCCGGCGTCCCGCAGGGCTTCAGCGGCAACAAGATCCCGCAGGGCACCACCGTCACCCTGCCCCGGGTCCTCGGGCACCGGGACACCAACGCCACGGCCTGCCCGGGCGCGAACCTGTACCCGAAGCTCTCCCGGATCGCCCAGCTCGCCGCGACCCCCGGCATCTCGCACGCCCTGCCCACCTCGGACACCGACCGTGACGGACTGGCCGACCTCGTCGCGGGCACGCCCCGCGCGCTGAGCGGCGGCGGCACCGTGACCGTCGTCCCGGGCGGCACCGACGGCCCGGTCACGGCGGCGAAGAGGACGATCAGCCAGAGCAGCACCGGCGTGCCCGGCTCCCACGAGTCCGGCGACGCCTTCGGCACCGCCACCGCGTGGGGCGACGTCAACGGCGACGGTCACGCCGACCTCGCGATCGGCGCGCCCGGCGAGGACGACACCAGCGGCCACGCGGACCGCGGCGCGGTCACCGTGCTGTACGGCCCGGCCCTGGACTCCGGCTTCTCGTACACCACGTCGGGCACGGTGACGGCCACCGGCGCCAAGCTCGGCTCGACGGTCGCGGTCGGCGACTTCGACGGCGACGGCAAGGCCGACGTCTTCGCGGCCGGCACCGGCAAGGGCGGCAACTGGAACGCCCGGCTGACCGGCGGGAGGACCAGCACCGGCACGCTGACCTCGGCCACCGGCGCGATCGCGTACCTGGACGCCGCCACGGGCGACTTCGACCGGGACGGCTACGCCGACGTGGCCCTCAACTACCGCGACGCCGGCGGGATCGGCCGTGTGGTCCGCTTCGCCGGTTCGGCGACGGGCCTGACCAAGGCGGGCGTCCTGTCCGTCAAGGGCGGGCGCGCGGTCGCGGCCGGCGACGTGGACGGCAACGGGTACGACGACATCGTCATCGGCCAGCCGTCCGTCGCCGAGTCCGGGTCCGCCGAGGGCGGCCAGGTGACCATGCTGTTCGGTACCTCCACCGGGTTCACCACCACCGGCATGAAGGTGATCCACCAGAACACGGCGTCCGTGCCCGGCTCCAACGAGGCCGGTGACGCCTTCGGCGGCTCGGTCTCGGTCGCCGACCAGAACGCCGACGGGTACGCGGACGCCCTGGTCGGTCTGCCCGGCGAGGACGTCAGCCGCGACGGCAACCGGTCCAACGCCGGTATGTCGGTGCTGCTCAAGGGCACCGCGTCCGGCCTGACCGGCGCCGGCTCGGTCGCGTTCTCCCAGGACACGTCCGGGGTGCCGGGTGTCTCGGAGTCCGGTGACACGGCCGGCTCCTCCGTGTCGCTCACCGACCTGACCGGGTACGGCCGGGCCGACCTGGTCCTCGGCGTGGAGGGCGAGGACGCCGGCAACGGCATCCTCGTCTACGTCCCGAGCGGCGGCGCGGGACCCGGCTTCAGCGGGACCGTCATCCTCAGCCGGACTCCGCTGGGCACGCCGTCCGGCGCCCACCTGGGGCAGACGCTCACGCCGTGACCCACGGCCGCGGGGCGCCCGGCCGGCCGGGCGCCCCGCACCACCGGGTCAGCGGTGGGTTCCGCCCGTCGCGTCCCGGCACATCAGGCGCAGCGACCCGTCGCCGGTGAAACAGCGGCGGGCCTCGTCGATCGGGTCCCACAGCCGTCCGTCGGGCGTGCGGATCCAGTGGTCGCCGCCGGCCGTCCACCACTCGGCGCCGGTCCGGCGGGCGATCACCTCGCCCGCGTAGGCGCCGAGGCCGCGCAGCACGTGGGCCGCGGCGGCCGACGGCGTCCCCTCGCGGCGCAGGCCCTCGATCATGCGGTCGACCCGCCACAGACTCTGTTCGGAGTAGTCCAGGCGCAGCCGCGCCCCCTCGCGCATCGTCGCCACCGCGTCCGCCGCCCACCGGACCGGCTTGGTCGCCGCCGCGGGCCTGGTCTCCTGCTGAGTCGTCACACCTTGGAGAGCGCGGCCGCCCGGCGATACGTCACGCGATTCCGGCGGCTTTCCCGGACCCGTGCAGGACCGTCGCACGGCACCCTCACGACCGGCACAGGACTCCCTCAGGGAACGGGTTTGGGTCCGCCGAGCCCGGGTCGCCGCGGGGCTCAGCCCCGGCCGCGGGCCCGGCGTGACACCACCGCCCGCAGCACGCGCCGACCCTCGGTCGACACCTCCAGGGCGCGGCGCACACCGCCCGCCCCATGGCTGTCGAGGAGTTCCAGGACGCTGACCTGGCGGCGCAGTTCGGCGGCGACGAGCGGTGACACGCCCTCAGGGCGCGCGTCGTCCGTGGTGTCGGCGGCGCGCACCGACTCCAGTGCCCCGGCCGGCGCGGCGGAGCCGTCGTCCTGCGCGGGGTCGAGGAGCCGGTGGATCTGGAGGGACGCGACCGAGCAGGCGTCGGCCCAGGTACGTGCCTCGGCGGCCGAGCGGACGGCGGGGGCGCCGGCCAGCATCCGGCGGGCCAGCAGGGCGGCCTCGTCCTCGATGTCCTCGTCGTCGACGACATCGGCGACACCCAGCTTGGCGCGGACCTGTTCGAGGAGTGTGCCCCAGGCGGCCGGGTCGCCGTCGGCCGCGAGGTTGGCCCACAGCGGCCGCAGCACCTCGTCGTCACCGCCGAGCAGCGGCACACACCGATCCAAACAAGCCAACCCGCTGGCGGCCAGTCCGCGCTCGTCGGCCTGAGCGATCAGTTCCACCAGGCTCATCCACGCCTCCCTAAGCGGGTCATCTCTGAGGGTCGGGGCCCCCGCACAGGCCCCAGGCAGGCATCTTTCTCACGGAGCCCGCACTTCCCCTTACTGCGTGCGACGGCCCGGGAGTGTCACAGCGGGACGACGCCGAGCCTGTCGAGCAGCCGGAAGAAGAGGTTTTCGGCCAGGGAGTCCGCTTCGGCGGTGAGTACGTCGAGCAGTGCGTCGGCGTTCACCTCGTGCCCGGCCTCGGCGGCCCAGGCGACGGCTCGCTCGGCGGCGTCGGCCGGTTCGAGGAAGTAGTCCTCCAGGGAGAGCCCGTCCTCCCCGGCGCCGAGGTGGCGGGCCGTCGCGGCCCGCGCCAGACAGGTGGTCCAGGCGCCGCTGTGCGGGGCGGCCGCCTCCACGACGACACAGGCGCTGTCCATCACGTAGCCGAACAGCGCGGGCGCCCCGCTCTCCGCGGCCAGGTCGTTCATGCTCGCGATCCCGGCGTCCCCGCTCGGGTACTCCCACACCTGCCAGCCGTCCGGCGCCCGCTCGCGCAGCGTCATCCCCTCGGCGCCGGACAGCGCGTCCAGTTCCGCCAGCGGCCGCTGCTCGCGGCCCACGACGAAGTAACCCCAGTAGCCCATCCGGTGTCCCCCCGGCTGATCGGTGTCGGCTCGGGCCGAATACACCACATTCGTACGGGGGTGCGCAGGCGTTCGGGTCAATCCGCGGGGCGGTCCAGCCGGTCCGCGAGCGCCTTGAACTGCGCCCAGGACAGATCCGGCCCGCCCGGGTCCCACGTCTTCTGCATCATCGCCCGCAGCGGCATCCGGATGCCGTCCGCGACCTGGGCCTGTGTCTGCGCGCTCGCGATGTCGCACCAGACCGCGAAGGAGGCGCCCAGGATCTGGCGGTCGTACCTGGCGGGGACGGCCGTGGTCCCGCGCAGCACGCGCGGCGTCCACTGCTCGTAGATCCGCTCGCCCGTCGGGTAGACGAACGTCTGCGGCTGCCCGAGCACGTAGTAGAGGAACTCGTCGTTGTAGTTGATGACCTTGCGTCCGGCGGCGAGGTACTGCTCCGGGGTGCGGGCCCCGATCTCCTTGCCGGTCCAGTACGCCACCTGGATGTCCTTGTCGGCCTGGACCTTGGTGTCCCGGAAGAGCCCGTCGTTCCAGGCGCGGGGCGTGCGGTCGTGGGCGCGGACGGTGTCGGCGCGGTCGTTGACCCAGGCGGTGGCGAGGTCGGCGACGCCGGCCCCGGCGCCGAAGGCCTGGCGGGCGGCGCGGGCCAGCTGCGGGTAGGACGCCTCGGGGTCGGAGACGACCAGCGCCTGGTACTCGTCGGCGCCGAGGTGCCACTGATCGCCGGGGAAGAGCCCGGCGTACTCGTTGAGCAGGTCGTCGACGATCTCGGCGGCCGCGGGCTTGGAGATGTCCACGGCGCCGCGGGTCGCCACCCCGTTCACGTTGCGCAGCTGAAGGTCGGGGTGGGCGGCGATGACGGCCCCCAGGTGCCCGGGCGAGTCGATCTCCGGGACCACGGTGATGTGGCGGCTCTCGGCCAGTTTCACGATGCCGCGGACCTGCGCCTTGGTGAGGTGCTCCTTCGACACGATCTCCGGGTGCGAGGTGGACTCGATGCGGAACGCCTGGTCGTCGGAGAAGTGCAGGCCGAGCTGGTTGTACTTCAGGTCGCCGAGCTCGCGCACCCGGTCCTCGATCCAGTCCGCGGTGAAGTGCTTGCGGGCGATGTCGAGCATGAACCCGCGCACCGGCTTGGCCGGCTCGTCCCGCACGACGCCCTCGGGCGCGGTGCCGCCGCCGTGCACCTCCTGCTTCAGCGTCCGGGTGCCGTAGAAGACGCCGGTCTCGCCGGGTCCGCTGATGACGACGCGCCCGGCGCGGACGGTCATCGTGTACGACTCCGGGTTCGCACCCTCGTCGTCGTTCAGCGACAGCCGTACGTCGCCGGGGCGGACGTCGTCCTTGCGGCCCGCGTAGGCCATCCCCAGCTCGCCCGCGATCAGCTTCCCCTCGTCGGCGAGCTCGTCGTCGCTGACGACGACGCGGTGGTCGTCGGCGGGACGCCAGCCGGGCCCGCGCGCGGCGGTGTGGGACCGCACGGCGGGGATGGTCGCGGGCGTCTTGGAGAGCGGGTACGTCCGGGTGGGCGAGGGCGTGGCGCCGTCGGATGCGCCCGGGGCCGACCCCTGCTGCGCCGATCCGGCCCGGTCGCCGTCACCGCCGCTCGCCAGGAGGGTGATGCCCACTCCGGCGCCGACCGTCACGAGGACCACCGCGACGATCAGCACCCATATCTGCTTCAGGGGTTTCTTCGCCGGTGCCCGGCGCCTGTGCTGGCTCACGGCGCCAACCTAGGGCCTGCGAGCACTGTCAGCCGTCCAGCACACGTTCTGAAACTCTCCCGTTCGGCTGAAATTCGGGCATCGGTCGGACACCTCACGTCCACAGTCGGTAGCGTGGCGCCACTCCTCTCCCAGAATCCCCTGCCGAAACCCACGTGACGCCCACACACCTTCCCGGCCGAGTCGCCATACCGGCGCTGCCCGAACAGACCCGTACCCCGCCCCCGGGCGGGCTGGAGCCGTTCAACGCCGCTCCCCCGCACGGGGTCCGGGCCACCCTGCTGACCTGCCTGCACAGCACCCGTTGGGCCGAGCGGGTGGCGGACCACCGCCCCTATCCCGACATCGATGCCCTGCTGGCCGCCTGCGACGAGGCCGCGTACGACCTGACGCCGGCGGAACTGTCGCACGCGCTGGCGGCCGAGGCGCTTCCGTTCCTGCCGGAGGACGTCTACTCGGCGGCACACACCGCACTGAGCGCGGCATACGCCGCATACGAGGCCAAATTCGGACATGGGTTCATTATCTGCCTGGACGGCCTGTCGCACACCGAGAGCCTGGACCATGTATTGGCAGGCATCCGGTCACGATTGGCAAACGATCCGGAGGAAGAAAGGGTTGTCGCGGCGGAGGAACTACGGCGGCTCGCGAAGGGGCGGCTGGTCAGCCATCTCGCCTGATCCGGGCATCCCGCCGCACAGGCCGCGAATGGACCATCCGCGTGCCAGTTTGATCACACCGCCAGGCCCGGCGTAAGCGCCGCAGGCAACCGTCGCTACGATGCTGGGGGCCGGTGGACCGTACCCGGCCGGGCCCGACCGACAGCACAAGCCGGCAGGCCCCGATACCCCGCTCCCGGAGGGACTTCCGTGCCGGCTGGAACGCTGTACCGCGGCCGGGAAGGAATGTGGTCCTGGGTGGCTCACCGAGTCACCGGCGTCCTCATCTTCTTCTTCCTGTTCGTTCATGTGCTGGACACTGCTCTCGTCCGTGTCTCCCCCGAGGACTACGACAAGGTCGTAGCCACCTACAAGACGCCGATCGTCGCGCTGCTGGAGTACGGCCTCGTCGCCGCCATCCTGTTCCACGCGCTCAACGGCCTGCGCGTCATCGCCGTCGACTTCTGGTCGAAGGGCCCGCGCTACCAGAAGCAGATGCTCTGGTCCGTCGTCGGTCTGTGGCTCGTGCTCATGATCGGGGCGATCTACCCCGTCCTCGGCCACGCCGCTCGTGAACTGTTCGGGAGCTGACGCACATGTCCACGACTGAAACCACCGCGTCCGGGATCGGCCCGGTCGAGGGCGACTCGCTCTACAACGTCGACAACCCGGCCCCGCTCGTCGAGGCGCCGCGCGCGCGGACCAGGAAGACCCCCCGGTCCACCCGGGGCAACTTCGAGATGGCCGCCTGGCTGTTCATGCGCCTGTCCGGCGTCGTGCTGGTCGTCCTCGTCATCGGCCACCTGCTGATCCAGCTGGTGCTGGACGGCGGCGTCTCGAAGATCGGCTTCGCCTTCGTGGCCGGTCGCTGGGCCTCGCCGTTCTGGCAGGTCTGGGACCTGCTGATGCTCTGGCTCGCGATGCTCCACGGCGCCAACGGTCTGCGCACGGTCATCAACGACTACGCGGAGCGCGCGAACACCCGACTGTGGCTGAAGGGCCTGCTCTACACCGCCACGGTGTTCACCATTCTGCTGGGCACGCTGGTGATCTTCACCTTCGACCCGAACATCCGCTAGGCACGGGGCTGAGGTAACCGACCATGAAGATCCACAAGTACGACACCGTCATCGTCGGCGCCGGTGGCGCGGGCATGCGCGCGGCCATCGAGTCGACGAAGCGCAGCCGCACCGCCGTGCTGACGAAGCTGTACCCCACCCGCTCCCACACGGGCGCCGCGCAGGGCGGCATGGCCGCCGCGCTGGCCAACGTGGAGGAGGACAACTGGGAGTGGCACACCTTCGACACCGTCAAGGGCGGTGACTACCTGGTCGACCAGGACGCCGCCGAGATCCTGGCGAAGGAGGCCATCGACTCCGTCCTCGACCTGGAGAAGATGGGCCTGCCGTTCAACCGCACCCCGGACGGTACGATCGACCAGCGCCGCTTCGGCGGTCACTCCCGCAACCACGGCGAGGCCCCGGTACGCCGGTCCTGCTACGCCGCGGACCGCACCGGCCACATGATCCTCCAGACGCTGTACCAGAACTGCGTCAAGGAGGGCGTGGAGTTCTACAACGAGTTCTACGTCCTGGACCAGCTGATCACCGAGGTCGACGGCGTCAAGAGGTCCGCCGGCGTCGTGGCGTACGAGCTGGCGACCGGCGAGATCCACATCTTCCAGGCGAAGGCCGTGATCTACGCGTCCGGCGGCTGCGGCAAGTTCTTCAAGGTGACGTCCAACGCGCACACCCTGACCGGCGACGGCCAGGCCGCCTGCTACCGGCGCGGGATCCCGCTGGAGGACATGGAGTTCTTCCAGTTCCACCCGACCGGCATCTGGCGCATGGGCATCCTGCTGACGGAGGGCGCCCGCGGTGAGGGCGGCATCCTGCGCAACAAGGACGGCGAGCGCTTCATGGAGAAGTACGCGCCGGTCATGAAGGACCTCGCCTCCCGCGACGTCGTCTCGCGCTCCATCTACACGGAGATCCGCGAGGGCCGCGGCTGCGGTCCCGAGGGCGACCACGTCTACCTGGACCTCACCCACCTCCCGCCGGAGCAGCTGGACGCCAAGCTCCCGGACATCACGGAGTTCGCGCGCACCTACCTCGGCATCGAGCCCTACACGGACCCGATCCCGATCCAGCCGACCGCGCACTACGCCATGGGCGGCATCCCGACCAACGTCGAGGGTGAGGTCCTGGCGGACAACACCACCGTCGTCCCCGGTCTGTACGCGGCCGGCGAGGTGGCCTGCGTGTCCGTGCACGGCGCGAACCGCCTCGGCACCAACTCGCTGCTGGACATCAACGTGTTCGGCAAGCGCGCGGGCATCGCCGCCGCCGAGTACTCCCAGAAGGCCGACTTCGTCGAGCTGCCGGAGAACCCCGCCGAGCTGGTCATCGAGCAGGTCGAGCGGCTGCGCACCTCCACCGGCACCGAGCGCGTGGCGGTCCTGCGCAAGGAGCTCCAGGAGACCATGGACGCCAACGTCATGGTGTTCCGCACGGAGCAGACCATCAAGACGGCGGTCGAGAAGATCGCGGAGCTGCGCGAGCGCTACAAGAACGTCTCGATCCAGGACAAGGGCAAGCGGTTCAACACGGACCTGCTGGAGGCCGTCGAGCTGGGCAACCTGCTCGACCTGGCCGAGGTCATGGCGGTCTCCGCGCTGGCCCGCAAGGAGTCCCGCGGCGGTCACTACCGCGAGGACTACCCGAACCGCGACGACGTCAACTTCATGCGCCACACCATGGCGTACCGCGTGGTGGGCGACGACGGCACGGAGTCCATTCGTCTCGACTACAAGCCGGTCGTCCAGACCCGCTACCAGCCGATGGAGCGTAAGTACTGATGGCAACCCCCGTTCTGGACAAGGCCGAGGCGCAGTCCGACGCCTCCCCCTACATCACGGTCACGTTCCGGGTCCGCCGTTTCAACCCGGAGGTCGCCGCCGAGGCGATGTGGGACGACTTCCAGCTGGAGATCGACCCCAAGGAGCGCGTCCTCGACGGCCTCCACAAGATCAAGTGGGAGCTGGACGGCACGCTGACGTTCCGCCGCTCGTGCGCCCACGGCATCTGCGGCTCGGACGCGATGCGGATCAACGGCAAGAACCGCCTCGCCTGCAAGACGCTGATCAAGGACATCAACCCCGAGAAGCCGATCACGGTCGAGCCCATAAAGGGCCTCACGGTACTGAAGGACCTCGTGGTCGACATGGAGCCGTTCTTCCAGGCGTACCGGGACGTCATGCCCTTCCTCATCACGAAGGACACGAACGAGCCCACGCGCGAGCGTCTGCAGTCGGCGGAGGACCGCGAGCGCTTCGACGACACGACGAAGTGCATCCTCTGCGCCGCCTGCACGTCGTCGTGCCCCGTCTTCTGGAACGACGGCCAGTACTTCGGCCCGGCGGCCATCGTCAACGCGCACCGTTTCATCTTCGACTCGCGTGACGAGGCCGGCGAGCAGCGCCTGGAGATCCTGAACGACAAGGACGGCGTCTGGCGCTGCCGCACGACCTTCAACTGCACGGACGCCTGCCCGCGCGGCATCGAGGTCACGAAGGCGATCGCGGAAGTGAAGCGAGCACTGATCACGCGCCGCTACTGACGCGCCTTCGGTACGTCCGCGAAGGGCCCGCTCCCCTGGGAGCGGGCCCTTCGTCGTCGCCGCGCCAGCCCCGCACCGGCGGCTCCTGGCCCGAACCGGGCTGGGTGGCCGACCGCATCTCAACGGGTGACCCGGCGGTCGGGCCCTCCGCTCTCCCCGGCGGCGACCACTTAATCTGATGCCATGTCAGATGACGAGTCCTACGAGCTGCTCGGGTTCGACAACGTGCTGCTGCCGGTCGGCGATCTCGCCGAGGCCGTCGGGTTCTACGAACGGGCCGGGTTCACCGTCGGGTTCCGGCTCGACGAGGCCGGGATCGCGCTGCTGAAGGTGGGGGGCGAGACGCCCGGCATCCTGCTGCGGCACGAGGACGCCTTCAGGCACCGCACACCGCCGTGGCCCTCGGCGCGCGTATGGCTTGAGGTGCCGGACGCGCGGGCGGCGGCACGGATGCTGCGGGACGCGGGGACGGCACCGCTGGACGAACCCTTCTCGACGGCCACCGGCTGGACCGTGGAGATCGCCGACCCCTGGGGGAACGTCCTCGGCTTCACGGACTACACCAAGCGTCCGGAGCTGAGCCGAAGGCCCTGACCCACACGGCCCCCTGACGGCGTGACGCACGCCTCACGCCAGCGAGTTGAACGTGTTCAAACACAGGTCTACTGTCATCCACGTCAGAGATTTGAACACGTTCAAGAAGGGGGAGGGCCATGGACCGCACGGTCATCGCCTATGTCATCTACCTGGCCGTCAGCATCGGGCTCACCATCTGGGTGGCCCGTACGCTCAGCCACAACGGACGGATCTTCCTCGCCGACGTCCTGCACGGCAACGAGAAGCTCGCGGACGCCGTGAACCACCTCCTGGTGGTCGGCTTCTACCTCGTCAACCTCGGCTTCGTCGCGCTCTATCTGAGCGACGACGACACCGTCGTGGACACCCGCGGCATCTTCGAGGCGCTGTCGGCCAAGCTCGGCGTGGTCCTGCTCGTGCTCGGCGTCATGCACCTCGCCAACGTCTACGTCCTCAACAGGATCCGGCGGCGGGGCGTGATGGAGCGCGAGCAGGTGCCGCCGGTCGCGCCGCAGGGCTGGGCCGCCCCCTCGGCCGAGGCCTGAGCGGGGCCCGCCATGACAGCCGAGACGCCCGCCCGGGCCGCCGGGATCCCGGTCCGCGCGCTCACCGTCCTCTACGACGCCGAGTGCTCCCTGTGCGCCTTCGTCCGCGACTGGCTCGTGAAGCAGCCGACGTGGGTGCCGCTGGAGACGGTGCCGGCCGGGTCCGCCGAGGCCCGCCGGCGCTTCCCCGGCCTCGATCACCGGGCCACGCTCGACGAGATCACCGTCGTCGGCGACGCCGGGCAGGTCTACCGGGGCGCCGCAGCCTGGATCGTCACCCTGTGGGCGCTGCGCAGGCATCGGCCGCTCGCCCACCGCTTGAGCACCCCGAACGGGGCGCGGCTCGCCCGAGGGGCCGTGCTCGCGGCCGCCGCGTGGCGCGGGGCGCAGGGCCGGGGGCGGACGCCGCAGGGCAGCGGGTGGGTGTACGACCGGCGGGCGGGCTGGACGTACCACCCGCCAGGGTGTGCCGACGGGGGGTGCGCGACCCCCTCGTGAACCGGGGACACGAGGGGGCGCGTACGGCCAGGAACCGGAACCGGTTTGGCATGCACCCTTCCAAAACGGCGCGCGGGTTGGCACGCTGCCACCGGTTCCGCACTCCGCACCCGCACCGACTGTCGCAGCCGGGCGGCCCGACGGGCCGCCCGGACCCCCCATCGCAGAAGGAGTACGCGTGAGAGGCACACACTGCATGGTCCGCATACCCCGGCCCGCCCTCGGCGTCCTCGTCGGCGTCACCGCGCTGGTCACCGCCGGCACCCTCGCCACCCCCGCGGGCGCGGCCCCGGGGCCCGGCTCGCCCGCCCGCGTGCACTCCGTCCCGGCCTCGGCACAGCAGCAGGCCCGCGCCTTCTGGACCCCGGAGCGGATGCGTTCGGCGGTCCCGCTCGACCTCCTCGACGCGGGTGCGCGGACCGTCGGCACCGCACCGCGCGCGGGCCGCCCGGTCACCGTCGCGCCCACCGCCCCCGCCGCCGGAACGGCGGACGCCGGACCGGCCGCCTTTCCCAACGGCGGCGGCGCGTGGACCGGCGGCGGCGCCGTCGTCTCCACGGCGGGCCGCGTCTTCTTCAGCTACCAGGGCCGTACCGCGTCCTGCTCCGGCAACGCCGTCACCAGCGCCAACAAGAGCACCGTCATCACGGCCGGCCACTGCGTGAAGCTGGAGGGCGCGTGGCACACCGACTGGGTCTTCGTGCCCGGCTACCACGACGGGCAGGCCCCCCACGGCCGCTGGACGGCGGCGAGGACACTGTCCACCCCGCAGTGGACGGCGAGCGAGGACATCAACTACGACGTCGGCGCGGCGGTGGTGGCACCGCTGGACGGACAGCGCCTCACGGACGTCGTCGGCGGGCAGGGCCTCGCCTTCAACACCGGCTACAACCAGCGCATGTACTCCTTCGGCTTCCCGGCCGCCGCCCCCTACGACGGCGAGAGGTTCATCTACTGCTCCGGGACCACCAGCCGGGACTTCCTGCTCTCGAACGACCACGGCATGGGCTGCGACATGACCGGGGGCGCGAGCGGCGGACCCTGGTTCACCCGGTTCGACGAGGCCACCGGCACCGGACTGCAGTCCTCGGTGAACAGCTTCAAGTACAACTTCCTGCCCAACCGCATGTACGGCCCGTACTTCGGCGCCGACGCGCAGAACCTCTACCAGGCGGCGCAGTCCTCCTGATCCGCACTGGTTAGGCTCGTTCCGTGCCCTCGAAGAACGACAGCCCCGAGCAGGGCGACACGCCCAGCAAGTCCGAGCAGACCCGCGCCCTGATCCTGGAGACCGCCATGCGGCTGTTCCAGGAGCGCGGCTACGACAAGACGACGATGCGGGCGATCGCCCAGGAGGCCGGGGTCTCCGTCGGCAACGCGTACTACTACTTCGAGGGCAAGGAGCACCTGATCCAGGGCTTCTACGACCGGATCGCCGCCGAGCACCGGGCGGCGGTCCGGGGCATCCTGGCCCGGGAGACGGACCTGGAGGCGCGGCTCGCGGGTGTGCTGCGGGCCTGGCTGGACATCGCCACGCCGTACCACGAGTTCGCGGTGCAGTTCTTCAAGAACGCCGCCGACCCCGACAGCCCGCTCAGCCCCTTCTCGCAGGAGTCGGAGCACGCCCGCCAGGAGGCCATCGGCATCCACCGGCAGGTGCTGTCGGGCGCGACCCGGACGAAGGTGCCCGAGGAGCTGCGGGACATCCTGCCCGAGCTGATGTGGCTGTCCCAGATGGGGCTCGTCCTGTACTGGATCTTCGACCGGACCGAGGGCCGCGAGCGCAGCTACCGGCTCGCCGAGCGGGGGGCCCGGCTCACCGCGCGCGGGGTCGCGCTGGCCCGCTTCCGCGTGCTGCGCCCGCTGGTGCGCGAGGTGCACGACCTGTTCACGGACTTCCTGCCGGGGATGACCCGGATGATCGCGGACCCGGCGAAGGAGCGCACGCGCGGGCCGGCGGACGGGGAGTCCGCCGGCCCGGGGGCGCCCGCCCGGGACGAGCGCCCCTGAGAGGTCACCGCGTCAGTTGACGGCGTCGACCTCGCCCCCGGTCAGTTCGACGTCGTGCACCAGGGGGCCGTCCGCCACGACCACGTGCGCGGCGCGTGACCCGTACGCCGGTGCGCTCGCCGCCAGCAGATACGTGCCCGGCGCGGGCACCGAGACGATGTACGACCCGTCGGCCAGGGACGTCACGCGGTCCAGCTGCCGTCCGCCCTTGCTGAGCAGCGTCACCGCCGCGCCGTCGACGGGCTCGCCGTCGGCGGTGAGGACGAAGCCGTGCACGACCGAGGTGGCGGCCGTGCCGTCCGGCGCCGATGCGGCCGGCGCGGGCTCCTCCGCCGGTTCGACGGCCAGATGCGGGAGGCGCTTGTCCAGCCAGCCGGGCAGCCACCAGTTGGCCTTGCCGAGCAGGTGCATCGCGGCCGGCACCAGCGCGGTCCGCAGGATGAAGGCGTCCAGCGCGACGGCCGCCGCGAGGCCGATGCCGGCCATCGCGCCCTCCATGTCGCCGCTCAGCACGAACGCGCTGAACACGCAGATCATGATGAGCGCCGCCGAGTTGATGACGCGGCTGGTCTCCGCGAGGCCGACGCGCACCGCGCGCGCGTTGTCCTTGGTGTGCACCCACTCCTCGTGCATCCGGCTCACCAGGAACACCTGGTAGTCCATGGACAGGCCGAACAGCAGGGACAGCATGATGACCGGCAGGAACGAGGTGATCGGGCCCTCCTTGCCGACGCCGATCAGCTCGGTGCCCCAGCCCCACTGGAAGATCGCCACCAGGACGCCGAAGGAGGCGGCGGCCGCGATGAGGTTCATCAGGGCGGCCGTCAGCGGCACCACCAGCGAGCGGAACGCGATCAGCAGGAGCAGGAAGCCGAGCGCGATGATCGTCGCCACGAAGTACGGCAGGCGCTCGCCGGTCACCGACGCGAAGTCCTTGAAGACGGCTGTCACCCCGCCCACATGGGCGTCGGCCCCCGCCTGCGGGATCACGTCGTCCCGCAGCCGGTCGATCAGGGCGTCGGTCTCCTCGGACTGGGGCGAGGTGTCCGGCACGACCTGGATCACGGTGACCCCGTTGGCGGGCGGGACGGGCGCGACCTGCGCGACGCCCTCGGTGCCGCGGATGCCGTCGACCAGGCCCGCGGGCGCCTCGCCCTCGACGACGACCTGGAGCGGGCCGTTGAAGCCGGGGCCGAAGCCCTCGGCGAGCAGGTCGTACGCCTGCCGGGTGGTCGTGGACTCCTGGTGGTTGCCCTGGTCCGTGGCGCCCAGCCGCAGCGACAGCACGGGGATAGCGAGGACCGCCATGACCACGACGGCCATCGCGACGACCGGACGCGGACGCCGCTGGACGTACACCGACCAGCGCGCCGCGAGCCCGCCGGCCTCCGCGGGCTCCGGACCGGCCGCGGCGAGCCGGGCCCGCTGCCGCCGGCTGAGCACCCGCGTGCCGAGCACGCCCAGCAGGGCCGGCAGCAGCGTGACGGCGGCCAGCACGCTCAGGACGACGGTGAGCGAGGTCGCGATGACCACGCCGTCCAGGAACCGCATGTTCATCACCAGCATCCCGGCGAGGGCGATGCACACCGTGCCGCCCGCGAACAGCACCGCCCGCCCGGAGGTGTTGAGGGCGGTCACGGCCGCCTCCTCCGGCTTCATCCCGCGCAGGATGCCGCGCCGGTGCCGGGTGACGATGAACAGGGCGTAGTCGATGCCGACGCCGAGGCCGATCAGCGAGCCGAGCAGCGGGGCGACCTCGGGCACGTCGGTGACGTGGCTCATCAGCATCGTGGCGATCATGCCGGTGCCGACGCCCGCGACGGCCACCACGATCGGCAGCAGCATCGCGAACAGCGAGCCGAACGCGAGGAACAGCACCACGGCGGCCGCGAGGATGCCGACTGCCTCGGCCGTGCCCTGCGGCGGCTCCTGGGTGCGGGCGATGGCCTGTCCGCCCAGTTCGACCCGGAGGCCGTCCCGCTCGGCGGCCTGAGCCGTGTCCACGACGTCCTCGATCAGTTCCTTGGGGACGGCGTTGGCCTGCTCGGTGAAGGTGACCTGCGCGTACGCGATCCGCCCGTCCCGGCTGATCTGCGCGGCCCCTCGCTCCGCGTACGGGTCGGTGACCTCACCGACGCCCTTCATCCGCCCGATCTCCTCCAGGGCGGGTTCGACGCGGGAGCGTACGGACGCGTCCCGTACGGATCCCTCGTCCACCTTCCACACCACCGTGTCGGTGTCGCCCGCACGCTCCGGGAAGGCCTTCTCCATCAGGTCGTACGCGGTCGCCGAGTCGGTGTCCGGGAGGGAGAAGACGTTCGCGTAGTTCGTGCCCGCCCCCGAACTCGCCGCGCCCAGGCCGAACAAGGTCCCCAGCCAGAGCAACAGGACCACCAGCCGGTGCCGATAGCACCACCGTGCCAATGCCGCCACGCTCAACGCTCCTTAGTCGGTCGGATGGTCCCCCAGGTCCTGCGCAACAGCATTGGGGGCGCGCCCGCCCGCGCGGCAGTCGACGCCCATGACTCTCAAGGAACTCCAAAGACGGAACCGGCCCTGCCGCGCGCGGGCCCGCCGATACTGGGGGCATGACGACGGCTTCAGGCACCGTGCTGGTCGTGGAGGACGAGGAGAGCATCGCGGACGTCCTCCGGATCGCCCTGCGCTACCACCGGTTCGAGGTGATGACGGCGTGCACCGTCCGCGACGCGGTCGCCCTCGCCGAGCGCACCCGCCCGGACGTGGCGCTGCTCGACGTCATGCTCCCGGACGGCGACGGGCGCGCCCTCGGCCGGGAGCTGCGGCGCACCCGGCCCGAGCTGGCCCTGGTCTTCCTCACCGCGCGCGACGCCCCGGCGGAGATCGTCGGTGCCCTCGGCTTCGGCGACGACTACATCACCAAGCCGTTCGACGTGGACGTGGTCGTCGCCCGGATCACGGCGGTGCTGCGCCGCACCCGCCCCGCCGACGTCCTGGCCCAGCGCCCGCCGCTGCGCTACGGCGACCTGGAGCTGGACGAGACGACGTACTCGGTGCGCCGCGCGGGCCGCACGGTCGAACTGACCCCCACCGAGTACGCGCTGCTGCGCTTCCTGGTGCGCAACGGCGGACGGGTCGTGCCCAAGGAGCAACTCCTGCGCCACGTCTGGCAGTACGAGCACACCCCGCCGGAGTCGACCGTGGTCGAGACGTACATCAGCTACCTGCGCCGCAAGCTGGACACCTTGGGGCCGCCGGTGATCACCACCCGGCGCGGCGTCGGATACGGGCTGGCATGAGGGTCCGGCGCCTGCTGGAGCGGTGCCGGCGCCGCGGCATACGTTCGCTGCGCGGCAAGCTGACCCTGGTGAACGTCGCGCTGCTGGCCGCGGGCATCGTCGTCGCGACCGCCGTCAGCCTGATGACCGCGCGGTTCTATCTGCTCGACAAGGTCGACACCGAGCTGAAGAGCGCGCGCGGCACCCTCAGCCAGGCCGGGTTCACGCTGCGCCAGATCGAGTCGCTGAGCGAACTGGGCATCGCCCTGGACAGGTTCAGCGGGGACGGCGCCACGGACACCGACCCGCTGCCGGGCCCGTCCATGGTGTACGTCGCCGTCGGCCCCACCGGGGAGCCGGTCGCTCTCGGCCCGCTGCGGCCGACGCCCCGCCAGCACGCCCTCGCGTCGGCCGTCGACGATCCGACGGCACTGGCCGCCGACGAGGAGCCGACGGACGTCACGGTGGAGGGCGAGCGCTACCGGATGGCGGGGGCCCGGCTGGCGGACGGCACCGTCGTGCTGGTCGCCGTGCCCACCGAGGGACTGCACGAGGGCATGGGCAAGGCGCTCAAGATGGACCTGGCCGTCGGCACCGCCCTGCTGGCCCTGCTGGGCTGCCTGACGATGTTCGGCGTGCGCCGGCGGCTGCGGCCGCTGGAGGACATGGTGGAGACGTCGTCGGCCATCGCCGAGGGCGATCTGACCCGGCGGGTCCCCTCCAGCAGCGACGCCACCCTGGAGGTCGAGCAGCTGCGGCTGGCCCTGAACTCCATGCTGCACCAGGTGGAGTCCGCGTACCGCACACGCGAGCACAGTGCGGCCCAGCTGCGGCGCTTCGTCGGCGACGCCTCGCACGAGCTGCGCACCCCGCTGTCCGCGATCCGCGGCTATCTCCAGCTGTACGACAAGGGGATGCTGCCGGACCAGGCCGAGCGCAAACGGGTCTGGGACCGGATGAACGGCGAGGTGAACCGGATGGGCCGGCTCGTCGACGAACTGCTCACCCTGGCCCGCCTCGACCAGCGGCCCGCCCTGCGGTTCCGCAACGTGGATCTGAGCCGTCTGGTGCGGGAGGCGGCGGAGGACCTGCGGGTGCAGCAGCCCGAACGGCCGCTGACCGTCGGCGCCGAGGGGTCGCTCCTCGTGCACGCCGACGAGTCGGGGCTGCGCCAGGTGCTGGGCAATCTGCTGAGCAACGTCCGCACGCACACGCCCGCCGACGTGCCGGTGCGGCTGGAGGTGGAGCGGGACGACAAGACCGTACGGCTGTGCGTGCGCGACCGGGGGCCGGGGCTGTGCGAGGAGGACGCGGCCCGGGTCTTCGACCGGTTCTTCCGGGCCGGCGGGGGCGCGGGCAGCGGGCTGGGCCTGGCGATCGTGCAGGGCGTGGTGGAGGCGCACGGCGGTGAGGTCGCCGTGCGGACGGCGCCCGGCGAGGGGCTGGCGGTCACGGTGACCCTGCCGGCGCCGGCGGTGCCCGTCTCCTGACACCGCCGGCCGGGTGTGTCCCGCGTCAGATCCAGTCGAGGCTCCACAGCCGGAACACGCCGGTGCCGTCCGAGAGGTACTGCCCGCCGCCGACGTCCTCGGTGGTGACGACGTACTCCTTGGCCTGCCAGAGCGGGATCACCGGCACGTCCCGGGCGACGGCCTCCTGCAGGTCGTGGAAGTCCCGGGTGGCCTGCGCGCGGTCGGCGTACCGCTGGCTGGCGGTGATCAGCCGGTCGACCGTCCTGTCGCTGTAGCCGGTGTTCATGGTGCCCTTGGTGCCGACGAGGGGGCTGCCGTAGGTGTCCGGGTCGGGGAAGTCGGCGACCCAGCCGACGGCGTACGCGTCGAGTTCACCGCCCGCCCACCGCTTCTGGAAGTCGGTCCACTCGTAGCCCTTGACGTCCACCTTGAACAGGCCGCTCGCCTCCAGTTGCTGCTTGATCTCCTCGGCCTCCTCGGCACCGGAGCCGCGACCGGTGGCGTAGCCGTAGGTGAAGCGCACCGGCAGGCTGATCCCGGCGTTCTGGAGCAGGGCGCGCGCCTTCGCGGCGCTCTGCTTCGGGTAGGCGTCGAAGAACGAGGTGGTGTGCCCGGTGATGCCGCTCGGGATCAGCGAGTACAGGGGGTCGACGGTCCCCTTGTAGACGGTCGCGGCCAGCCTCTCGCGGTCCACCAGCCACGCCATGGCCTTGCGCACCCGCACGTCGTGCAGCGGGGAGGAGGCGCGGGTGTCGAAGTAGAGGTTGCGGACCTCGGAGCTGTCGGCCTCCGAGACGCGCTGGTCGGTGTCGGCCGCGTCCAGTCCGGCGAGGACGCGGGGCGGGAGCGTGCGCGTGGCCACGTCGATCCGCCGGTCGGTCCAGGCGTCGCCCAGGGCGTTCCCGTCGGAGTAGTAGCGCAGTGCGACCGGGGTGGCGCTGCCGCTGACGGCGCCCTTGTACCGGGGGTTGGGGTCGAGCAGGGCCTGCTTGCCCTCGCTGTAGCCGGACAGCGTGTACGGGCCGGTGCCGTCGACGGAGTCACCGGTGCGCAGCTCGCCCGCCGGGTACTTCTCCCGGTCGACGATGGCGCCCGCGCCGGTGGCGACCTTGAGCGGGAACGTGGCGTCCGGCGACGACAGCCGGAAGGTGACGGTACGGCCGCTCGCGCGCACCGAGCCGAGCGTGTCCAGCAGGGAGACGGGGCCGACGTCCGAGTTGATCCGCTTGACCCGGTCGAAGGAGTACTTGACGTCCTCCCCCGTCATCGCCCGCCCGCTCGGGAACGTGATGCCCTCGCGCAGCTCGCAGCGGTACATCCGCAGACCGCCGCCGACGAAGCCGCAGCTCTGCGCGGCGTCCGGGACGGGGGTGACGCCGCCCGGCTCGAAGGTCAGCAGCGACTGGAAGACGTTGCTGAACAACGCCCACGAGCCGGCGTCGTAGGCGCCGGCCGGGTCGAGCGAGGTGACGGCGTCCGTCGTGCCGACCGTGATCGTTCTTTCCTGGTTCTGCTGTGACGGCAGCAACTGCCAGCCACCCACCCCCACGGCTGCCAGCACCAGCAGCGTCGCGAGAATCCGCATGCGAACCGTACGCATGGGTGTGCCCTCTCCCCAGGCCCCGCAGGGCCCCCGCATGAAGCTGTCCGATTTTTCACGCCACTCCCCTAAGTGGCGGGCACACCTAATCACACGGGTTTCATCGGGCGGAAGAGGATTCTGGCGACATGGGAAAGAACTTACCTACGGGTGTTTCCAGCAGGTTTCACCATTCGGCCACGCCGCAGGCACACACGGGTCAGGCCTGACGGGACGCCAACTCGATCACGGTGATGTCGGAGGGAGCGCCCACGCGCGTGGGCGGGCCCCAGGCGCCCGCGCCCCGGCTGACGTACAGCTGGGTGTCGCCGTAGCGCTCCAGTCCGACCACCGTGGGGTTCGCCAGCTCGGCGATGAGGTTGGCCGGCCAGAGCTGGCCGCCGTGGGTGTGCCCGGAGAGCTGGAGGTCGACGCCGTGCTCGACGGCGTCGTGGATCTGGACCGGCTGGTGGGCGAGGAGCACGCACGCGCGCCCCCGGTCGCGGTCGCCCAGTGCCCGCGCGAAGTCGGGACCCTGCCCCTCGTCCTCGCCCGCCACGTCGTTGACGCCGGCGAGGTCGAAGTGGGGCAGTTCCGTGCGGGCGTTCTCCAGGGGGCGCAGGCCCAGCCGGCGCACCTCCTGGACCCATTGCGCGGCGCCCGAGAAGTACTCGTGGTTGCCGGTGACGAAGAAGCTGCCGTCGCGCGCCCGGAGCCGCGCGAGCGGTGCGGCCGCCGGGCCGAGGTCCTTGACGCTGCCGTCCACCAGGTCCCCGACGACCGCGATGAGGTCGGGCTGGGTGCCGTTGATCGTGTCGACGACCTTCTGCGCGAAGCCGCGGCCCAGCACCGGGCCGAGGTGGATGTCGCTGACGACGGCGATCCGGTAACCGTGCGCCGCGCGCGGGAGCTTGGCCAGCGGGACGGTGACCCGCTTCACCCTGGGGCCGCGCAGCACGGACCGCGTGCCGTGGCCGACGGTGCCGACGGCGGCCGCCGCGGCGGTGCCGGCGACCACCCGCGAGACGAACAGGCGCCGGGTGGGCCGGGGTCGGGGGTCGTCCGAGCCGCCGGCGTCCGCCGGGGGCGGGCCGGCGGTGAGCGTCGGTGTGCGGCCCGTGGCCGGGGACGCGCCCCGGGGGCCGCGCGGGCCGGCTGCCGCGGCGGCCGGGGCGGCCACCTCGGTCGCGTCCGGCTCCGGCCGCGCCGCGGGTTCCTCGGCGCCCGCCCGCCGGTCGAGCCACCGGCGCAGCAGCGGCCGTACGAGCTCACCGGCCAGCAGGTACAGCAGCAGGTACAGCGACAGGGCCAGCCACAGGAAGCCCGGCCAGGCCAGGACCTGCTGGAGCCAGAAGGGCGCGCCCGCGCGCTCGGCGACCAGGGCGCCGAGCGCCAGCGCCCATCCGCCGGCGATCACGGCCGCGCCCACGCGGCGCACGGTCCCGGGAGCGCGGGTCGTGTCGCGGAAGAGGCGGCGCCACATCCACCAGTTGCCCGTCACCAGGACGGACACCACTAGCAGTGCGACGAGCGCGAAGACGATGACCACGCCGGCGTTCCCTTTCCCTCACGTGTGTCCGGTGAACGTCCGGCCCGGTGGCCGAGTTCCTATGACGTCCGGCGCAGTGCGCGCACTCCGCGCAACCCGATGGCCCCGACGACCGTCCCCAGTACGAAGGAGACGACGGCGAGCAGCAGATGCACCCAGAAGTACGCCGTGGGCCGTCCGTCCTCGAACGCGAGCCCGCTGCTGTCCTTGATCAGGTTTTTGACGAAAGTGACCCAGATGACCCAGCTCCACACTCCGAAGGCGAGCAGGAACCAGGACACGGGGCGGCTGAGCTTCATGTCCTCAGTATCGCCGCCCCCGGCCGGGTGCGCGGAGCGGGGTGAGGTGGGGAACGGGACTTCCCTGGGAGCGCCCTGTACGTTTCCGCTCGTGCCCGCACCCACGAAGACCGCCAGGCGTGGCCTGCTGGTCGCCTCCGCCGTCCTGTCGTCCCTCGCGCTGACCGCACCCGTCTCGTACGCGGCCCCCCGGCCGTCGCCGAGCACGAGTCCGTCGGCCACACCCCCGGCGGACATGTCGACCGTGGGCGGGGAGCTGCTGGGCCGGCCCGGCACCCAGGTGACGGGCGGCGCCCCCGTCCTGCCGAAGGACCTGTCGGCCCGCTCCTGGATCGTCGCCGACGCCGAGTCCGGCGAGGTGCTCGCGGCGCACAACGCGCACTGGCGGCTGGCGCCGGCGAGCACCCTGAAGATGCTGTTCGCCGACACCGTGCTGCCCCGCTTCCCGAAGACCACCGAGCACAAGGTGGCCGTGTCCGACCTGGCCGGGGTCGGCGCCGGCTCCAGCGTGGTCGGCATAAAGGAGGACGAGACGTACTCGGTGCACGACCTGTGGCTCGGTGTCTTCCTGGCCTCCGGCAACGACGCCGTGCACGTGCTGTCCGCGATGAACGGCGGCGTCGGCAAGACCGTGCGGGAGATGAACGAGCACGCCGAGGAGCTCCAGGCCCTCGACACGCACGTGGTCTCCCCCGACGGGTACGACGCCCCAGGCCAGGTCTCGTCGGCGTACGACCTGACGCTGTTCGCGCGCTCCGGGCTGCAGAAGAAGGACTTCCGGGAGTACTGCTCGACGGTCACCACGAAGTTCCCGGGTGCGACGAAGAAGAGCAAGGGCAAGTCGGTGCGCGGGTCCTTCGAGATCCAGAACACCAACCGGCTGCTGCGCGGCGACTCGGACATCTCGGTCTATCCGGGCATCGCCGGGGTGAAGAACGGTTACACCACCAACGCCGGCCACACCTTCACCGGGGTCGCCGAGCGCGCCGGCAGGGTCCTGCTCGTCACGGTGATGAACCCCGAGAAGCAGGAGCACAACGAGGTCTACAAGGAGTCCGCACGGCTGCTCGACTGGGGCTTCCAGGCGGCCGGCAAGGTGCAGCCGGTGGGTGAGCTGGTGGCGCCGAAGAGCGCCCAGACCGGCGAGCAGCCCGGCGCCGGGTCCGGGGAGGCCGGGGGCGCCACGAGCGCGGAGAAGTCCTCGGAGCCCGCGATGGGCGCCTCCACGGCCGGCGGAGCGGGCGGCATCGGGGTCGCGCTCGGCATCGCCGCGGGCGTCCTCGCGCTGCTCGGCGCGGGCGTCTTCCTGGTCAACCGCCGGTGGCCGCTGCCCGACCTGGTGCGCCGCCGGGGCCGTTCCTGACCCCTTTGCCGTCGGACGGGTCCGGGCCGCCGGAGGTCTCCGGTGCCGCGGACCCGTCCCCCAGTTCGGCCTCCTTGCTGCCGGTCGCCGTCCAGGCCGCGCAGAACACCACCAGTTTCGATGTGAAGTTGATCCACAGCAGCAGGGCGACGGGCACGCCGAACGCCCCGTACATGCTCTTCGTGGCCACGCCCTGGATGTAGCCGCTGAGCAGCAGCTTCAGCAGTTCGAAGCCGATCGCGCCGATCAGGGCGGCCACCAGCAGCCGGCGGCGCGGCGGTTCGACGCCCGGCAGCAGGGTCAGCACGTACAGCAGGACCAGGAAGCCGGCGAGGACCGCGACCAGGAAGGCGGCGACCCGCAGCAGGACCCCGCCCCAGCCGCCCTCGTCCACGCCGAGCTGACGGGTCGTCCAGCCGACCGCCGCGGAGGCGACGGTGGACGCGAGGATCGTCACCAGGATCGCGCCGCCCAGACCGACCAGGACGACGGCGTCCTTGGCCTTGTGCAGCAGCGGGTTCTCCTCCTCGTCGGGCAGCTCCCACACCGCGCGCAGGCACTCGCGCACCGAGCCCACCCAGCTGATGCCGGTGAGCAGCAGGGCGGCTCCGGCGATGAGTCCGACGGTGCCGGCGTTCTGCACGAGGGCGTCGATGTCGAGCTGGTCGGAGATGCCGGGGACCTGGTCGGCCAGCCTGTCCTGGAGCTCGTCCTGCTGCTCCTTGCCGAGCGTCGCGGCCGCGATCGCCGCCGCCACGGTGAGCAGCGGGAACAGCGCGACGAAGCTCACGAAGGTCATCGCCGCCGCCAGCCGCGTCCATTTCACCCGGTCGAGGCGCTCGTAGGACCGCCAGACGTGCGTGGTCATCAGCCGGGCCACCCAGGGGCCCACGACGGGGAGTCTCCTCAACCAGTCCACGATCCGACTCTCCCCTCCGCACGGAACACCCATGTCCGTGTGCCCCAGAACCGCAGGACCGTAGCCAGCGCCATGCCGACAACCGCCCCCGAGACGGTGTCCGCGCGCTGGGAGGTGAACCCGAGCCCGTAGTGGCTGACGGCCAGGCAGAGCAGCTGGACGGCGGCTCCGGCGGCGTTCACCGCGAGGAAGGCGGCGTAGGGGCGCGGTCCGCGCGGCCGGGTGTGCCGGTAGGTGCCGAGGGCGTTCCCGGCGTAGGCGACCGTGCAGCCGGCGAGGAAGGACAGGCCCTTGGCGGTGAGCGGGCCGAGCCCCGCGGGCCCGCGCAGGGCGGTGAACAGCGCGAGGTCGACGGCGTAGGCGGAGAGCCCGGCGGCGGCGAACCCCACCACCTCGCGGCGGGTGGGCCGCGCCCCTACCAATTGGCCACCGCCAGCCCGTACATCGTCATCCACACCACCCCGATGACCGCCAGGGCCCGGTCGCGCAGGACCACCTCCTCGGGCTCGCCCGCGGTGCCCCGGTCGGCGAACACGGCGTACCGCAGGATCGCGAGGACGAAGGCGACCATGGACAGCTGGCGCCAGGGCAGCACGCTGGTGTGCGGAACACCGCCCTCCTCCAGGGCCCACAGGCAGTACCCGAGCACGGCGACCCCGGCCGCGAGCTGCCAGACGAAACGCAGGTAGCCGGGGGTGTACTCGGTGAGCAACGCGCGTGTGGCGCCCGCCTTCCCGGCCATCTGGACGGCTTCGGAGTAGCGCTTGGCCGCCACCATGAACAGCGCTCCGAACCCGGTGGTGATGAGGAACCAGCGCGAGAGCGGGATGCCGAGCGCGAGCCCGCCGGCCACGGCCCGCATCAGGAAGCCGGTCGTGACGACCGCGAGGTCGACCACGAGGACGTGTTTGAGCCGCACGCAGTACGCCAGTTGCATGCCGACGTAGGCCACCAGCAGGGCCGCGACGGCCGGGGCGGCCAGCCAGGCGGCGAGGGCGGGCGCGAGGACGGCGAGAGTGCCGCCGGCCGCGTAGGCGACGGGGACGGGCACCTGCCCGGCGGCGACCGGGCGCCGGCGCTTGGTGGGGTGGGCGCGGTCCGCCTCGGCGTCGCGGGCGTCGTTGACCAGGTACACGGCGGCGGCGCAGGCGGTGAAGAGCGCGAAGACGAGAGCCACTTGGGTCAGGGCGTGCACCGAGAGGAGCCGGCCCGCGGCGGCCGGAGCGGCGACGACCAGGACGTTCTTGACCCACTGCTTGGGACGCGCGGTCCTGAGCAGGCCCATCGCCATTCCTCGCGGGCCACGTCCGCCGGAGGGGGGTGCCGTCCGTGGCGCCGGTCTGCGCTGCTCGTGGAGCGTCGCCTCCCTGGTGCCCGCGGCGCTCGTCAGGGGACCGGCCTCAGCCATGAGCGCCTCCCGTGCCCATCCAGCGTGCTCCGAGGCGCACCGTGAGCGCGCCGAGGGCCGCGCCCGCGGCCACGTCCGAGGGGTAGTGCACGCCGACGACGAGACGGGACAGGCACATCGCGGCGGCGAGCGGCGCGAGCGCGGGCGCGCCGAGCGCACCGAAGGCGACGGCGGCGGCGGTGGCGGAGGCGGCGTGGGAGCTCGGGAAGGAGTGCCGGCCGGCGGTGCGCACCAGCGGTTCGACGTGCGCCGGGCGCGGGCGGCGCACGACCCGTTTGACCGCCATGCTGACGAGGTGCGCGCCGGCCGTGAGTGCCGTGCCGCGCAGCCAGGCGCCGCGCCGCCCACCGTCCACGGCGGCCCCCGCCAGCCCCGCCGCCAGCCACAGCGCGCCGTGTTCGCCCGTCCAGGACAGGGCGCGGGCGGCGCCGGCGATCCGCGGGTCGCGGGCACGGGCGTGCAGGGCGGTCAGGATGCGGTGGTCCGCGCCCCGAAGACCTGGCTGATCGATGGCGTCGAGGTGGTCCATGTGGACCCACTGTTCACGCCCACGGGGCCATCATTACGGCAATATTGGGCGACATCCCATTAATCACCCATTTCGGGGAGGGAAGGAATGTTTCAGAAGTAATGCCGCACGAGCGGGCGCTACGGTCGCCGACATGCCTGCCGAGACCGTCTCCGTCACGGGATGGGGCCGCACCGCCCCCACCACCTCCCAGCTGATCCGCCCTCGGACCTACGAGGAGGCCGCGGCGGCGGTCCGTGACTGCGGGGCGCGCGGCGGCATCCCGCGGGGCCTGGGGCGGGCGTACGGGGACGCGGCGCAGAACGCCGGAGGCGCGATCTTCGACATGACCGGCCTGGACCGTGTGCACGCCGTCGACGCGGCGGGCGGGGTCGTCTCGTGCGACGCGGGCGTCTCCCTGCACCGGCTCATGGAGGTCCTGCTGCCGCTCGGCTGGTTCGTGCCCGTCACCCCCGGGACCCGCTATGTGACGGTCGGCGGCGCGATCGGCGCGGACATCCACGGCAAGAACCACCATGTGTCCGGTTCCTTCTCCCGGCACGTCCTGTCGCTGGAACTCCTCACCGCCGACGGCGAGATCCGCACGGTCCCGCGCGGCACCCCCCTGTTCGACGCCACCACCGGCGGCATGGGCCTGACCGGCGTGATCCTCACCGCCACCCTGCAACTCCAGCCGGTGCAGACCTCGCTGATGACGGTCGACACCGAGCGGGCGAACGACCTGGACGACGTGATGGCCAGGATGACGGCCACCGACGACCAGTACCGGTACTCGGTCGCCTGGATCGACCTGCTGGCGCGCGGCGCCGCGACCGGGCGCGCGGTGCTCACCCGAGGCGACCACGCCCCCCTGGAGGCGCTGCCGAAGGGCACGCGCGCGCGTAGGCACCCGCTCGCCTTCCGGCCCTTCCGGCTGCCCGCCGTCCCCGCCGTGCTGCCCGAGGGGCTGCTGAGCCGCCATACCGTCGGCTGGTTCAACGGGCTCTGGTACCGCAGGGCCCCCCGCGCGCGTACCGGGCAGCTCCAGAGGCTGTCCGCCTTCTTCCACCCGCTGGACGGGGTGCCGCACTGGAACCGGATCTACGGCCGGGGCGGCTTCGTGCAGTACCAGTTCACCGTCGGGCACGGCCAGGAGGACACCCTGCGCAGGATCGTGCGGCGGGTGTCCGAGCACCGCTGCCCGTCCTTCCTGGCCGTGCTCAAGCGGTTCGGGGACGCCGACCCGGGCTGGCTCTCGTTCCCCCGGCCCGGCTGGACCCTGGCCCTGGACATCCCCGCCGGACTGCCCGGCCTGGGCGCCCTCCTGGACACCCTGGACGAGGACGTGGCCTCGGCCGGCGGACGCGTCTACCTCGCCAAGGACTCCCGGCTGCGGCCCGAACTGCTCGCCGCGATGTACCCGCGCCTGGACGACTTCCGCGCGCTGCGCGCCCGCCTGGACCCGCGCGGCGTCCTCGTCTCGGACCTGGCCCGCCGCCTCGACCTCTAGGGGGTGTCTTGTCGATCACGCCGGGAGCCCGGCCTGATCGACAAGACACCCCCTAGCCCCCGGCCCCACTACCCCCAAGGAGCTGTCGTGAAGGACGCCTTCGGCATTCCCCAGTCCCTGCTCGTCCTCGGCGGCACATCCGAGATCGCGCTGGCCACCGCCCGCCGGCTGATCGCGCGCCGCACCCGCACCGTCTGGCTGGCGGGCCGCCCCTCGCCCGCCCTGGACCGGTCCGCCGCCGATCTGCGCGCCCTGGGGGCCGACGTGCGCACGGTCGCCTTCGACGCACTCGACCCCGAGTCCCACGAGGCGGTGCTCGGCAAGGTGTTCGCCGAGGGCGACATCGACATGGTGCTGCTCGCCTTCGGCATCCTCGGCGACCAGGCGCGCGACGAGCGCGAGCCGCTGAACGCGGTCCGGGTCGCCCAGACCAACTACACGGGTGCCGTGTCCGCCGCCCTGGTCAGCGCCTGCGCCCTGCAGTCCCAGGGGCACGGCTCGCTGGTGGTGCTGTCCTCGGTCGCCGGTGAGCGGGCGCGCCGCGTCAACTTCATCTACGGCTCCAGCAAGGCCGGCCTGGACGCCTTCACGCAGGGACTGGGCGACGCGCTGCACGGCACCGGCGTGCACGTCATGGTCGTGCGCCCCGGGTTCGTGCGCTCGAAGATGACCGCCGACCGCGAGGAGGCGCCGTTCGCGACCACCCCGGAGGCGGTCGCCACGGCGATCGAGGTGGGGCTGCGGCGGCGCTCGGAGACGGTGTGGGTGCCCGGCGCGCTGCGGGTGGTGATGTCGGCGCTGCGGCACGTCCCGCGCGCGGTCTTCCGCCGGCTGCCCGTTTGAGGACGGCGGCTACGACGCCGGGATGGACCCGCGCTCGACGTGCCCGGCCTGCGGGGGCACCACCGGGCCGCCGAAGGCGAAGTCCCGCAGCCTGCGCCAGACGCCGTCGGCGCCCTGCTCGTACAGGGCGAAGCCGGTGCAGGGCCACTCGGCCCGGTAGTCGGCCAGCTCCTCGAACGCGCGGTCCATCGACTCCTCGTCGATGCCGTGGGCGACGGTCACATGCGGGTGGTACGGGAACTGCAGCTCGCGCGCGACGGGCCCGGAGGCGTCCCGGACCTGCTTCTGCAGCCAGGTGCAGGCCTCGGCGCCCTCGACGACCTGGACGTAGACCACCGGCGACAGCGGCCGGAAGGTGCCCGTGCCGGACAGCCGCATCGGGAAGGGGCGCCCGTTCGCCGCGACCTCCGCCAGATGCGCCTCGATCGCGGGCAGCAGCGAGGAGTCGACCTCGGTCGGCGGCAGCAGCGTGACATGGGTGGGGATGCCGTGAGCCGCGGCGTCGCCGAAGCCCGCGCGCCGCTCCTGGAGCAGGCTGCCGTGAGGCTCCGGGACCGCGATCGACACACCGATCGTTACGGTCCCCACGTCGTCTCCTGTCGTTCGTCGGTGAGTCCGCCGTCGCGGAGCTCGTGCCCGTCGGGTGAGCGCGGGTGACGGCCGATGCCGTCACCCGTTATCGACTGTACGGCCACGGCCCCGCCGCGGGCAGGCGCAACCGAAGTGATGTGCAGCGCTGTGCGGTGGTACGGCCGGCGTAGCACCGCGTCCCGCCGCCCCCGGTGGGGCGGGGTCAGTGCTTGGCGGGCAGGAAGCCCACCCTGTCGTACGCCAGGGAGAGCGTCTCCGCGGCGACGGCACGTGCCTTCTCCGCCCCCTTGGCCAGGATCGAGTCGAGCGTCTCCGGGTCGTCCAGGTACTGCTGGGTGCGCTCCCGGAAGGGCGTCACGAACTCGACCATGACCTCGGCGAGGTCCGTCTTGAGCGCACCGTAGCCCTTGCCGTCGTACTTCTGCTCCAGTTCCCCGATTCCCGTACCCGTGAGGGTCGAGTAGATGGTGAGCAGGTTGCTGACGCCCGGCTTGTTCTCGACGTCGTAGCGGACGACGGTGTCGGTGTCGGTGACCGCGCTCCTGACCTTCTTGGCGGTGGCCTTCGGGTCGTCCAGGAGGTTGATCAGGCCCTTCGGCGTGGACGCCGACTTGCTCATCTTGATCGACGGGTCCTGGAGGTCGTAGATCTTCGCCGTCTCCTTGAGGATGTACGGCTTCGGGAGCGTGAAGGTCTCGCCGAAACGGCTGTTGAAGCGCGTGGCGAGGTCACGGGTGAGCTCGATGTGCTGGCGCTGGTCCTCGCCGACGGGGACCTCGTTGGCCTGGTACAGCAGGATGTCCGCGACCTGGAGCACCGGGTACGTGAACAGGCCGACCGAGGCGCGGTCCGCGCCCTGCTTGGCGGACTTGTCCTTGAACTGGGTCATCCGGCTGGCCTCGCCGAAGCCGGTGAGGCAGTTCATGACCCAGGCGAGCTGGGCGTGCTCGGGGACGTGGCTCTGCACGAACAGCGTGCAGCGCTCCGGGTCGAGTCCGGCGGCCAGCAGCTGGGCGGCGGCGAGCCGGGTGTTGGCGCGCAGCTCGGCCGGGTCCTGCGGGACCGTGATCGCGTGCAGGTCGACGACCATGTAGAACGCGTCGTGGGTGTCCTGGAGCGCCACCCACTGGCGGACGGCGCCGAGGTAGTTGCCGAGGTGGAACGAACCGGCGGTGGGCTGGATCCCGGAGAGGACGCGCGGGCTGCCCGGCACGGCGGAGCCGTTCCCCTGAGGGTGGTCGTGGGCGGCGAGTGGGCGATCAGTGGCCATGTCCACCATTCTCTCAGGTCCCGGGAGCCGGTCCGGAACGAGCCACGACCGGATGGGAACCGATCTGGTCCGGGCGGTGTACCAAAGATGTGAGGACGCGGGAGGGGGGCCGCATCGTCGATGAGGCCGCGGTGATCGCACGCGTACGCGCCGGGGAGCCGGAGGCGTACGCGCGGCTGGTGCGGGCTCATACGGGTATCGCGCTCAGGGCGGCCGCCGCGCTCGGCGCGGGTGCGGACGCGGAGGACGTGGTGCAGCAGGCGTTCGTCAAGGCGTACTGCTCGCTGGGCCGTTTCAAGGACGGCTCGGCCTTCCGGCCGTGGCTGCTGTCGATCGTGGCCAATGAGACGAGGAACACAGTGCGGGCGGCGGCCCGTCGGCGCACCCTCGCCGGGCGCGAGGCCGCGCTGGTCGAGGCGGACCCGCTGATACCGGAGGCGGCGGACCCGGCGGTCGCCGCGCTGGAGCGGGAGCGCCGGGCCGCGCTCCAGGCCGCCCTCGGCCGGCTGAGCGAGGAGCACCGCCTGGTCGTCACCTACCGCTACCTCCTGGAGATGGACGAGGGGGAGACGGCCCAGGCACTGGGCTGGCCCCGTGGCACGGTGAAGTCCCGGCTGAGCCGCGCGCTGCGGAAACTGGGGCGGCTGCTGCCGGAGTTCGAGCCTCGGGAAGGGGGTGCGGAGCATGGGTGACGGACAGCCGGCCGGCGAGGGCTCCGGCCTGCCCGAGGAACTGCGGGCGCTCGGGCGTTCTCTGGACGCGCGGGGCGGGCCGGACGGCGCCGAGACGATGGTCGAGCGGGTGCTGGCCGAGATACTCGCCGAGCACCTGTCCGTCGCGGCGTCCGAACCGCCGGGCCCGCGCGAGCGGCTGCGCGCGCTGCGCCGCTGGGCACGGGGGCGGTGGCGTGCTCTGACGGCCGCGCTGTGCGGCCTGCTGACCGTGCTCGTGCTCACGCCTCCGGTGCGGGCGGCCGTCCTCGACTGGTTCGGCTTCGCGGGCGCCGAGATCCGGTACGACCCGTCGGCGACGCCCTCCCCCGGTGCCCGGGTCCCCGGGTGCGGGCGCCCGGTGCCGCTCGCCGAGGTGGAGCGCCGCGCCGGGTTCGCTCCGGTGGTGCCCGCGCGGCTCGGGACACCGGACGCGGTCGCCGTCACGCGTGAGCCGCGCGACCGGTTCGTGGTCAGCCTGTGCTGGCACGAGGACGGGCGCACGGTCCGGCTGGACGAGCGGCGGGCGGGTCTGGACTTCCGCTTCGCCAAGACGGTCCGTGAGCAGCCGCGGTGGATCACGCTCGGCCCCGAGGGGACGGACGGCGAGGCGCCCGCCACGGCCCTGTGGTTCGCCCGGCCGCATCTGCTCTCCTTCTGGCTCCAGGACACGCACGGCCTGTTCGAGCGGAAGGTGCGCACAGCCGGACCGACGCTGCTGTGGGCGCATGAGGCCGGGGGCGGCACGGTGACGCTCCGGCTGGAGGGCGTCGAGGGGGCAGGGCGGGCGACGGAGATCGCCCGGTCCCTGGAGGAGTGAGGGCTCGCGTTCCCGGTGCCGGTCTCGATGCCCGTTGAGGAAAGGTGGGGCGGAGACGGGAACCGAGGGGGGCCGGGCGGTGTACCAGAAGTGACATGCGGCTCGGGGACGGGCCGCTCGGGGACCGCTCGGGTTGGGGGTTCGGATGTGGGGAGCCGGAGAGGGCCGCTCGCGGGGCGCGTGGCGCCGACTGGCGGGCGTGACAGGGGCGTTGCTCGCGGGCTGTGCCCTGCTGCTGTGGGGAGCGGCGCCGATGGCGTCCGCCGGAGGGCCGACGAGCGTGCTCCTGGCGGCGCCGGGGACTGAGCGGACGGCGTCGCTGTACCAATCCGACCTGCGGTACGCCGCGCTGGAGGAACTGCTCGGCACACCGGCCAGAGGCTCACGGGAGCAGCCGCCGGAGGAGGACCTGATGGCGGCCGATCAGGTCAACGTCACCTGGATGATCCACGATGTCACGCCGTGGCGCATCGACCGGGTCCATCGGATGGCCCGCGGACAGGACGTGTGGATCCGCAGGACGCAGGACGTCGCGCGCCAGACGAAGGGCACCTGGTACCGGGCCGCCCGTCCGGGCGAGCTGCGTGCCCTGCTCGACGACCTGGGCCTGCCGGGCGGGTCACCGGCGCCGATGGCGTCGGGGGCGGACGGAGGTCGGGAGGCCGCCACCGGCCCGGCGGAGGCGGTGGGCTCGGCACCTCCCGTGCGGTCGTCGTCCGGGCCGGGCGCCGGTACGGGGTGGTGGTGGGCCGTGCCGGGCGCGGTGGCCGGAGCGGTCCTGGCGCTGGGCCTGCGCCCGCTCGTGGCCCGGCGCCCCTGGGACCGGCTGCGCGGTGAGCCGGGGCCGCGTCAGGAACTGCGGGACGTGTGACCGGCGGGGCGGGGCATCGGCCGAGGGGGGGAGCCATGGCGGCGACGGAGGCGGGGCGCGGCCGGGGCGCAGGGCGCCGGCGGTGGGGTGCGGGCGGATCGCGGCGGGGCCGGGGTGTGGTGCTCCTGCTGGTGTGGGGGGCACTGGTCTGCGGGCCCGTGGCGGTCGCCTCGGCGGCGCCGGCGCGGGTGCGTGACGTTCCCGATGTGGCCGTGGTCGTCGCGGGCACCGGCGGGCGGACGACGGCGCTGCGCTCCGGCGACCGCGACTTCGCCCGGCTGTGGCAGCTGTTCCAGCCCGCCTACGTGGGGACGGAGCGGGTGCCCGAGGAGTGGGTCGAGGGGCGTCATCCGCCGGTCCGGCTGACCGTGTTCTGGGGGCTGACGGGCGTCGGGGGCTGGCCGCGGACGGACCGGGCGCCCGGCGGGGACGTGGCCCTGCGGCGGCAGGATCAGCTGTTCGTGGCCGGCGACGGCACCCCTTGGGTGCGCTCGGACCTCGCACCGGACGTCGAGGACGACGACATCCGCTGGCATCGCGCGCCGCGGTCCGTGCTCCAGCGGCTGGAGCGGGGGCGGCTGTTCGGCGCGGCGACGGGCTCCCCGGCGACGGAGACCGTCGCCGGGGGCGGAGACGGGGACGCGAAGCGCTCCGGGCCGGGTGCGGGTGAGGTGCGGTGGGCGGTGGCGGGGCTCGTCGTCGGGCTCGCGGGCGGGGCGGGCGGGACCGCGCTGATACGCCGCGCGGCGGCCCGGCAGGCAGCCGGACCGCCGCGGGAGGGGCCACGCCAGGAGCTGATCGACCTGGACCGGTGAGGCGCCGGGGCGTCTCGCCGGGACGTCAGCCCAGGTCGACCTGCGGGTACAGCGGGAAGCCGGCCACGAGGTCGGAGGCCCGGTGGGAGATCTCGTCCGAGACCTTCGCGTCGAGGACGTGGGCCGCCTTGGAGGGGGCGCCCGACTTGGTGGTGCCCGGCTCGGTGGCGGTGAGGACGCGGTCGATGAGGGCGGCGACCTCGTCCATCTCGGCGGCGCCCAGGCCCCGGGTGGTCAGGGCGGGCGTGCCGATGCGGATGCCGGAGGTGTACCAGGCGCCGTTCGGGTCGGCCGGGATGGCGTTGCGGTTGGTGACGATGCCGGAGTCGAGGAGCGCGGCCTCGGCCTGGCGGCCGGTGAGGCCGTAGGAGGAGGCGACGTCGATCAGGTTCAGATGGTTGTCGGTGCCGCCGGTGACCAGGGTGGCGCCCCGGCGCGTCAGGCCCTCGGCCAGCGCCCGGGAGTTGTCCACGACGCGCTGGGCGTAGTCCTGGAAGGCGGGCTGCCGGGCCTCGGCGAGGGCGACGGCCTTGGCGGCCATGACGTGCGGGAGCGGGCCGCCGAGGACCATCGGGCAGCCGCGGTCCACCTGGTCCTTGAGGGAGTCGTCGCACAGCACCATGCCGCCGCGCGGGCCGCGCAGCGACTTGTGGGTGGTGGTGGTGACGATCTGGGCGTGCGGGACCGGGTCGAAGTCGCCGGTGAGGACCTTGCCGGCGACGAGACCGGCGAAGTGGGCCATGTCGACCATGAGGGTGGCGCCGACCTCGTCGGCGATCTCGCGCATGATCCGGAAGTTCACGAGACGGGGGTACGCGGAGTAGCCGGCGACGATGATCAGCGGCTTGAACTCACGGGCGGACACGCGCAGCGCCTCGTAGTCGATCAGGCCGGTGGCCGGGTCGGTGCCGTAGGAGCGCTGGTCGAACATCTTGCCGGAGATGTTGGGGCGGAAGCCGTGGGTGAGGTGGCCGCCGGCGTCCAGGGACATGCCGAGCATGCGCTGGTTGCCGAAGGCGCGGCGCAGTTCGGCCCAGTCGGCCTCGGAGAGGTCGTTGACCTGGCGGACGCCGGCCTTCTCCAGGGCGGGGGCCTCGACCCGGTCGGCGAGGACGGCCCAGAAGGCGACGAGGTTGGCGTCGATACCGGAGTGCGGCTGGACGTAGGCGTGCCGGGCGCCGAAGAGCTCCTTGGCGTGCTCGGCGGCCAGGGACTCGACGGTGTCGACGTTGCGGCAGCCGGCGTAGAAGCGGCGGCCGACGGTGCCCTCGGCGTACTTGTCGCTGAACCAGTTGCCCATCGCCAGCAGGGTGGCCGGGGAGGCGTAGTTCTCGGAGGCGATCAGCTTCAGCATCTCGCGCTGGTCGGCGAGCTCCTGCCCGATCGCGTCGGCCACGCCCGGCTCGACGGCGCGGATCACGTCGAGGGCGGCACGGAAGGCGGTGGACTCGGGAGAGAGGGACTCGGCTGGCATGGGGACCTCCGGACGTCGTGTGCAGCGTTCACGGGTCGGCCCAGGCGCACGGCACTCGGTCTGGACGGGGTCCAGGGGCCGCTCCCCGATGGTTGATCCATCCCAGCGCGCCAGTCACGGCCCGTGAGCCAGCCTACCGGGCAGGCCGGGCCGCAGGGCCGCACGTCCACGATGCGGGCCCGGCACCCGGGGTCGCTCGGGGCGGGCTGCCGGGCATGGGGGCCGTCAGAGGATCACGTGCGGGAGGAAGCGGGCGTACTCGTCGGTGATCGGTCCGGAGGACTCGCGGATGCCGAGGCCGGCCGGTTCGTCCTCGACCACCCAGGCGCCGAGGACGACGTGGTTGCCGTCGAACGTGGGCAGCGGGGCGAGTTGCTGGTAGCAGCAGGACTCGTCGCGCACCTCGGCGGGGGCGCCCTTCTCGTGCACGGTGACCCCGGCGCCCTCGCGGCCGAGCAGGGGCTTGGCGACGTAGCCCGTCGTGTGCGCCAGGTCGCGGGGGCCGTCGAGGTGGGCGGGCAGGAGGTTGGGGTGGTCAGGAAAGAGGTCCCACAGGACCGCGAGGAGGGCCTTGTTGCTGAGGAGCATCTTCCAGGCCGGTTCGATCCACAGCGTGGTGCCGGTGCCGCCGCCGTTGTCGAGGGTGTCGAGGACGTGCCCGGCGAAGCGGTCGGTGGTCAGCCACTCCCACGGGTAGAGCTTGAAGCAGCTGCGGATGAACCGGAGCCGGGTGTCGACGAAGCGGCCCGAGAGCCGGTCCCAGCCGATCTCCTCCATGGAGATCCAGCCGGTGTCCAGGCCGGCCTGCTCCGCGGTCTCCTTCAGATAGGCGACGGTCATCAGGTCCTCGCCGAGTTCGTCGGCCGAGGAGTACGCGAAGTACAGGGGGCAGCCGGGCGGGAGCCGGCCGGCCTGGCTCCTCCAGGCGGCGACCAGGCGTTCGTGGAGGGAGTTCCACTGGTCGGCGCCGGGGAAGCGCTCCTGCATCCAGAACCACTGGGGTGAGGCGGCCTCCACGAGCGAGGTCGGGGTGTCGGCGTTGTACTCCAGCAGCTTGGCCGGCCCCGTGCCGTCGTAGCGCAGGTCGAAGCGGCCGTACACCGAGGGGAGTTCGGCGCGCCGGCGCCAGGACTCGGCGACCGCGTCCACGACACGCGGGTCGGTGATGCCGAGGTCGGCGAAGCGGTCCGCCGAGACGATGTGGTCGGCCGCGGCGAGGCACATGCGGTGCAGTTCCGCGACGACGTCCTCCAGCGCCTCGACCTCCTCCAGGGAGAAGACGTAGTAGGCGCTCTCGTCCCAGTAGGGGCGCAGGGAGCCGTCGGGGTGGCGGGTGAGGGGGTAGACGAGGCCCTGCTCCTCGACCGTCCGCTGCCAGCCGGGGCGGGGTTCGATCGTGCGACGCCGCATCGGGCGCTCCCGGTCAGCCGCCGCCGCTGCCGGAGCAGCCGAAGCCGCCCCGGTCGACGGCCTCGCTGCGGCTGAAGGTGCCGGAGTCGGCGCGGCCGCCGGACACGTCCGCGTCGTAGTACCAGGCGGCGTCGGCCCGGCCGGACGTCTTGCGCCCCTTGCCGGAGGAGGAGCCCGCACCGCGGCCGGACGCGCAGTTCTTGTCCGCGACGACCTTGTAGCCCTCGTAGGTGCGGCTGTCCCGGTCGACGCAGCGCCGGTCGGGATCGGAGCCGCACGAGGTCAGGGCCGCGGCGATGACCCCCATGCCGCCGAGCACGACCGTGCTGGAGCGCAGCCGTCGTCGTCCTTCCGCCATCTCTGTCTCCCCCGCCGAGATCTTTTGTCCGTGGCTTGTCAGGCTGACAGCCTAGTGACCTGGTGGGCGCGTCGGCGTCGTCGGGCTGGCGTTCCCCCCTCCCCTAGAGTCGCTTTGTGCTGTTGGGGATGGTTTGCGCGTTGGGTGCGGCGCTCTGCTTCGGAGCGGCGACCGTGCTGCAGGCGATGGCCGCGCGGACGGCGAGCGCCCAGGGCGGTGGGGGCGGCGAGGCGGGCGTGCTGCTGCGCTCGCTGCGGCAGTGGCGCTATCTGGCCGGTCTGGGGCTCGACGGACTCGGGTTCGTGCTGCAGGTCGTGGCGTTGCGCTCGCTGCCCATCCACGCCGTGAGCGCCGCGCTCGCGTCCAGCCTCGCGGTGACGGCGGTCGTCGCGGCCCGGCTGCTGCGGGTGCGGCTGAGCCGCGCCGAGTGGGGCGCGGTGGCCGTGGTGTGCGCCGGTCTGGCGATGCTGGGCATCGCCTCGGGGGCGGAGGGCGACCAGGGGGGTTCGGACGCGCTGAAGTTCGCGATGCTCGGGGTGGCCGTGGCCGTGCTGGGCGTGGGTCTGGCCGGGGGCCGGCTGCCGGAGCGGGGGCGCGGGCTGGTGCTGGGCCTCGCGGCCGGGTTCGGCTTCGGGGTGGTGGAGGTGTCGGTACGGCTGATCGACTCGGCAACACCCGGGCGTCTGCCGGCCGACCCGGCGACGTACGCGCTGCTGCTCGGCGGTGGGGCCGCGTTCCTGGCGCTGACCTCGGCCCTCCAGCGCGGCTCGGTGACCGTGGCCACGGCGGCCCTGGTGATCGGGGAGACCGTCGGCCCGGCGCTGGTGGGCGTGGTGTGGCTGGGCGACCGCACCCGGGAGGGGCTGACCTGGCTGGCGGTGCTCGGGTTCCTGGTGTCGGTGGCGGGGGCGCTGGCACTGGCGCGCTTCGGGGAGGCGCCGCCGCCGGACGCCCCGGCGATTTCCCCGGGTGCTGCCCGGAGGCCCGGGACCTGACGCCGTCCCCGGCGTTGCGCTGTACCGCCGGCGGGCGGCCGGAGCGGACAGGGGGTGGTCATGGGGCCGGACGACGCACAGATCGTCCAGGTGTTCAGCCGCGAGCCCAGGGGGAGCGATCGCGGACATCGCGCTGGACCCGAAGAAGGACGGCGAGATCGCGCCGGAGGCGGAGGCCGGCGGGACGCTGCGCCAGAACGGGCAGGTGCGGTGCGGTGGGGTGGCGCTCGGGCTGAGGCCTCGTACGCGTGGGGCGGGCGCCGGGCGGGCCGATGATGTATCCGGTACCTGTACGGGGCCGGGCGGGCCTTCGCTCAGGGCAGCACCCTGCACAGCGCCTCCAGGGTTCCCGCCCACGCGTGGTCCGGCGGCGTGCCGTAGCCCACGACCAGGGCGTCGAGGGGCTCGGCCACGGCCTGCTCGTGGCGGTAGAAGCCCAGGCCGTGCAGGGCCAGGTGCTGCCAGGCGGCCGCCTGGACGACCGTGCGCTCGGTGCCGGGCGGGAGGCGCAGGACGGCGTGCAGGCCGGCGGCGATGCCGGTGACGGGGATGTGGGGGGCGTGGGTGGCGAGGGCCCGCACCAGGGCGTCCCGGCGGCGCCGGTAGCGCAGGCGGGCCGCGCGGACGTGCCGGTCGTAGGCGCCGGAGGTGAGGAACTCGGCGAGGGTCAGCTGGTCGAGCACCCCGCAGGTGTCGGAGCCTCCCTTGGCCTCGGTCACCTCCTCGACCAGCGCGGGCGGCAGCACCATCCAGGCCAGCCGCAGGCCGGGGGCGAGGGACTTGCTGGCGGTGCCGAGGTGGACGACATGGCCGGGGTCCAGGCCCTGGAGGGCGCCGACGGGCTGGCGGTCGTAGCGGAACTCGCCGTCGTAGTCGTCCTCGAGGACCAGTCCGCCGGTGTGGCGCGCCCACTCCACGACGGGGGTGCGGCGGCTCTGGTGCAGGGGCACTCCCATGGGGAACTGGTGGGCGGGGGTGAGCAGGACGGCTCCGGTGCCCTCGGGCAACTCCCCCGGGTCCGTGCCGCGTTCGTCGAAGGGCAGGGCCGGGGTGGCCAGACCGGCCGCCGTCAACTGCCGCCGGTGCGGCGCGAGGCCGTACGACTCCACGGCGACCGCCCGTACGCCGCGTGCCCGCAGCACCTCGCCGAGCAGGCGCAGACCGTGCAGGAACCCGGAGCACACCACGATGTGCTCGGGGTCGGCGCGCACGCCCCGGGCGCGGGCGAGGTAGCCGGCGAGCGCGGTGCGCAGTTCGGGCCGGCCGCGCGGATCGCCGTAGCCGAGGGCCTGGTGGGGTGCGGCGAGGAAGGCCCGGCGGGCCGCCCGCAGCCACTCCGTCCGCGGGAACGCGGCGAGGTCGGGTGTGCCGGGGACAAGGTCGTGGGCGGGGCGGGGGCTCTCCGGGCGGGGTGGGACGGGGGCGCCGGGCGGCGGGATCACCGGGCGGTCGGCCACCCGGGTGCCCGACCCCTGCCGTGCGGTGAGCCAGCCCTCGGCGACCAGGTCGGCGTAGGCGTCGGCGACGGTGTTGCGGGCGACGCCGAGGTCGCCGGCGAGGGAGCGGGAGGACGGCAGCCGGGTGCCGGGCGCGAGCCGGCCGGTGCGCACGGCCTCGCGCAGGGCGTCGGTCAGGCCCCGGCGCAGCCCGGGGCCCGCGGGGTCGAGGTGCAGGTCGATGCCGAAAGTGGCCCAGCGTTCCGCCATGGAAGTGGACCATACTCCTGGGCTGCCTCGCTCCTAGGGTCGAAGCATGACGAACACGACGACCACCGCGGCCACCACGGCCCCCGCCCCCGAGTCCTACGCCGCCGAGCGGCCCGCCCGTCTGGAGTGGGTCCGGCACTCCCCCGAGGTCTACAAGGCGATGGTCCGCCTGGACGCCGCCGCCCGTAAGGGCCTCGACGCCCGGCTGCTCGAACTGGTGAAGGTCCGCGCCTCACAGCTCAACCACTGCGCCTACTGCCTGGACATGCACTCCAAGGACGCCCTCGCGGCCGGCGAGAGCGTCGAGCGGATCGTGCAGCTCGGTGCCTGGGAGGAGTCGCGGCACTTCTATACGGAGAAGGAGTGCGCGGCGCTGGAGCTGACGGAGGCCGTCACGGTCCTCACGGACGGTTTCGTGCCGGACGAGGTGTTCGAGCGGGCCGCCGAGCACTTCGCGGAGGCGGAGCTGTCCCAGCTGATCGCCGCGATCACGGTGATCAACGCCTGGAACCGCTTCGGCGTGACCTGCCGTCTGACCCCGGGCCACTACCGGCCGGGGCAGCACGGCTGAGCCGCGAGCGGCCGGAGCCCGGCCCGACCCCGCCAGGGGCGGGGTCGGGCCGGGCTCCGGCGGGTGCGCTGCCGTCGTGCGGGTCAGGGCAGCCACTTCCTCCAGACGGACTCGTGGCGGTCCACCCACTTCCTCGCCGCCTCCTCGGGGGACAGCTTCTGCTCGGCGATCAGCAGCGAGACCTCGTTCTGGTCCTCGGTCGTCCACGTGAACTTCTTCAGCAGGGCCGCCGCGTCACCGCCGCTCTTCGCGAAGTCCGCGTTGAGGTACTTCTGAAGCGGGGTGTGCGGGTAGGCGCAGGCGACCTTCTCCGGGTCGGCGTCGCAGCCCTCCTTGTAGGCGGGCAGCTTCACCTCGGTCATCGGGACCTTCTCGAACAGCCACTGCGGCTCGTACCAGTACGTCAGGAAGGGCTTCTTCTCCTTGGCGAACTGCTTGATCTGGGTGATCTGCGCCGCCTCGGAGCCGGCGAACACCACCTGGTAGTCCAGGTCGAGGTTCTTCACCAGCGCCTTGTCGTTGGTGACGTAGGACGGCGAGCCGTCCATCAGCTGGCCCTTGCCGCCGCTCTCCGCGGTACGCAGCCGGTCGGCGTACTTGTTCAGGTTCTTCCAGTCGGTGACGTCCGGGTGGGCCTTCGCGAAGTACGTCGGGACGAACCAGCCGATGTGCCCGGTGACGCCCAGGTCGCCGGCGTTCACGATCGTCTTCTTGTCCTCGACGTACCGCTTCTCCTCGTCCGGGTGCCCCCAGTCCTCCAGGAGGGCGTCGACCCGGCCCTGGCTGAGCGCGTCCCAGGCGGGCACCTCGTCGATCTGCACGGTGTCGACGCGGTAGCCGAGCTTGTGCTCCAGGAGGTACTGGGCGACGGCCACGTTGGCCTGGGCGCCCACCCAGGACTGCACGGACAGGGTGACGGTCCGGGCGCCCTGCGCGTTGGCGAACGGCGACGCCTGCTTGGTCATGTCGGCGGCACCGCAGCCGGTGAGCAGCGCCAGCGAGGACGCCAGGGCCACGGCGGCCGTCGTACGGATGCGCGGACCCATGTCAGGCTCCCTTCCTCGCGCGGCGTTCGGTCGGCTGGGTCACCCGGTCGAGCATCAGGCCGAGGCAGACGATCGCGGCACCGGCCACCAGACCGGTCGCCAGGTCGCCCTGCGCGAGGCCGAAGACGACGTCGTAGCCGAGCGCGCCCCCACCGACCAGGCCGCCGATGATGACGACGGCGAGGACCAGGACGACGCCCTGGTTGACGGCGAGCAGCAGCGCGGAGCGGGCCAGCGGGAGCTGGACCTGGCGGAGCTGCTGGGCGGGGGTCGCGCCCAGCGAGCGGGCCGACTCCAGGGCGGCCGGGTCGACCTGGCGCAGGCCCTGCGTGGTGATGCGGACGACGGCGGGCAGCGCGTAGACGACGGCCGCGGCGACCGCGGGGGCGCGGCCCACGCCGAACAGGGCGACGACCGGGATGAGGTACACGAACTGCGGCATCGTCTGGAAGACGTCCAGGACGGGCCGCAGCAGCCGTTCGACACGGTCGCTGCGGGCGGCGGCGACACCGGTCGCGAAGCCCAGGACCAGGGTGACGGCGACGGCCGCGAGGACCTGGGAGAGCGTGTCCAGCGACGGCTTCCACACGCCGAGCACACCGATCGCGGCCATGGCGAGGACGGCGGTCAGCGCGGTGCGCCAGGTCCCGATCAGCCAGGCCGGAGCGGCGACGAGCAGCAGGACCGCCCACCACGGCAGCCCCTGCAGGCCGTCGCGCACCGGGTCGAGGACCCAGGTGGTGAAGTGGCCGGCCCAGTCGGCGGTGCCGCCGACGACGGGCACACCGGAGTAGAGGTGCGCGGTCATCCAGTCGACGGCGCGGTTGACGGGCTCGGCGATGTTCACGACCCACGCGTCGGGCCAGTCGACCCGGCCCGCGAGCCGTCCGGCGACGGCCACCGCGACGGCACCGGCCAGCGCGTACAGCCACAGCCGCCGGCCGTGGGGGCGCGGCTCCTCGCCGAGCGCCTCCCCGGCGGCGCCGGTGACACGGTCGAGGACGACGGCGAGCAGCACGATCGGGATGCCCGCGGCGAGCGCGGCACCGACGTCGACCGAGGCCAGCGCCTGGTAGACGCGGTCACCGAGGCCGCCCGCGCCGATGACGGAGGCGATGACCGCCATCGACAGCGCCATCATGATCGTCTGGTTGAGGCCGAGCAGGAGCTCCTTGCGGGCCAGCGGGATACGGGCGGTCAGCAGACGCTGCCGCGCTGTCGCGCCGAGCGACTCGACGGCCTCCAGGACCTCCTTGTCGGCGCCCCGCAGACCGAGGGCCGTGAGCCGCGCCATCGGCGGGGCGGCGTAGACGACGGTGGCGAGGACGGCGGCGGGCACGCCGATGCCGAAGACCAGCACGACGGGCAGCAGGTATGCGAAGGCGGGCAGCACCTGCATGGTGTCCAGGACGGGCCGCAGGACCTTGTCGGCCCGGTCGGACAGACCGGCGGCGAGCCCCAGCAGGGCGCCCACGACGGCCGAGGCGAGGACCGCGACGACCATCAGCGCGAGGGTCTGCGTGGTCGGCACCCACATGCCGAGGAACCCGCAGGCGAGGAACGCGGCGCCGGTCCCGGCGGCGAGCCGCCACCCGGCGACCCGCCAGGCGACGAGGGCGGCGGCGGCGGTGACGCCGGCCCAGCCCGCGGCGAGCAGCACGAGGTACACGCCGCGTACGGCGAGCACGACGGCGTTGCTGATGTGCCCGAAGAAGTAGAGGAACAGCGGGTGGCTGTCGCGGTGGTCGATGATCCAGGTACTGGTGTCGGTCAGCGGTCCGGAGACGTCGACGGTGAGCGCGGCCGGCCAGCTTCCGCTGGACCAGCGGGCGTGGGCCAGCGGCACCAGGATCGCGGCGACGACGGCGAGCAGCGCGAGCTTGCGGACGGCGGGGCGCCCGAGGAGGCCCGGCGACGCGGGGCGCGGGGCGGCGGCGGTGACGGTCGCCATCAGACCACCCCCTTGGGGTGCTCCGTTCCGGCCACGATGCCGAGAAGCCGCTCGTGGTCCACCACCCCCAGGCAGCGGCCGCCCTCGACGACCCGGGCCGGGGAGCCGGTGCGGGCCACGGCCTCGATCGCCTCGGACACCGTGGCGTCGGGCGCGAGGGCCGGTCCGCTCCCGGTCTCGTCGGCGGAGGCGGCCCGCATGGCGGTGCGGACCGTCATGACCTGTTCGCGCGGGACGTCGCGGACGAACTCACGGACGTAGTCGTCGGCCGGGGAGCCGACGATCTCCTCGGGGGTGCCGAGCTGGACGACGCGGCCGTCCCGCATCAGGGCGATGCGGTCACCGAGCTTCAGCGCCTCGCTGAGGTCGTGCGTGATGAAGACCATCGTGCGGCCCTCCTCGTGGTGGAGGCGGACGACCTCCTCCTGCATGTCCCGCCGGATCAGCGGGTCGAGCGCGCTGAACGGCTCGTCGAAGAGCAGGACCTCGGGGTCGACGGCGAGGGCCCGGGCGAGTCCGACGCGCTGGCGCTGACCGCCGGAGAGCTGACCGGGTCTGCGGTGCTCCATGCCTTCCAGGCCGACCTTGGCCACGACCTCGGCGGCCCGCTCGCGGCGCTCGGCCTTGCCGACGCCCTGGATCTCCAGCCCGTACGCCACGTTGTCGAGGACGGTGCGGTGCGGGAGCAGGCCGAAGTGCTGGAAGACCATGGCGGCCCGGTGCCGGCGCAGTTCACGCAGCCGGCCGCGGTCCATGGCGCGTACGTCCTCGCCGTCGATGGCGATGCTCCCGGCGGTCGGCTCGATGAGCCGGGTCAGACAGCGCACGAGCGTCGACTTTCCGGAGCCGGACAGGCCCATGACGACGAACACCTCGCCCTTGCGGACGTCGAAGGAGACGTCCCGCACGGCCGCCGTGCAGCCGGTGCGCGCCCGCAGTTCGGCGGCCGGGAGCGCCGCCAGTTCGGGGTCGGCGGGGACCCGGCGCGCCTTGGGGCCGAAGACCTTCCACAGGCCGTCGACGGAGAAGACCGGCTCGCCGGTCGGGGGTTTCCGGGTCTCGGGTGTCGCGTTCCGAGGCGTCAGGGGAGCTGTCGTACTCATCACGCCTCACCTCCCATCAGGTCCGCCGCCTTCTCCCCGACCATGAGCACCCCGATCATCGGGTTCACCGCGGTCATGGTCGGGAAGACGGAGGCATCGGCTATTCGAATGCCTTCCAGGCCGCGGATCCGCAGTTCGGGATCCACGACGGCCAGTTCGTCGTCGGCGGCGCCCATACGGCAGGTGCCGGCCGGGTGGTACACGGTGTGCGCGACCTTGCGCGCGTACTCGCTCAGCTCCTCGTCGCCGGTGATGTCCGGGCCGGGGCAGACCTCGCGCTTGAGCCAGTGCGCGAGGGGTTCTGATCCGGCGATCTCGCGGGCGATGCGGATGCCGTCGACGAGGGTGCGGGCGTCGTAGTCGTCCTCGTCGGTGAAGTACCGGAAGTCCAGCGCGGGCTTCACGGACGGGTCGGCGCTGGTCAGGTACAGCCGGCCGCGGCTCTTCGGCTTGGGGATGTTCGGCGTCATCGAGACGCCGAACTGCGGCCGCTCGTAGCCCAGTCGCTCCGGGTTGTCCGTGAACGGGATCTGGTAGAAGTGGAACATCAGGTCGGGGCCCTGGTGTTCGGGGTCGCGCCGCACGAACAGGCCCGCGTCGGAGTCCATCGCGGAGTTGTCGGGGATGGGGCCGTTCGTCTCCCAGACGATCACGGACTCAGGGTGGTCGAGCAGGTTCTCGCCGACGCCCGGCAGGTCGTGGGCGACCGGGATGCCCAGCTCGGTCAGGTCCTGCTTCGGGCCGACGCCGGAGTGCAGCAGCAGCCGGGGCGTGTCGACGGCGCCGGCGCACAGGACGACCTCGCGGCGGGCCCGGATCAGCGTCTCCTCGCCGTCCTTGGTCCGCACGTGCACGCCCTCGGCGCGGGTGCCGGCCAGCTCCAGCTTGTACGCCCACGTCTCCAGCAGGATCGTGAGGTTCTCCCGCTCGTCCATCACGGGGTGCAGATACGCCACCGACGCCGAGGAGCGCTTGTTGTCCTCGGGGTGGTAGGCGAGGTCGAAGAAGCCGACGCCGTCGGTGAACGGCTCCTTGTTGAAGCCCTCGACACGCGGTACGCCGAGGGCTTCCTGGGCGGCGTCGACGAAGTCGCGGGCGATGGCGTTGCGGTCCTTCTCGTCGACCGGGACGATGTTGTTCTTCAGCCGGGCGTAGTACGCCTCCATGGGCACCGCGCCCCAGCCCTCGGCGCCGGCCGCCTCCCACTCGTCCCAGTCGGACGGCAGCGGCTTGAACGCGATGAGGGTGTTGTGCGAGGAGCAGCCGCCGAGGACGCGGGCCCGGCTGTGCCGGATGTGGCTGTTGCCGCGCGGCTGTTCGGTCGTCGGGTAGTCGTAGTCCAGTTCGCCGCCGAGCAGGCCCATCCAGCGGCGCAGGGTGAGGACGTCGTCGCGGCCGACGTCGCTGGGGCCGCCCTCGATCACGGCGACGGTGACGTCGGGGTTCTCGGTGAGCCGGGAGGCGATCACGGAACCCGCGGTGCCGCCTCCGACGACGACGTAGTCGTAGACAGGGGTGTTCTCGGACATGAGCGGGGTACTCCAGGGATCTTGCGAAGTCTTGCGCGGTGCGGAGGGGAGGGAGATGTCAGCCGGAGAACCAGCGGACCGGCTGGGGCGCCAGGTTCTGGTAGACGTGCTTGGTCTCCCGGTACTCGGCGAGTCCGGAGGGGCCGAGTTCGCGTCCCACGCCGCTCTTGCCGAAGCCGCCCCACTCCGCCTGCGGGAGGTAGGGGTGGAAGTCGTTGATCCAGACGGTGCCGTGGCGCAGCCGTCCCGCGACCCGGCGGGCCCGGCCGGCGTCGGCGGTCCACACGGCGCCGGCGAGGCCGTACTCGGTGTCGTTGGCGAGGGCGACGGCCTCGTCCTCGGTGCGGAAGGTCTCGACGGTGAGGACCGGGCCGAAGACCTCCTCGCGGACGACGCGCATCTCGCGGTGGCAGTGGTCGAGGACGGTCGGCTCGTAGAACCAGCCGCTCGCCGGGCGGTCGGCGGACGGCTCGGGGCGCCGGCCGCCGGAGCGCAGGACGGCGCCCTCCTTGAGCGCGGACTCGACGTACGCCTCGACCTTGTCGCGCTGCTGCTCGGAGACGAGCGGGCCGCACTCGACGCCGTCGGCGGTGCCGCGGCCGAGGCGTATCTTCTGCGCCCGGCGGGCGAGTTCGCTCACGAAGCGGTCCCGGACGGACTCCTCGACGATGAGGCGGGAGCCCGCCGAGCAGACCTGGCCGCTGTGGATGAAGGCGGCGTTCAGGGCCTGGTCGACGGCGGTGTCGAAGCCCTCGTCGGTGGCGCAGGCGTCGGCGAAGACGACGTTGGGGTTCTTGCCGCCGAGTTCGAGCGCGACCTTCTTGACGGTGGGCGCGGCGGCCTGCGCCACCTTGGTGCCGCTGGCCAGACCGCCGGTGAAGGAGACGAGGTCGACGTCGGGGTGCTCGGAGAGCCGGGCGCCCACGGAGTGGCCGGGGCCGGTGACGATGTTGGCGGCACCGGCCGGCAGGCCCGCCTCGGCGAGCAGGTCGATCAGGGCGACGGTCGTCAGCGGGGTGATCTCGCTGGGCTTGACGACAAAGGTGTTCCCGGCGGCGAGCGCCGGGGCGATCTTCCAACTGGCCTGGAGCAGCGGGTAGTTCCACGGCGTGATCAGGGCGCAGACGCCGACCGGCTCGTGCACGACGACGCTGTGGATGTCGGGGGAACCGGCGTCGACGACCCGGCCGGGGGACTCGGCGGCGACCAGGTCGGCGAAGTACCGGAAGGCGTCGGCGACGCAGTCGATGTCGACGCGTCCCTCCTCGACGGTCTTTCCGGCGTCGCGGCTCTCCAGCAGGCCGAGCTTCTCGCGGTCGCGCACCAGCAGGTCGGCGACCCGGCGCAGCAGGGCCGCGCGGTCGGCGACGGGGGTGCGCGGCCATTCGCCCCGGCCGCCGTCGAAGGCGCGCCGGGCGGCCTCCACCGCCAGGTCGACGTCCTGTTCGTCGCCCTCCGCGACCACGGCGAACGGCGTCGCGTCCGCGGGGTCGAGGATCTCGCGCGTCGCGCCGGAGACGGCGTCGCGCCACTCCCCTCCCACGTGGATGGTGCCGCGTGCCTTCAGTTCCGTACTGTCCGCCATGATCGGTGTTGCCTTCCGTTCCTGTCTCGAACCCGTGCGTCACACAGCCGTCACTCACGGGACCGAGTGCACCTGCCCGCACCCCTCGCTTACATGCGCGATCGGTGAACGAAAGTGCGCGGGGTCACTGAAGATCCACCCATAACTGGACATAAACCCACTCCAGCCCCGGCCGTCACCGGAACGGCATGGTCCGCTCGCCCCTGGACCCGCGCGACAATCGGCCGCGCGTGCTCGAACCGGCCCCGGCGGGCCGAGTCGAGGTGATGGAGCAGGACCGGCGCGCGAGCGCCGTCGCCGCTGCCCTCCTGGAAGGGCTCGGCGCCGCCCGGCGCGCCGAGCTGACCGGCGCAGCTTGAGCGCCGGGGCCGCTCCCGCGCCGGCGCTGCCTCAGCTCGGTGTGAACGCCGACCTGGCGTTCCGCAGTGTCTCCTGTGTCGCGGGCCATTCGTCCGTCGTGCCGCGGACGACCATGGCGTACAGATGGCCGTCGTCCGTCCGGAACACCCGGTCGACGGCCCTGACCCGCTCGCCGAGGTCCTTGCTGTCGTACTCGTAGACGAGTTCGCTCGCGTCGGTCTCGTCGGGGACGGGTCCGCGGCTGATCTCCGTGAAGCCCGGCTGCCCGGAGAGGCCGTCGACGGCGACGTCCAAGGCGTCGTCGGGGGTGAAGCCCGCTTCGACCACCTCGAAGATCTGCAGCAGACCGCGCTCGTCGGGCGAGGTGTAGAAGACGACGGCCCCGCCGTCGCGCTCGCTGCGGGTCCAGCTCTCGGGGACCACGGTGGTGAAGCCCGAGGGGTCCTCGACCAGGCGGTGGCCGACCGGTACGTCGGGTGACTCGGACGCGGCCGAGAACGTGTCATCGGTGGGCCCGGCCCCCTCGGACGTGGCGTCCGAGGACGGTGTCCGGCCGTCCCCGGAGGCGGTGGCCGTGCTCGACGCGGCGCCGCCCGCCTTGCCGTCGCCGTCGTCTCCCGCACCGCCGACCGCGAGCCAGACCGCCAGCGCGGTGACCGCGACCGCCGCCACGACCGCGACGGCGACGACTCCGCCGCGCCGGCCGCCCGGCGCCCCGGGCGGTACGGAGGGGGCGGGCGGCAGGGGCCGGCCGGGCGGGGCCGCCGTGTGCCACCCCCCCGGCGCCCCGCCGCCGGAGCCGTCCGCTCCACCGTCCGTCCCGGGCTGCCGAACGGGACTCGCGGGCGGCGGAGGCGGGGCGGGGGGACCGTCCGCGCCCACCGGCACCCACGACTGGGTCTCCTTGTTCCACCGGACCTCGCCGGCGCCCCCGCCCCCCATCGTTCAGCCCCCGATGAGTCCGGCCACGGCCGTGGCGAGGGCCGTCGCGGACGTGATCGCGCCGAGGACGCCGCCCGACGCCTCGAGGGCCGTACGGAGCCGGGCGAGGACGCCCGGCTGGGCCTGGCCGGTGGTGGTCACCTGCCGCTCGGTTTCCTCCAGGCTCGCGGAGAGTTCCCGCGTCTCGGGCGTGACCGGGTATCTCCTCAGGTCCTCGCCGAGCTCGCGGACGGCCTGGAGCAGCGCCTGGTACGACGCGTCGGCCGGGGCCGACGTCGACGTGTAACTGGCGCCGGCTCCCGCACCGACCGCGATGCCGTTGCCGGTGACGGATCCCCCGACGTACGTGCCGGAGCCCTGGGCGTCGCCCGCAGGTGACTGGTTCATGTCGTCCTCCCGTTGTCTGCTGGTGCTTCGGCGTCCGCCGCTACTTCGACGCGCCGCCGGCACGTGCCGACGAAGGCCCCGACGGCTGGCCCGCCGACGCGGTGGCCTTGCTGTCCTTGCCGACGGCGATGCCGTTGCCCTGGACGGAGCCTCCGACGAACGTCCCGCTGTTGTTGAACACGTTGGTGACCTTCTGCTCGAACTCCGCGATGTCGTACCCCGCGTTCCACAGCGCCTGACGGACCCCGCCCGCGATCCGGTCCTGTATCGACTTCAGATAGCGGGCGACGTCCATCTCCTGGAAGAGGGTCGCCCGGTCGTCCGCGCCCACTTCCCGCACGGCGGCGCCGGGCCCGTCCGGCAGCGTGTCCGCGTGGACGCCGGTGAGCTGGCGCCACTGCTGGGCGACGGCGCGGACCAGGACGCGCAGCGCGTCGCCGGTGGCGGCCGGGACGCGCAGCAGCGCGAAGACGTAACGGCCGAAACCGCCGCGGTGCAGATGCTCGTGCGCCATCCTGTCGGCGGTCGCGAACAGCGGGTCGACCGGCGGCAGTACGTGCGGCGCGACCTCCAGCATCAGCATCCCGCCCTGGGTGTGGACGCGGACGAACACGGTGACGACGATCTCCTCGTCCCAGCCGCCGACCCGGACGCGCAGGAAGTGCCGCCGCTGCTCGCCGCCCTCCTCGACGGCGTCGGCGCGGTGCATCGCGTACGTCTCCGGCGTGTACGGGAAGGCCATCCGGCCCGGCAGCCCTTCCGCGGGCAGGAACACGCACTCGTCCACGACGAGTTCGCGCAGCCGGTCGAGCACGGCGTCGGCCGCCTGCGGGGAAGTGCGGGCCGACGGCTCGCGCAGTTCCTCCAGCAGCGGCCGGATCTTCTTCAGGACCGTGTCGTTGTCGAGCGGCTCCGCGGGCGCGGGCGTCGCCCGGGGCTTGGTGAGGGCGTCGATCGGCGAGTCGCCGTCACTCGTCTCGCGGGGGCGCAGCTCGATCGAGAGGGACCACGGTTCGAACGGCACGCCCGCGCCACGGAACGGATCGGACTTCGCGTAGAGGATCAGTGGCGCGTGCTGCTCCTGGCGGATGCGGCGGCTCAGTTCACGGAACCGCGGCCCGGTCGCGGCCTCGGCCGGGTCGCCGGCCACGTCCGGGAAACGCTGCTTGGACAGCTCGCCCGCGACGGTGCGCGCGAACTGACCGCGCTGCCCCACGCTGAGCAGTGCGAGCAGCAGCGGCAGGACCAGCAGGCACGCGGCGGTGAAGCGGTTGAGGTCCGCGACGTCGCCGGTCAGCAGGTCGGAGAAGCTGAAGTCGCCGCTGCCCCACGAGTCGAGGAAGCCGTCACTGGAATCGCTGAAGGAGTCGGCGACGTACTCGTCGGACGCGGCCTCCTCGGGACCGGCGATCAGCATCCGGACGAGGACGCCGTACACGACGAACAGCGCGATCCGCCCGTACCAGCGCAGCGTGAAGGCGACGAGGCGGCGGATCAGGCCGAACTGCTGCGGAAGTTGCGTGTCGATGGCACGGCTGCCGCCCAGCCGGCGGCCCAGCGCGATCAGGAGGATCGGAAAGACCACCATCATGATCAGCCACTTGGTGAGGAGCGCTGCGACCACCCACAGGCCGGCCATGCCGGCCGCCCAGGCCACCTCCTGACGGCGGGCACGCAGGGCGTGGGCGAGGACCCGGGCCGCGTCGAAGCCGTAGGAGGGAGCGGCGAACCGCTCGCGGTGCACGTACAGCTCGTCGATCACCGCGTCCCGGTAGCCGACGTGCAGATACGTCCCCGCGCACAGCAGCCGGCACGCCTCGCTCCGCGCCGGATCGACCGGACGGCGTTCTCCGGGTCTCGGCTCCGGCGCCCGCTGGGGCGGGAGCTGCGGCTGGGTCATGGATCGTCCCCCCGACACAAAACCGGTCGTTGTTGTCCGAGATTCCACAGCCCTGCATCAACTGCGCTGAGCGGCAAGGGAGTTGACCGGGCCAGGATGGACCAGCATAGGACACCGCTGTGACGCCGGTCACCGGAAGCCGACGTCTCGCCCCTGGCACTCACGTTTCCTGCGCAGCTCCTGCACCGTCTCCTGCGGCGTTGCCGCGGGCAGGCGGAAAACGCACCGGTCCCCGGGCAGCTGCCGCCGCCCGGGGACCGGTGGTGGTGAGTCGGGTCGGACCCGTCAGATCAGGCCGAGGGCGCGGACCGCCTCGCGCTCCTCCTCGAGCTCCTTGACGGAGGCGTCGATACGGGTGCGGGAGAACTCGTTGATCTCCAGGCCCTGGACGATCTCGTACTTGCCGTCCTTCACGGTGACCGGGAAGGAGGAGATGAGGCCCTCGGGGACGCCGTAGGAGCCGTCCGACGGGATGCCCATGGAGACCCAGTCGCCCTCGGCGGTGCCGTTGACCCAGGAGTAGACGTGGTCGATGGCGGCGTTGGCGGCGGAGGCGGCCGACGACGCACCGCGGGCCTCGATGATCGCGGCACCGCGCTTGGCGACGGTCGGGATGAAGTCCTCGGCCAGCCACTTCTCGTCGTTGACGACCTCGGCGGCGTTCTTGCCGGCGATGGTGGCGTGGAAGATGTCCGGGTACTGGGTGGCGGAGTGGTTGCCCCAGATGGTGAGCCGCTTGATGTCGGTGACCGACGAGCCCGTCTTCTTCGCGAGCTGGGTCAGCGCGCGGTTGTGGTCCAGGCGGGTCATCGCGGTGAAGCGCTCGGCCGGTACGTCCGGGGCGGCGGCCTGCGCGATGAGCGCGTTGGTGTTCGCCGGGTTGCCCACGACGAGGATCTTGACGTCGTCCGCGGCGTGGTCGTTGATGGCCTTGCCCTGCGGCTTGAAGATGCCGCCGTTGGCCTCCAGGAGGTCACCGCGCTCCATGCCCTTGGTGCGCGGGCGGGCGCCCACGAGCAGACCGACGTTGGCGCCGTCGAAGGCGACGTTCGGGTCGTCGGTGATGTCGATGCCCTGGAGCAGCGGGAACGCGCAGTCGTCGAGCTCCATCGCGGTGCCCTCGGCGGCCTTCAGGGCCGGCGTGATCTCCAGGAGCCGCAGCTTGACCGGCACGTCCGCGCCGAGCAGCTGGCCTGAGGCGATGCGGAAGAGCAGGGCGTAACCGATCTGGCCGGCCGCGCCGGTGACGGTGACGTTCACGGGAGTGCGGGTCATGGCGTTCTCCGTAGGACAGCTGTCGGTGGGTCGTCCCCGCCCCGGGGTGCGGGACGTCAGGATGATCGATCTCTTGGCGTCGAGAGATCCACCGGTCAGGCTATCGCGCATCCGGGAGCGCGCACGGCCGGGTCCCTGTGGCCCGGCCCACAGAGTCGCCGGGATGGCGCGGAACCACCCTGGGGCGCGGGGAAGAGGGGCGGCGGCCACCGGTCCGGGAGAGCAGGACCTGGCGGCCGCCGGGTGGGGGTACCGATGCCGGACTCCCGTGGGGGTATCGGTTCGCGTGCCCAGTAATCCGGCGCCCATTCCTGCCCCGCCGGATTTCCTCACGGGCCCTGGGCGGGCCGCGGAGGCGGCGGGGCGGGGCGGCCCGCTACTGGGTGCAGCCGTCCTGTCCGGCCGGCAGGGTCACACAGGCGACGGCCTCGCCCGCGTCCTTCACCGCCACCATCGGCGTGTAGGCGATCGTGTCACCGGCGGCCGTGATGGAGCCGGTCTCCTTGGCCTTGCCGACCTCGACCGAGACCTCGGCGCCCTGCGACGCCTGGGTGACCCGGCCCCATGCGGCGCCGCACGTCTCGCTGTAGCGCACCTCGACCACGGCCGTGCCGATCGTCGCGGTCTTGGCGGTGGTCACCAGGTCGCCGCTGCACCCCATCGCCTCGGCGTCCTTGCCGGTGCAGGAGTCACCGCTGCACTTCACCCCGGCCGGCAGGTCCTGGCCGGTGGTGGCGCTCGGCGAGGGCGACCGGGTGGCCTCGTCGTCCTTCTTCCCGCCGCCGCCGGTGAGGTACAGGGCCAGGCCGATGACGACCAGCACACCGACGACGCCCGCGAGGAACATCGTCACCCGTCGCCTGCCCGCCCCGGCAGGGGCGGCGGCCCGCCGGTCGGCCCGGGGGCCCTGCGGCGGCTCGCCGAACGAACCCTGCGTACCGGGGGGATGAGCCCCGCCCGGCGCCGGGGACCCGCCGGGTGCCGCCGGGGCACGCCCGGCGGCGGTCGGCGCGGGGCCCCGATAGCCCGCCATGCCCCAGGAGTTGCCGCCGGAGGACTCGGCGTCCCGGGCGTCGCCGGCCTCCCGCGCCGGGCCCGGACGGCCCGAGGAGTCCCGCACGTCGGGGGCGGAGGGCTGGACGGGCACCGTGGGGGACACACCGGCCGGACCGGCCACACCGGGGGCCGCCGTGGCGCTCCCGCCCCGGCGGGCCGCCCTGCCCGTCTTCGCGCCGTCCTTGGCGTTGGCCGGCGGCGGGCCGAACTCGCTCAGCGCCGCGCGGGCCTGGGAGATCCGGATCGCCTCCATGGTCATGTCGTGGCGCATCTCCGAACGGCTCCAGGCACGCTCGGCCAGCTCCCACATCGTCGTCAGGTGCACCGGGTTGGTCCCGGTGACCTCGGCGAGCGCCACGATCGCGCCCTTGGGCGCGAGCAGCCGCCCGTTCAGATACCGCTCCCAGGACGTCTTGCTGTAGCCGGTGCGGTCGGCGAGCGCGGCGATGCTCAGACCACTGCGGTCCACGAGTCTGCGCAACTGGCTCGCGAACTCTCTGACCTGCGGATCCATCTCATCCGGCAAGTCCTTCCAACGAGGCATTGTCCCCCCTCTTCCCCCGGTTGGTGCTGGTGTTACTCGCGATTCCCCCGCGCGTGGTGCCCTCTGTCGAGTCCCCGGTGTGGCTACCCACAGGGATGCGCCCACCAAGGATCTCAGTTCCCGGGGTGGGGGCGCACGGGAGCATCGGGACCGTGGGCATGCACCGTCGCACGCCCGTCAGGTCGCGTCCAGTGTTCCACCGGCTCCCCCGGCCGGCCCACGCAACCCTGGTAGTAAGCCCTTGCAGTCCTCCGGGACACCCCGGGCCGTCCCCGTCGACCACGCTAGCCCGCCCGTCGAACGGCTTCCTCGTACATGCGCGAACTTGTCAACACATCGCCACATGGAACGCACATAGAAGATCACTCAGGTCGCGGGCGGCGCTTTCGGACACACGCACGAGCCCTCACCCCGGAGGGCACGGCAGGACGCGGGGGCCCCTGACATCCGGCTCAGCCGAACGCGAGGGCGCCGATCAGCGCGGTCAGCGCCAGGAGGGCGGCGAGCAGCACGGCCGCCGTCAGCAGCCGCCTCGACGGGGACGGGCGGGCCGGCAGGGGCGCGTCCCACCACGGCAGGGTCGGCTCGTCCTCGTAGTCGTCGCCGGGGTCCCGCTCGGCGTCGGCCGCCGCGGGTCGCCCGGGGACCGGAAGCGTGGCGTCGTCCGCCGCGTGGCGCCCGGGGTCCGCAGGCGTGGCGTCGGCCGGCTCGGTGCCCTCCGGCTTCCCCGGGGGCGTCGTCTGCTTCGGCCACACCTTGACCGCCAGCTCCCAGCGCACCCCGAACCGGTCCGCCTCCTCCGCCCCGGTCCCGGCGACCCGGCACAGCGCGACGACGGCCTGCCGGGGCGGCGGCTGGGTGGCGTTGAGGTAGCGCTGCCAGGAGGACTTGCTGTACGCGGTGCGCGCGCCCAGCGCGACCAGGCTCAGGCCCGTACGGTCCTTGAGCAGCCGTAACTGCTCCACGAAGTGCCGCACCTCCGGCGGCAGACCCTCGGGCAGCGGCTGCCACGCACCCATCGCTCACCTCCGAACGGACTCGTTCGGGTGACGACTCGACGGCGCGCATTGGTTCCCGGTGCGCGGGGCGTAGCGGAACGGTCACTTCCGTGCCACAGCGCACGGACAGGCGTTGAACAGGGACTCCGCCGTGCCCGAGGGTTGGCGTACGACGGCGGCCCGTCCCTCTTCGGGGGAGGGGACGGGCCGCCGTCGTACGCGGTGTCTCAGTTGTCGACCGTGAAGTGCAACGCGTCCTTGAAGAACGGGACGGTCAGCAGCGGTTTCGGCTGGGCCATCAGCGCCAGCAGCACGATCACCAGTCCCAGCACGCCGTACGTCACCATGTCGGTGAATCGGGAGCGCACGGCGAGCATGCCGACGCTCGGCACGAGCCAGCGCAGCACCGCGCCGAGGAGCAGCGCGCTGCCGATCAGCAGCGTGCCGGCCCGGAACACGTCGAGCGCGGTCACGAGCAGGCCCACGGCGACCAGCCCGCAGACGAGCAGCACCGGCCACTGCCGGGCGGGGGCCGGTGCGTCACCGGGAGCCGCCCGGCCGCCGCCCTCCGGGCGGGCCGTGTCCTTGGTGAACAGCGGGAAGCGCCGGGTGGTCCGCCGGGGCGTGCCGTCCGCGTCCGGCGCACTGATCGGATCCCGGACCTCGATGTCGTCCGCGCCGTCGGCGCCGCCCTCAGCCGACACGGCGCTCCGCCGCCTCGACCACGTTGGCCAGCAGCTGTGCCCGGGTCATCGGGCCCACACCACCGGGGTTCGGGGAGATCCAGCCGGCCACCTCGGCAACACCGGGGTGGACGTCGCCCACGATCTTGCCCTCGGCGCTGCGCGAGACGCCGACGTCGAGCACGGCCGCGCCGGGCTTGACGTCCTCCGGGCGGACCAGATGGGCGGAGCCGGCGGCGGCGATGATGATGTCCGCTCGCTTCAGGTGGGACGAAAGGTCGCGTGTCCCGGTGTGGCACTGGGTCACGGTGGCGTTCTCGCTGCGGCGGGTCAGCAGCAGCGGCATCGGGCGGCCGATGGTGACACCGCGGCCGACGACCACGACCTCGGCACCCTTGATCTCCACGCCGTAGCGGCGCAGCAGGGTGAGGACGCCGTTGGGGGTGCAGGGCAGCGGGGCGGGCTCGTTCAGGACGAGACGGCCCAGGTTCATCGGGTGCAGGCCGTCGGCGTCCTTGTCCGGGTCCATCAGCTCCAGGATGCGGTTCTCGTCGATGCCCTTGGGCAGCGGGAGCTGCACGATGTAGCCGGTGCAGGCCGGGTCCTCGTTCAGTTCGCGGACGACCGCCTCGATCTCCTCCTGCGTGGCGGTGGCGGGCAGTTCGCGCTGGATGGAGGCGATGCCGACCTGCGCGCAGTCGCGGTGCTTGCCGGCGACGTACTTCTGGCTGCCGGGGTCGTCCCCGACCAGGATCGTGCCGAGGCCGGGCGTGACGCCCTTCTCCTTCAGCGCCGCCACGCGGGCGGTCAGGTCGGACTTGATCGCGGCTGCGGTGGCCTTGCCATCGAGAATCTGGGCGGTCATGCCCCCCATCCTCCTTGATGACGCCCTCACTCTTCCAATCCGGGTCCCGGCTGGGACCCCGGCGCATCTCCGGGCGTATCCGTCCATGATCAGCGATGTTGCACTTGCACAACACATAGGGAATGCGGCTGGACAAGTAAGAGCCGACTAAAGAACGATGTGACAGCAGTGCCGCGGGCAGTACCGGGGGGAACGAACCGCATCAGTCACATCTCCTCCGCACCGTGCCGCGCGTCCCCGCACTCGGACAACGGAGGAAAGACCGCCATGAGTTTCGGCGACCCGAACAACCCGTACGGCCCGCCGCCCCAGGGCCAGCCCGGTTACCCGCCGCAGCCCCCGCAGGGACAGCCCGGTTACGGTTACCCGCAGGGCGCTCCCCAGCAGCCGCCCGCCTACGGCTACCCGCAGGGCCAGCCGGCCTACCCCGGCTACCCGGGCGGCCCGATGATGCCCATGGAGATGCCGGGCCTGATGAAGACCGCCCGCGTCTTCCTCTTCATCCTCTCCGGCTTCCAGATCCTGGGCGGTCTCGCCGCCGGCATGGTGGTCGGCATGGTCCAGGACGTGTCCAACGGGGTCGGCTCGGGTGACGACACCGACGCCCTGGCGGGTCTGGGCCTGCTGCTCGCGGCTTTCCTCCTCGGCCTGGGCGCGCTGTCGATCTTCCTGGGTGTGAAGTTCAAGAACGGCGGCAACGGCATCCGCGTCACGACGATCGTGTACGCGTCGCTGATGATCGTCGGTGGCATCGTCAACACCGTGAGCGGCCAGACGGGTTCGGCCACGTTCGGCGGTCTGATCTCGCTCGCCATCGCCGGCATCATCCTGGCCTCGATGGTCAACAGCCAGGCGTCCGCCTGGTTCAACCGCCCGCGTTACTGATCCGCCCGGCCGCCGCGGAAGGCCGCCGGCGGACAGGGATCGCTCCACCACAGCCGAGGCCGTGTCCCCCGCCACCCGGGGGCACGGCCTCGCTGTCGTGTCCGCTCGCGGGCTCGGAAGCGCCACCCAGGCAATGAACACCTGTTCGACATTGCCCGGTTATCGACGTGATCTTGTCAGTGCCTCCCGGCAGGATGGTCATGCGGCTTGTGGCGCACGGGGGTTGGGGGAGGCATGTGCCTCCCGCGTCCGGTGGGCCACGCTTCGTCGCCGAGCCGTGGTCCCTGGAATTCCCTACGGAAGGTTCACCTGTGAGAACGCGTCGCATCGCCCTGGCCCTCGCAGCAAGCGCTCTCGCCCCGGCGCTCCTCGCGGCCGCACCGGCCTTCGCCGCCGACGCGGCCCGGCCCGCCGCCGTCGCCGCGACGTCCGCGCCCGGTACGGGAGTCGACGACCTGTCCGACGACGACGTCCGCGTGGCCGTCGCGCGCATCCTCCACACCGCGACCCGGAACGGCGACAAGGCCGTCATCCGCGAGGCCGACAAGGCCCTCGGCGGCACGATCGAGGACCAGCGCGCCTTCCTGGAGACCGGCTACCGGCTCGCCCAGGCCGAGGACGACGCGGTCGCCACCGCCCGCATCCTCCATGCCGCCACGAAGAACGGCGACAAGGCCGTCATACGCGAAGCCGGCAAGGCCCTGGACGCCAACACCCCGGAAGCCCTGCGCGCCTTCATCGAGACCGGCTACCGCCTCGCCCGGGCCGAGGACGACCGGGTCGCCGTCGCTCGCATCCTCGCCGATCCGACGACCGGCGCCGCCCTGCGCGCGGCGGCCGAGGACGTCATCGACGGCACGCCGGAGGAGTTGCGGTACTTCCTCGAGGTCGGGCGGTACGAGGTCGGCCGGTAGCGGCCGGGAGCGGTCCGGGACGACGGAGGGGCCCGCCGTCCGTCGACGGCGGGCCCCCGGGTCCTGCTACTCAGTGGAAGAAGTGGCGCGTCCCTGTGAAGTACATGGTGGCGCCCGCCTTCTTCGCGGCCTCCACGACCAGCTCGTCACGGACCGAACCGCCGGGCTGGACCACGGCCTTCACACCGGCCTCGAGCAGGATCTCCAGGCCGTCCGGGAAGGGGAAGAAGGCGTCGGACGCGGCGTACGAGCCCTGGGCGCGCTCGGCGCCGGCCCGCTCCACGGCCAGCTTCGCGGAGTCGACGCGGTTGACCTGGCCCATGCCGACGCCGACCGAGGCGCCGTCCTTGGCGAGCAGGATGGCGTTGGACTTCACGGCCCGGCACGCCTTCCAGGCGAACGCGAGCTCGGCCAGCTCCCCGGCGGAGAGCGCCTCGCCCGTCGCCAGGGTCCAGTGGGCCGGGTCGTCGCCCTCGGCCTGCAGACGGTCGGTGACCTGGAGGAGGGCGCCGCCGTCGATGGGCTTGACCTCGACCGGGTTGCCGGGGCGCTCGGGGCAGCGCAGCACGCGGATGTTCTTCTTCTTGGCGAGGGCCTCGAGGGCGCCGTCCTCGTAGTCGGGCGCGACGATGACCTCGGTGAAGATCTCGGCGACCTGCTCGGCCATCTCCCTGCTGACCGGCCGGTTCACGGCGATCACACCGCCGAACGCCGACAGCGGGTCGCAGGCGTGGGCCTTGCGGTGCGCCTCGGCGACGTCCGCGCCGATCGCGATGCCGCACGGGTTGGCGTGCTTGATGATCGCGACGCAGGGCTCGGCGTGGTCGTACGCGGCACGGCGCGCGGCGTCCGTGTCGGTGTAGTTGTTGTACGACATCTCCTTGCCGTGCAGCTGCTCGGCCTTCGCCAGGCCGCTGCCGGTGCCGTCGACGTACAGCGCGGCCGGCTGGTGCGGGTTCTCGCCGTAGCGGAGGGTGCTCTCGCGCTCCCAGGTGGCGCCGAGGAAGTCGGGGAACCGGGAGTCGTCCACGGGGGCGTAGGAGGACGCGAACCAGCTCGCCACGGCCACGTCGTAGGCCGCCGTGTGCTGGAACGCCTCGGCGGCGAGCCGCTTGCGGGTGGCCAGGTCGAAACCGCCGTCGCGGACGGCTCCGAGGACGTCGGCGTACCGGTCGGGGCTGGTGACGACGGCGACCGACGGGTGGTTCTTGGCGGCCGCGCGCACCATCGACGGGCCGCCGATGTCGATCTGCTCGACGCACTCGTCGGGCGACGCCCCGGAGGCCACGGTCTCGCGGAACGGGTAGAGGTTGACGACGACCAGGTCGAACGGCTCGACGCCCAGCTCGGCGAGCTGCTCGCGGTGGCTGTCCAGACGCAGGTCGGCGAGGATGCCGGCGTGCACGCGCGGGTGCAGCGTCTTCACGCGGCCGTCCAGGCACTCGGGGAAGCCGGTGAGCTCCTCGACCTTGGTCACGGGGACGCCGGCCGCGGCGATCTTCGCGGCGGTGGAGCCGGTGGAGACGAGCTCGACACCCGCCTCGTGCAGGCCGCGCGCGAGGTCTTCCAGACCGGTCTTGTCGTAGACGCTGACGAGCGCCCGTCGAATGGCCCGCTTGTTGCTCTCGGCGGTCACTGGATAACTACCTTTCGTCCCTCGATGCGATAGCCGTTGCGGGCGATCCGCCCCACGACCTCGACGAGCAGCCTTCGCTCGACTTCCTTGATGCGCTCGTGCAGAGCGCTCTCGTCGTCCTCGTCCCGGACCTCGACCACGCCCTGAGCGATGATCGGCCCGGTGTCGACGCCGTCGTCGACGAAGTGGACGGTGCAGCCGGTGACCCTGGCTCCGTACGCGAGGGCGTCGCGGACGCCGTGGGCGCCGGGAAAACTGGGCAGCAGGGCGGGGTGGGTGTTGATGAACCGGCCGCCGAAGCGGGCCAGGAACTCCTTGCCCACGATCTTCATGAAACCGGCGGAGACCACGAGGTCGGGCTCGTACGCGGCGACGGCCTCGGCGAGCGCGGCGTCCCACTCCGCACGGCTGCCGTGGTCCTTCACCTTGCGGACGAAGGTCGGGAGCCCGGCGCGCTCGGCCCGGGCGAGCCCTTCGATGCCGTCCCGGTCGGCGCCCACGGCCACGATCTCGGCGCCGTACGCCTCGGATCCGACGGCGGCGATCTCGTCGAGCAGCGCCTGGAGGTTGGTGCCGGATCCGGAGACCAGCACGACAAGGCGCTTGGCCACGGGCTTGGCGGCCACGATGAGCCCTTTCTCGGGGGTGCGTTCTTCTCGCGGCCGGCGGCACGACGAGCACCGCTTGTGCGTTCATACGAATGCGTCGCGCCCCGGGATACGGGGAAGTCTACGAAGCAGCCGACCGCCAGCAACGATACCGGCACCCGGGTACGGCCCCCGTGGGACGGGGGCCCGGCCGGAAGGTAGCGTCTTCGCCGGGGCGGCTCGGGAACGTGCGCGGTGTCCGGTGCGTTCTCGAAGTGACAGCTCAGACAGCCCAGCCAACCCAGCCAGCCCAGACAGCAGCCGACCACAGGGAAGACGCTCGATTTGATGCCGGACCGCAGCCTGCGACTCCACACGCTCCTCCCGCATCCGGTGCAGGGAGGGGCGCACAGCGGCGTGCTGCTGCGGGAGCGCCCCTCCTCACCGCCCGACGCGCCCTCCGGCGGGCAGGGCGGCGACGAGCGGGGCGACGGCCGGAAGCAGGACGACAACCCCTTCGCACCACCCCCCGAGGGCACCCCGGACCGGCCCTGGCAGCCCCGCCGCCCCTCGGGCGGGGACGACGACGCGCAGGGGCAGGGCGACGGTGGCGAGTCCCCGTGGGGCAGCCAGTGGAGCGACCGCCAGCCCGGCCGCTCGTCCGGCGGCGGCTTCGGCGAGCGGCAGCCCCGCGGTGGCCCCGAGGGCCCCGGACCGGGCGGCACCCCGGGCCCGAACCTGCGCTGGGACCCGACGGACCCGGCGCAGCGCCGCGCCCGCTACGCGCTGCTCTCCGGTATGTGGGCCTTCTTCTTCGCCCTGTTCAGCTGGCCCTACGTGGCCCTGCTCCTGGGCGCGCTCTCCCTGTACTGGGGGATCAGCAGCCTGCGCGCCAAGCCGCGCACCCCCGACCCGGACAGCCCGGCCCCCGCGCGGACCGGCGGCCGCCCCCAGACGACCGCCGCGGTCAGCGGCCTGGTCACGGCGTCCCTCGCGCTCGCGGTGGTCGCCGCCGGGTTCACGGCGCAGATGGTCTACAGCGACTACTACACCTGCCGCAGCGACGCGCTCACCAGCGAGGCCCAGCAGTCCTGCAAGCAACTGCTGCCGGAGGAACTGCGAGGGGTGCTCGGCAGCACCGAGTGACGCGTGTCCGGCGGGGTCGTCCGCCGGACGGTCCACGGTCCCGTCAGGCGCCGGCGTCGTCCGGGTGCGGGGAGTCGGGGGGCGTCTTGGGTGTGGGGGCGGTGCCGGCTTCGGACGTGGAGTCGGCGTCTGCCTCGTGCGCGGCTTCCGCCGGGGAGTCCGGGGTGGGCGGCGCCTGCTGGGCGTCCTCGGGCGTCGCGGCGTCCGGTGCGCCTGCCGTGCCCTCGTCGCCGGCCTCTTCCGCCTTCGGCGCCTTCGGGTCCGGCGCCTTCGGGTCCGGCGCCTTCGGGTCCGGCGCCTTCGCTGCGGGGCCCGTGGGGTCGAAGTCGTCCGGCTCGAACGTCGTGTCGTGGTCGTACGCCCCGTACGGCACCTTCTCCGCCGGGTCGTAGGCGTCGTCCCCGTCGTACCGGGCGGCTGAGGCGCCGGGCGGGCCGTCGCTCTGCTGCGGTACGGACTGGTCCTTCACCAGCGCCGTGAACGGACCCGCGCGCCCGCCCGCCGAGGCCCGCTTCCGGGCGCCGGCCGACGTGTCCGGGGAGTCCGCCGGTTCCGGTGAGCGCCCCCGCCGGCCGCCGCCCCGGGACAGCCTCGCTCGCAAGCCGCCCGCCGCCGCCTCGTCCGGGCGCCCGCCCGTGACCGTGCCCGTCGGCGCCCGGGGCGGACCGATCGCCGTGCCCCGTGGCTCCGGGTCCTTCCGGGCGGCGTGCATCAGGCACCGCCAGCCACGGGCGACCACGGCCACCGGGACACCCACCAGCGCGACCCACACCATCGTCGCCGCACCCGCCTGCCACCACACCGGCCCGAACTCCGCCAGGGCACCCCGGCCGACCGGCCCGCCCGACAGCCCGGCCAGCACCGCGACGAGGCACGCACAGATGACGGACGCCAGCAGGGCGGCCGCGGCCGTCCGCAGCGGCGACCAGGTCGGCGCGGCCGGCTGCCGGGCCGGGGGCGGTGCGCCCCTCCCGCCCTGCGTCCGTGGCCCGGACCGCGTCCCTCCGCCGCGGGTCCGACCCGTCTCGGTGGCCCTCTCACCCCGTACGCCGGGATCGGCGCCGGAGCCCCACCGGGCGGCGCCCCGGCCCAGGACCACACCGGCCATCACCGGGACCGCCGCCACCGCCCACTGGAGCGGCCCGGCGACCCCGGCCGACGGCACGGCATCCAGCAGCGGGAAGGGCGGCAGGGGCGGTGCCGGTGCCGAGGTCAGCGGGGCCACCACATGCCCGGCGCCGAGCACGAACCCGGGGCCGAGGGCGTAGGACGCCGCCCACACGGCCGCGTTCGGCACCAGCGCGGCGCACAGCAGCAGGACACCGATCCGGCCCGACCAGCCCTGGGTCAGTCCGGCGAACGTCTGGCGGGCGTCCGTGCCGTGCCACACCAGGGACGCGGCCACCAGCAGCGCCCCGCCGCCGACGAGCGCCGCCGCGCCCGCCCCGGCCGCACGGGCCGCCGCCGCGAGCCGGGCCGGCGCGTCCGGTCCCTGCGCGAGCCGCCGCGCGCGGCCCGGCAGCGCGCCGAGCAGCCCGTGCGCCGCCTCAGGACGGCGCTCGCACGCCGTCCACACGCCCACCCCGGCGACCACCATCACGACGAGAGGCACGCACAGCACGGCCGACAGCCAGGACGGCTTCAGGACACCTCCGCCCGCGTACAGCGCCGCCGCCGTCGCCACGCCGAGGTAGCCGAGCACGACTCCCGCCCAGGCCGTGGGCCCGGGCACGGGCGGGGCGCCGTCCCCGCCGTCCGCCGCCGCGTCCCGGGCCGCCCGGTGCACCAGGCAGACCGGCAGCACGAAGAGCAGCAGCGGGGTGACCCCGACCGGCACGGAGGCCCCGGAGAGGGTGTCGGCGCGGACCAGTTCGGCGCCGTGTCCCAGCAGCCACAGCACGGCGGCGATCCGCAGTGCGCCGCCGGGCCCGCTGTCGGGGTACGGCGAGATGACCCAGAGCACCATCACCAGGACCACGAGGGCCCCGAGCCCGAGCGCCGCGGCGACCGCCCCGTTGAGAAGGCTGGCACTCAGCCCGGGGGTGCGATGGCGCAGCCGTGTGAGCAGGGACGACAGGGGCGTTCGGCGAGCGGTCATCTCGATCACGCCGCCATGCTCCCAACGACACGCGCTCAACCCTCGCAACAGGCGAACCTCCGAAGTGTCGCCCAATATACGTTTATGTACTTTTTCACGCGGAGGGGTGCACTGTGACGCAGAGCCCGGCAATCCCGCTTCCCCCGCCCACGGAGCGCCGACGCCTGCGCGAGGCCGGGTCCTTGACGCAGGCTCAGGTCGCGGAACGGGTCGGCGTCAGCCGCCGCACGGTGCGCGCGTGGGAGACCGACCGTGCGGTTCCGCGGGGCCGGGAGGGCGAGGCGTACCTGGAGCTGCTGAGGTCCCTCGAGGAGCGAAGGGAGCATCAGGGACCCGCGGGTGATGTCGACGTGACGGCGGGTCGAGCGGAGCTGGAGATCGGGGCCGAGGGTGACGGCCCCGATCGCCGGCAGCCCGGCCGACCCCTCACCCCCGCCCAGGCGTTCGACGCGCTCTACGCCTTCTGCGCCCCCGCCCTCGTACGGCAGACCTATCTGCTGACCGGGCGGCGGGAACTGGCGCGGGAGTCCGTCGAGCGGGCCTTCGAGATCGCCTGGCAGCGCTGGCCCGAGGTCGCCCGGGACCCCGACCCGGCAGGCTGGGTGCGGGCGACGGCGTACGACTTCGCCCTGTCGCCCTGGCACCGGTTCCGTCCCCGTTACCGGCATCCCGAGCCCCCGCCCGCCGACACCGCGGACCGGCTCCTGCTCGACCTCCTGCTCGGCCTCACCCCGTCACAGCGCCGCACCCTGCTGCTGTACGACGGTGTGGGGCTCGACCTGCCGGAGACCGCGGCCGAGACCGAGGCCACCACCCCGGTCGCCGCCCACCGCATCCTGCTCGCCCGGGCAGCCCTCGCCACCCGGACGCCCGCCCTGTCCGACCCGGACGATCTTCGTCGCCGGCTGGCCGAACTGGCCTCGGCGGAGCGTCTACGGGCCCCCGCCGCCCCGGCCGTCCGTGAGGGCGGCGAACGCCGGGCCCGGTTCTGGACGCGTGCGGCGATCGCGTTCACCGTGGCGCTGATCGGCACGACCGCGCTGACGCTGCGGACCGCCCCGACCCGCTACGAACCGCCGGTGCCACCGGGGGCGACGGTGCACGGGGTACCGCCGCCGGTGGCGCCGGGGCCGTTGTCGCACAGGGAGCAGGAGCTGCGCGACAAGCTCCGCTCGGAGCCGCATGACGGCCCGGAGCGGCTCGCGCCCCAGCCCTTCTAGAAGCTCCCGGCGCGACGGCCCCGCCGAAACGTCGGTGGGCCCGCCCCCACCCGGGGACGGGCCCACCGACGTAGCGCGCGATGCCGGAGCCGGACTCAGCCGTTCAGGATCTCGCGGGCGAGCTTCGCCGTCTCGGTCGGGGTCTTGCCGACCTTGACGCCCGCGGCCTCCAGGGCCTCCTTCTTCGCCTGGGCGGTGCCGGACGAACCGGAGACGATGGCGCCGGCGTGGCCCATGGTCTTGCCCTCGGGCGCGGTGAAGCCCGCGACGTAGCCGACGACCGGCTTCGTCACGTTGTCCTTGATGAACGCGGCCGCGCGCTCCTCGGCGTCGCCGCCGATCTCACCGATCATGACGATCAGGTCGGTGTCGGGGTCGGCCTGGAACGCGGCGAGCGCGTCGATGTGCGTGGTGCCGATGATCGGGTCGCCACCGATGCCGACGGCGGTCGAGAAGCCGATGTCACGCAGCTCGTACATCATCTGGTACGTCAGCGTGCCGGACTTCGAGACCAGGCCGATACGGCCCGGCTTCGTGATGTCGCCCGGGATGATGCCGACGTTCGACTGGCCCGGGGTGATGATGCCGGGGCAGTTCGGGCCGATGATGCGGGTCTTGTTGCCCTTCTTGCCGGCGTACGCCCAGAAGGCGGCCGTGTCGTGCACGGCGATACCCTCGGTGATCACGACGGCCAGCGGGATCTCGGCGTCGATGGCCTCGACGACCGCGTCCTTGGTGAACTTCTCCGGCACGAAGATGACGGAGACGTTGGCGCCGGTCTTCTCGATGGCCTCCTTGACGGTGCCGAAGACCGGTACCTCGGTGCCGTCGAAGTCCACGGTCTGACCCGCCTTGCGCGGGTTCACACCGCCCACGACCTCGGTGCCGTCACCGAGCATGAGCTTGGTGTGCTTCATGCCCGTGGCGCCGGTCATGCCCTGGACGATGACCTTGCTGTCCTTGTTGAGCCAGATAGCCATGGTGTGTTGTGTCCTCGTCCTGAGTGCTTACTTGGCGGCGTGAGCCAGTTCGGCGGCCTTGTCGGCCGCGCCGTCCATGGTGTCGACGCGCTGCACCAGCGGGTGGTTGGCGTCGGTGAGGATCTGCCGGCCGAGCTCGGCGTTGTTGCCGTCGAGGCGGACGACGAGCGGCTTGGAGACGTTCTCGCCGCGGTCCTCCAGCAGCTTCAGGGCCTGGACGATGCCGTTGGCGACCTCGTCACAGGCGGTGATGCCGCCGAACACGTTGACGAAGACGGACTTGACGTCCGGGTCGCCGAGGATGATCTCGAGGCCGTTCGCCATGACCTGGGCGGAGGCGCCACCGCCGATGTCCAGGAAGTTGGCGGGCTTGACGTTGCCGTGGTTCTCACCGGCGTACGCGACGACGTCCAGGGTGCTCATGACGAGACCCGCGCCGTTGCCGATGATGCCGACCTCACCGTCGAGCTTGACGTAGTTGAGGTTCTTCTCCTTGGCCGCCGCCTCGAGCGGGTTGGCGGCGTCCTTGTCGTGGAGCTCCTCGTACTCGGGGTGGCGGAACTCGGCGTTCTCGTCGAGCGACACCTTGCCGTCGAGGGCGATGACCTCACCGGAGGCGACCTTCGCGAGCGGGTTGACCTCGACGAGGAGGGCGTCCGACTTGATGAAGGTGTCCCACAGCTTGATCAGGACGTTCGCGACCTTGTCCGCGACCTCGGCCGGGAACTTGGCGGCCTCGACGATCTCGCGGGCCTTGGCCTCGTCCACGCCGTCGATGGCGTCGATCGCGATCTTGGCGACCGCCTCCGGACGGGTGGCGGCCACCTCCTCGATCTCCATGCCGCCCTCGACAGACGCGATGGAGAGGAAGGTGCGGTTGGCACGGTCGAGGAGGAAGGAGACGTAGTACTCCTCCAGGATCTCCGGGGCCGTCTCGGCGATCATCACCTTGTGGACCGTGTGGCCCTTGATGTCCATGCCGAGGATGTCCGTCGCGCGGGCGACGGCCTCGTCCGGGGTCGCGGCGAGCTTCACGCCGCCGGCCTTGCCGCGGCCACCGACCTTCACCTGGGCTTTGACGACGGACTTGCCACCGAGACGCTCAGTGGCTGCGCGGGCCGCCTCAGGCGTGTCGATGACTTCACCGGCCAGCACCGGTACATCGTGCTTGGCGAAGAGGTCCCTCGCCTGGTACTCGAACAGGTCCACGCGCTTCCGTCCCTATCAGTGATCTCGCGGTTCGTTGGATGCGTGGGCGTGCCGCGAAGGGCAACGTGACGTCCGCTCTGTCACAGGGGAGGCGCACACGGTGTCCGAGCGCGCGGCATGTCCGTCTCGCAGGTTATCGCCGCCGGGCGGACCTCTCTAAATCGCATGTCACACGTGAGCGGTGATACCTGTCACATGATGCCGCGATCGGTGGATATCACTGGCACGCCGTGCCGAACGCATGGACGAAGGGGAAGGGCCTCACCGGGTTGGGGTCGACCCGGTGAGGCCCTCTGAACAGCCCGGAAGCGAGGGAACTGGGCCGCTTCCGCGGGCTCTGGCCGGGGTGATCCCCACCCCAATGGGGATCACCCCGGCCTGTCCGCGGGGTCCGGGCCCGAACGACCGACGGTTTTCGGCCGTCCGGGTCCGTCCGCCCGCGAGTCGGATGGCCGGCGTCCTGATGACGCGGCGGCGCCGCACGGGCTCCGCGGGAGCGCTGCGGCGGCCGTGGGGGGGGCGGAGCGCTGGTGCCGGGTGCGGGGTGCCGGTGCGGGGTGCGGGGGTGCGCATGACGGGTGCCGGGTGCGCGGGTGCGCATGACGGGTGTCGGTTGCGTGCGCGGCCGGGCCGGGCAGCGGGCGAGGTGGCGCCGGCCCGGCGGTCGGGGGGCACAGGCTGCGAGGCGTCGCGGTCGCGGCTGTGCGGGCTGCGTAGCGGCGCTACAGCGAAGCGGCTCGGGCGGGCCGGGAGGGGCTGGGAGGCCCGGGAGGCCCGGAGAAGCTCCGGCGCCGGCGTTCGGCGGCTAGGCGGGCGACACCGGGACGTCCCCGTACCGGTCCCGCGTCTCGTCAGCCTCCGCCCGGACGGGGACGCCGGGCACCAGTCGCACCGGCACCCGGTACTCCACGGACACCGCGTGGGCGTCCGCGTACCGAGGGCCGTTGTTGTCCCCACCCGAACGGTGGCCCGGCACACCGGCCAGGTGATCCGCCGGCCCCTGCCGCACAGGGCCGTATCCGAACCGCGCGTCCGGCTGCGTGGCGACAGCGCCCGCGCCGCCGGACGCCGTGCCGTCCGCGCCGGTCGGGACGCTGGAGGCGAGTGGCTGAGCACGGCGCAGGTCGTTCCGGGGGCCGTACGCACCGGTCGATCCCTCGCCGATGCGTTTCGTGCGGTCACGGTGATTCCCCGGCGCCGGCGCCTCGGGCACAGTGGTCTCGCAGGCGGGCTGGGGCGTCGGCGCGGTCTCTTCCGGGACGCTGAGATCGGGCAGGCCGGGGAGATCGGGCAGACCAGGGACATCGGCCGCGGGCGGGTCCGGCAGGCCGGGCACCTCCCGACCGGGCCAGTGCGGCGTCCCGGGCGGTGTCGGTGAGGCAGGCGGTGCGGGGGGCGGCGGTGAGGCAGGCGGCGCAGGGGGTGGCGGCAGCTGCTTCCGCACCTTGGCGAATGCGCCGGAGACCGTCTGCTCGACGGTCCGCTCCACGTCCTCGGTCACGGTCCGGACGAGGTCGCGCACGGGCGGGACCACCGAAGTCGCATGCGGGGCCGTGTCCCGGCCCGCGGCCGGCTTCTCCGTCCCGTCCGTCCCGTCCGTCACCGCCACGGCCGTCGCCCGCGCACCCGTCACCGTCACGGACGCGAGCCGCGACTCCTTGTCCGCCACGCCCTCCGCCGCGTCGGCCCGTTCTCCCCAGAGCAGCCCGAGCACGAAGAGACCCCCGACGAGCAGTACCAGCTGGAGCACGCGCGGTGCGGCACCCGGTGAGGCGGCGGGCCGGGACACGGTGGGGGGCCTCCCGTGGGGTGGGGCGAAGGACAGGGGCCGCCGGGGTGCAAGCGCTTACGGAACACGTCACACCGCTGGCGGGACGCCGATCCTTGCACGCCCCTCCCGAGGTCGCGCAAGCCCTCGGTGACCGATGGGTCATCATGTCCGTTTCTGCCCGGAGTCCGGGACCACAGGCCCGCCGCCCGGCCGGTGACCGGCCGTCAGGGCGTGTCCGGCACCGGGATCGGCCGCTTCTCGATGGCCGCCGCCATCACCTCCGGGAACAGGTCGGGCGTGCAGGCGAAGGCCGGTGCGCCCAACGCCGCGAGTGCAGCCGCGTGTTCGCGGTCGTAGGCGGGCGCCCCCTCGTCGGACAGCGCCAGCAACGCCACGAACTGCACGCCCGACGCCTTCATCGCCGCGACCCGCTTGAGCATCTCGTCGCGTATGCCGCCCTCGTACAGGTCGCTGATCAGCACCACCACCGTCTCGGCGGGCCGGGTGATCTGCGACTGGCAGTACGCCAGTGCCCGGTTGATGTCCGTGCCGCCGCCGAGCTGGGTGCCGAAGAGCACGTCGACGGGGTCGTCCAGTTGGTCGGTCAGGTCGACCACCGCCGTGTCGAAGACGACGAGCCGGGTGTCGATGGACCGCATGGACGCCAGTACGGCCCCGAACACCGACGCGTACACCACGGACGCCGCCATCGACCCGGACTGGTCGATGCAGAGGACGACCTCCTTCTTCACCGACTGCGAGGCCCGCCCGTAGCCGATGAGCCGCTCCGGCACGATCGTGCGGTACTCGGGCAGGTAGTGCTTGAGGTTGGCCGCGATCGTGCGGTTCCAGTCGATGTCGTGGTGGCGCGGCCGGTTGATCCGGGCGCTGCGGTCGAGGGCGCCGGTGAGCGTGGCGCGGGTGCGGGTGGCGAGCCGCTTCTCCAGGTCCTCGACGACCTTGCGCACGACGGCCCGCGCCGTCTCCTTCGTGGTCTCCGGCATGGCGCGGTTGAGCGAGAGGAGCGTGCCGACGAGGTGCACATCGGCCTCGACCGCCTCCAGCATCTCCGGTTCCAGCAGGAGCGTGGACAGCCCGAGCCGGTCGATGGCGTCCCGCTGCATGACCTGCACGACGGAGGAGGGGAAGTAGGTCCGGATGTCTCCCAGCCAGCGGGCCACGGACGGCGCCGACGCCCCGAGTCCCGCCGAACGGTCCTTGCCCGTCTGCTTCTTGTCGCCTCTGCCGTAGAGGGCCGTGAGCGCTCCGTCCATCGCGGCGTCCTTGCCGGAGAGCGCGCACCCGGTGCCGTCGGCGTCGTCCCCGCCCAGCACCAGCCGCCAGCGGCGCAGCCGCTCGTTCGCCGGGTCCCTCAGTTCGGTCGTCATCAGTGTGTCCCCCTTCGGCACCGTTCCCGCCACCGGCTCATGCGCGCGCTCCCTCACGGACCCTGCGCGCCGGCATCCGCCTCACCGCCACGCCCCCTCGTGGCCCCGGCGCTCCCACAGCGGCATCACCGGCACCGTCCGGGGCGTCGCCGCCCGCCCCTGGGCCGGGGTCCGGCGCGGCTGCCGCGCGGCACCCGTCGTCCCGGCACCGGCGGGCTCCCCGCGCTCCAGCAGTCCCTCGGTCGTCATCCCGTCGCCCCCATAAGGTCGTCGGTGGCGGGGCGGCCGCGCCCGGCGGCCCCGTCCTCCGGCCCGTCCAGTCCCAGCAGCAGGCGTACGACCGGCACCACGGCGTCCGCCCGCTCGATGTCCAGCTCGTCGGCGAAGCCGGGTATGCCGCCCCCGGTGGCGCCCACGCCCTGCCGCTCCCCCGGTCCACGCCGGACCAGCTCGCCCAGCGTCCGCCGGACGCCCGGCTCGTACGCCGAGAAGGTGCGCCGCAGCAGCGGCAGCACGTCGGTGAACGCCTCCGCCGGCACGCCCGTCAGCCAGGTGTCGACCAGGCCGAGCAGCCGCTCGTCGTGCACGAGGAGCATCCCGCCGCCGGATCCCCCGCCGACGAAGCCCTCGATCCACGCCGCCGCGTCCGCCGGCGGAGTCCCCGGCGACAACGCCAGCCCCATCAGCCGCGCGGCGTCCTCCTGCCGCAGCTCCCCGTCGTCCAAGAGCAACCGCACCGCGCGCCCTCTGATGACGCCGGGCACGGTGTCCCTGCCGGACAGCACCCGCAGCACCCCGTGCCAGCGGGGCCGCATCCCGGTCACCGCGTCCCCGAGCAGCCCCAGGGCCCCGTGCACCGCGTCCACATGGCGCCGCATCTCGTCCGCCGCGTCCGCGTCGAGGCCGGCGCAGGCCGGGGGGAGGCCGACGAAGACACGCTCGGCGAGCCCGGCCGCCACCTCCGCCAGCGCGCCGGTGTCGGTGCCGCGTACATCGCCGTACCGCAGGGAGCGCACCAGCGCCGGCAGGGCCTGGGCGAGATGCCCGACGTCCGCGTCGAGCGCCGCCCGATCGGCCAGGACGCCCATCACCACCGGCAGTGCGTCCGGCAGTTCGGCCAGCAGGCAGCGCTCGGCCAGCGCCGTGACGTCGGCGAGCCCCTGCGCGGCGACGGCGTCGGCCTCGGCCTTGGCGGTGGCCGCGGCGAGCACGGTGGTCCCCCACACCCCGGCCTCGGCGACCCGCACCGCCAGCTCCGGCTCCCAGCGCAGCCGCCATGTCTCCCGGAAGGTCCCGGTGCTCCCCCGCGACGCGACCGGCTCGCCCCATGCCACGCCGAGCAGCCGCAGCCGGTGCAGCAGCCTGCTGCGCTCGGCGTCGTTCTCCCTGCGCAGGTCGAGCTCCAGCTCCCGCTCCAGCGCCTCCGGCTTGAGCCGCAGCCGGCGCTGGAGGCGGTCGAGGTCCCGCTGCAGCGGCACGGCCGGTGCCGCCTCCGGTACCTCCCCCAGCACGTCCCCGACGACCAGCCGGTCCCGGATCAGCTCCAGCGGCACGTCGGAGCCGTCGCACATCACCGCCCGGATCGCGTCGGTGGTCTCGCTCAGCCCCGGCAGCGGGCGGCCGCGCATCGCCGCCAGCGTCTCCGCGAGGCGGACCGCCTCGATGACGTGCGCCGAGGAGACGATGCGGTCCTCGTCCCGCAGCAGTCCGGCCACCTTGGTCATCCAGCGCTCGACGGGCCGGTCGGGCGCGCCGAACAGATGCCCGTACCACCCCGGCGAGTCGATGCCCGCGCCGTAACCGCTGGCGCGGGCCAGCCTGCGGTGCGTCCACGGCACCCAGGTCATCTCGGCCTTGACCTTGGGCAGCCCTTTCAGCAGCGCCTTGTCGGCGGTGACCGTGCTCTTCCGCCGCAGCGCGGGCACATGCCACGCCCCGCACACGACGGCCACGTCGTCCCCGAACTCACGCTGCGCGGCACGCACCTGGAGGCGCATGTATGCCTCGCGCACCAGGTCCCGGTCGTGCCCGCCGCTGCCGTACACCTCCCGCAGGGCGGCCATGGCCTCCTCCAGCCCCTGGAAGGGCGCGAACGCGTCCCCGCCGGCCGTGCGGTGCTCGACGACGTCCTCCCACCAGCGCTCGGGGTCGTCGTAGCCGGCGGTCTCGGCGAGCACGGCGAGGGGGTCGACGCGGACGTCGGCCGGGGCGTCCCCGGTGTCCTCGCGGCGGTCCTCCGTGTCCTCCTGCCGGGCGCCGGCCTCCGGTTCCGTGTCGCCGTCCTTGCTCCACGCCAGGGTGTGCGTGGCGGGCAGGTCGATGAAACGTGCCGGAACCTGGTGTTCCACGGCCCAGCGGAGCGCCACCCACTCCGGGGAGAACTCGGCGAGCGGCCAGAACGCCGACCGGCCGGGCTCGTCCACGGCGTGGGCGAGGAGGGCGACCGGTGGCCGCATGGCCTCGTCGCCGGCGAGCGGTACCAGGGCGTCGGCCTCGGGCGGTCCTTCGATCAGCACGGTGCGCGGCCGCGCCGCGTCCAGGGCCGCGCGGACCGCCCGCGCCGACCCCGGCCCGTGGTGCCGCACCCCGAGCAGCAGCGGCCCGGCGGGCCGGGCCCCGGAGGCCGCCCCCACGCCGTCGCTCGCGGTCTCGTCAACGCCTGTCACATCGACCCCCTCGCTCCGTGCACCCGTCTGTCCCCCGTTCACACCGCACCCGGCCCTCGCCGTGGCCGCTCACCCGGCCTGTGCGGCTCGCGGCGTCGCCGCTCATCCCGCCCGGCGGCCGCCGGACCCCGGCCGGCCGGACGCCGGGCCCGGCTTCGACCCGCCGCCGGGGCGGCCCCACCCGAGGTCGTCGCTCACACGCTCACCTCGCGGCAGGCGCGGTAGAAGTCCGTCCAGCCGTCCCGCTCCCGGACGACCGCCTCCAGGTACTCCTGCCAGATGACCCGGTCGGCGGCCGGATCGCGGACGACGGCGCCGAGGATGCCCGCGGCGACGTCCCCCGGCCGCAGCACCCCGTCCCCGAAGTGGGCGGCCAGCGCGAGGCCGTTGGTGACGACGGAGATCGCCTCGGCCGTCGAGAGCGTGCCGCTCGGCGACTTCAGCTTCGTCCGGCCGTCGGCCGTGACCCCGTCGCGCAGCTCACGGAACACGGTGACCACCCGGCGGATCTCGTCGGTGCCGTCGGGCGCCGACGGCAGATCGAGGGAGCGGCCGATCTGGTCGACGCGGCGGGACACGATCTCCACCTCCGCGTCGGCGCTCTCCGGCAGCGGCAGCACGACCGTGTTGAAACGGCGGCGCAGCGCGCTCGACAGGTCGTTGACCCCGCGGTCCCGGTCGTTGGCGGTGGCGATCAGGTTGAAACCACCGACGGCCTGCACCTCCTGCCCCAGCTCCGGTATGGGCAGCGTCTTCTCCGACAGGATCGTGATCAGCGTGTCCTGCACGTCCGCCGGGATGCGGGTCAGCTCCTCGACCCGCGCCGTCATCCCCTCCGCCATGGCCCGCATGACCGGGCTGGGCACCAGCGCGTCCCGGCTGGGGCCGTGCGCGAGCAGCTGCGCGTAGTTCCAGCCGTAGCGGATGGCCTCCTCCGGGGTGCCGGCCGTGCCCTGGACCAGCAGCGTCGAGTCGCCGCTGACCGCGGCGGCCAGGTGCTCCGAGACCCATGTCTTCGCGGTGCCGGGCACGCCGAGCAGGAGCAGGGCGCGGTCCGTGGCGAGCGTGGTGACGGCGACCTCGACGATGCGGCGCGGGCCCACGTACTTCGGGGTGATCACGGTGCCGTCCGGGAGGGTGCCGCCGAGCAGATAGGTGGCCACGGCCCACGGCGACAGCTTCCAGCGGGCCGGACGCGGACGGTCGTCCTGCGCGGCCAGCGCGGCCAGTTCGTGGGCGAAGGCGTCCTCGGCGTGCGGTCGCAACGCCTGGGCCTCCTCCGTCGCCCCCGGGTCGACGGACGTCGGCTCAACGGACACAGTCATGGCAAAGTCCCCCTCCAGCTCAGCCGGTTCGGATCTGGGTCCCACCCTGCACCACCGCACTGACAACACGTTGTGACCTGCGGAAACCCGGTCGTGAGCGGCCGCGCCGGACCGATTGTCAGTGGCGGGATCTACCTTCGGGGACATGACTCAGCAGGGGGTGCGCTGGACCGCGGACCAGGTGCTGGCACTGGCACCTGACGCCGCATCACGCAAAGCGGGAAGCAAACTCGGGGCGGCCGGGCCGTGGTCCGAGGTGGGGAGCTCCGACGAGGGGACGGTGTGGGGACTGTGCAAGGGCAGTGGCAGCAAGCCGTATCAGACGGTGATCGACCTCGCGGACGCTTCCGGACCCGCGTACAAGTGCAGTTGTCCCAGCCGTAAGTTCCCGTGCAAGCACGCGCTCGGGCTGCTGCTGCTCTGGGCGGGTGGGGACGGGGCCGTGCCGGACAGGCAGGCGCCGGACTGGGCGGAGCAGTGGCTGGCGGGCCGGCGGCAGCGCGCCCAGGAGAAGCGGGCGGCGGGTCCCGCGGGCTCCTCCGCGGCCGCAGCCGATCCGGAGGCGGCGCGGCGCCGGACCGAGCGCCGGGCGCTGCGGGTCACGGCGGGGGCGACGGAGCTGGAGCAGCGACTCGCCGACCTCCTGCGCGGCGGGCTCGCGGGCGCGGAGCAGGCGGGGTACGGGCTGTGGGAGGAGACGGCGGCCCGGATGGTCGACGCCCAGGCGCCGGGGCTGGCCGCGCGGGTGCGGGAGCTGGGGGCGATACCGGCCTCCGGTCCCGGCTGGCCGGTGCGACTGCTGGAGGAGTGCGCGCTGGCGCACCTCCTCGACCAGGGCTGGCTGGGCCGTGAGCGCCTGCCCGCCGAGCTGGCGGAGACGGTCCGCTCCCGTATCGGCCTGCCCTCCTCGGCGGACGGACCGCCGATACGCGACCGCTGGCTGGTGCTCGCGCAGTACGACACGGCGGACGTGAAACTGACGACGCGCCGGATCTGGCTGCACGGCACCGACTCGGGCCGCACCGCGCTCCTCCTCTCCTACGGGGCGGCGGGCCGCGCCCCGGAGCTGTCCCTGCCGGTGGGGCTGGCGCTCGACGCGGAGGTGGCGGCGTACGGGGGCGCCGGGCAGGTGCGGGCGGCCCTGGGCGAGCAGTTCGCACCGCCGGCGCCCACGGCGGCCCGGCCGCCGGGGGTGACGACGGCGGAGGCGGCCGCCCGGTACGGCGAGGCGCTGCGCCGCGATCCGTGGCTGGACTCGGTGCCGGTCACCCTGGACCGGGTGGTGCCCGTCGCGGACGGCGACGCGTGGCAGCTGGCGGACGCCGAAGCGGACTCGGCGCTGCCACTCACCGCGGCCGCCCGTTCCCGGCCCGGGCTGTGGCGGCTGGTCGCACTGTCGGGCGGCGCACCGGTCACGGTGTTCGGCGAGTGCGGCCACCGCGGTTTCACACCGCTCACGGCCTGGGCCGACGGGAGCGGAGAGGCGGTGCGCCTGTGGTGACCGCCGCGCGGCGCCCGTCCCCCGGCGAGCGCCCATCACCCCACGTCGGCCCCCGGCACGACGGCAACGGCAGAGAGGGACGACCGACATGAACAGCCCTTCCCTTCCCCTGGACGCCCCGGCGCCGGACCCCTGGGAGGAGCTCGTCACGGCCGCGCTACTGGGCACGGACCGGCGCACCCCGCCGGGATGCCCGCCCGGCCAGGAGGCTCCGGCCGCGCTGCTGGACCGCGCGGCCGTGGAGACCGTCCGGAGACGTGCCGGGCTGCGTCCGGCGCGCGCGGCGGACCGCCCGAGGCCCGCTCCTGAGGACGCGCGCCCGGCGCTTCCTCCGGCGGCGGCCCGCCGACTGGCGCTGCTGCTGGCGGACCGTCCGGGGGCGGGCGGGGGTGGCCGCCGGGGCTCGGCACCGGACCTGATGGAGCTGCTGCCGCAGTGGCTGGCCGCTGCCAACGAGCGGGGCTTCGCCCCTCCGCCGCAGTCCCTGCCCGCCTTGCTGGACGCCGCCCGGGGGCGCACGGATCTGCGGCCGGCGGCGCTGACTTTCGCGGGCCCGCGCGCGGTGTGGCTGGCCCGGCTGAACCCGGACTGGCGGTTCGCGCTCCGCACGGCGCCCGGCGGGGGTACCGCCCTGCCGCCGCTCGAGGACGCGGCCCAAGTGGGGCAGCTGTGGCAGGAGGGGCTGTTCGCGGAGCGGGTCGCCCTGCTCGCCGCGATCCGCGCCCGGGAGCCGTCGGCCGCGCGCGAGCTGCTGACCACGACCTGGGCGACGGAGCGGGCCGAGGACCGGCTGATGTTCCTGGACTCGCTGCGCACCGGACTGGGCCCGCGGGACGAGCCCTTCCTGGAGCAGGCGCTCGGCGACCGCAGCCGCAATGTTCGCGCCACGGCCGCGGAGTTGCTGTCGGCCCTGCCGGGCTCGGCGCTCGCGGCCAGGATGGCGGTCCGCGCCGGGGCGTGCGTGGCCGTGGACCACACCGGGGAGGCGCCCGCGCTCACCGTGGAGGCACCGCACGAGTGCGACGCGGCCATGGAACGCGACGGAGTCGTGGCCAAGGCGCCGCCGGGCCGGGGTGAACGGTCCTGGTGGTTCGGGCAGCTGGTGGAGGCGGCCCCGCTGGACACCTGGGCGAGGCGGCTCGGCGGGCGGTCACCGGAGGAGATCGTCGCCCTGCCGGTGGCGGACGACTGGCAGGGCGAGCTGCACGCGGCCTGGTGCCGGGCGGCGGTACGGCAGCGGGACGCCGCGTGGGCACGGGCGCTGCTCGGATCGCCGGCGGCACCCGAGGCGGGTGGTCCGGGGGCGGTGTCCCTGGCCGAGCGCGCCAAGCTCCTGGCCACGCTGAACGCGGGCGAACGGTCCGAGTGGGTGGCCGGGTTCATCGCGACGCACGGCCTGTCGGAGGCGTTCCAGCTGCTGGGCGTGTGCGCCGTGCCGTGGAGCGGGCCGCTCGGACGCGCGGTGGTCGACGCGCTCAACAACGCGCGGGACGCCGGGAGTTACCCCTGGTCGTTCAGCGGAGTGATGGGCCTGGCCGAACGCTGCCTCGACCCGTCCGAGGCAGCCCGCCTCGACGGCCTCCTGTCCATATCGGACGAGCCGGAGGACGCGTCCCCCGGAGCGACGGGCTACTGGGCGGAATCCTTCCAGCGCCTGGTCACGACGCTGCGGCTACGCGCCACGATGATCGCCGAACTGGACGGCAGGGAGCCGCCCCGGGGCTGACGGGCACACGGGCGTCGGCCGGGCCGGCAACCAGCGACCACGAGGGCGGCGACCGGTGCGGCCCATCTCAGGGGCACATTCGGGCTGGGCTGGAAGCGGCAGGACCCGGACCGGTACGCCGGAAACGGCTAGCCGCGGGCGGTTCCCCCGGGGCAGCCAGCCAGAGGAGGCGGAGCGGGAGGAGCCGGGGCGGGAAGGGCCGGGCGGGAGGAGCCGACCGAGGGCGGTGTCGGCCGAGGGCGGTGTCGGCCGAGGGCGGTGCCCCGGGACGATCAGCCCAAGGATGCGGACCGGGAACAGCCGCCCCGGGCCGGACAGCCTGGGAGGCCGGTCCGGAGTGGTGCTCCCAGGGCGGTGGGTCCTGAGGCGCCGTGCCTCGGGAAGGTGGGTCCACGGCGGGTGAACCCAGGGAGGCGCGTGGGACACAGACGGCCCAGGGAGGCGGGCAGGTCGGGAACGGACGGCTCAGGGAGGCGGGCAGGTCGGAAACGGACGGCTCAGGCCGGTGAGTACGGAGCATCTGCTCCACGGCGGTGGCCTCGCGAGGACGTGACCCCGGGGAGGCGGGCCCGCAGTGCCCGTCTCAGGGCCGCAAGCCGGAGCGGCGGGCTCAGATCGGGCCCCTTGGCGGACCCGCGCGGTGAGCCAGCCCGAATGCCGGGGCCGGGCCCGGCCCGGAACAGGCAGGCCCAGCCCCAACGCCGGAGTCGGGCCCGGACACGGAGGCCGGTCCGGCCCGGAACAGGCAGACCCGTGGAGGTAGGCCCGGCGATGCGGGGACAAGCCCCGGGGCGTCACCCCGGAGACGTGACCCCGGGGCCCCCGTCACCAGCGACGCCACCCGGCCTGCGGCCCGCGCCCCGCCACCCGCCGCCCGCGCCCCGCCAGAACACCACCCACCAGCCCGCACCCGCCAGGCCACCGCCCAGGCCGGCGCCGGCGCCTACGCCCCGGCCGGCTGCCGCACGTTCTCGCGGACCCAGTCCACGATCGACTGCGTCGTGGCGCCCGGCGTGAAGATCTCCGCGACGCCCTTCTCCTTCAGCGGGGCGATGTCCGCCTCCGGGATGATGCCGCCGCCGAAGACGAGGATGTCCTCCGCCTCGCGCTCCTTGAGCAGGTCGATCACCGCGGCGAAGAGCGTGTTGTGGGCGCCGGAGAGGATGGAGAGGCCGATCGCGTCGGCGTCCTCCTGGATCGCGGTGTCGACGATCTGCTCCGGAGTCTGGTGGAGCCCGGTGTAGATGACCTCCATACCGGCGTCGCGCAGCGCCCGCGCGATCACCTTGGCCCCGCGATCGTGGCCGTCGAGCCCCGGCTTGGCGACCACCACGCGGATCGGACCGGCTGCCACACCCATCACTGCCTCCATGAAGCGACTACATCCATCCGTACCGACAAGTACCGCTCATATATGAGGTATGCCGCGCTGGGCCTACATGTCATACATGGTGCACGTATCGCACTGTCCGTCACCCACCGTGCCGGACGTGCGACGACCGCACGGACGCCCGGGCCACACCGCCCGGAAGTGAACGCACGTTATCCCCAGCATCTCGCAACCGTCAGTTTCGCGGTGCTGACCGAGGGGCAAATCACACATGGGACACGTTCGCCGCGCACGTTCCCCTCATCGCGGCACATGCGCCGCGTTGACGAGTGGTGCGTACGTCGTGGACGGGACCACGCGCACAAGGAGCCGCAAACGAGGTCGTCGCACCACCGCGCCACCGGACGGCGCGCGTGGTGATGTGACACGTCGGCGGTGGCACGAAGGACATACAGGGCAGGTAAGGCACGTCAGCGGGAGCTCGTCGCCGCACCGGCGGCAAGCACCCTCAGGTCACCGGCGCGGCATGGCCGCCAGAGCCGGCGCACCACGCACGCCTCGCTCACCCCGCCTCCCTTCCGCTGCCCGCCGGCCGCCTCCGCCGCGACTTCCCACGAGGGCACACGGGGGCCGGAGCCGTCTCCTGCGTGCCACAAGGAGGTCGGCCATGAAGGTCACCGGGGCACTCCCCCTTCTCCCGCTCTGCCGACGCCTGCTCCCCAGCGGGCTCGCCGGCCTCTCCCTCACCCTGCTGAAGGCGACCGCCCTGGAGATCGCGATCCTGGCCGGCCATGTGCTGCTCTATCCGTGCGGCATCGCCCAGGAGCGCCGCTCACCCGGCACGCTCCCCGCGCGGGACACCGCCCAGCTGCCGACCGAGGCGGCACCGCCCGTCGTCCTCCTGCACGGCTTCATCGACAACCGCTCGGTGTTCGTCCTGCTGCGCCGCAGCCTCGCCCAGCACGGCAGGCATCAGGTCGAGTCGCTCAACTACTCCCCGCTGACCTGCGACATCCGCACCGCCGCCGAGCTGCTCGGACGGCACATCGAGGGCATCTGCGAGCGCACCGGCAGCAGCCGGGTCGACATCGTGGGGCACAGCCTCGGCGGGCTGATCGCCCGCTACTACGTGCAGTGCCTCGGCGGCGACCTCCGGGTCCGCACCCTCGTCACACTCGGTACACCGCACTCCGGCACCACCGTCGCCCCCCTGGCCAACGCGCACCCGGTCGTGCGTCAGATGCGCCCCGGATCGACCCTCCTCGAGGAGCTGGCCCGGCCCGCACCCGGCTGCCGTACGCACTTCGTGAGTTTCTGGAGCGACCTCGACCATCTGATGGTCCCGCTGGAGACGGCCTGCATCGACCATCCCGACCTGATGGCGCAGAACGTGCGCGTCACGGGCATCGGCCACCTCGCGCTGCCGATCCACCCGGCCGTGGCGACGGGCATACGGCAGGCCCTCGACACCGTTCACACGGAAGCGGGCACGCTCCGGGAGGCCGGCGGTCTGACGGTGGCGTGAGCGGTCCGGTGCCGGCTGATCACTCTCGGTCGAGCACCGTCACCTGCCCCGGCCGGCCCAGGACCGCCCGGCGGCCCGCGCAACGCCCGCTCGGCATCGAACAGCCTTCGAACACAAGGCCAAAGTCGCGCCCACTGACCGCCAAAACACGGCCGAATGCCCGTTTCCTGCGCGCCTAAAACCTGCTGAAGATTGTCGCGCCCACGTACCGCCGGGTACAGTCGCCGCACTGCTCTGGCAGCCCCTGTTGTCGAGGCGAGAGAGAAGTTGGTGAACGATCGTCACCCGTCGGGGACCATGACCTCCCCGGTCTCGGCCTCCGATGCCGCCTCGGCGCAGTACGCGTCGTACGGCTCTCAGGAAGCGCCCTACGGTGACGCGAGCGCGTACGGCACCTACGACGCCACCGGCTATGCCGCCGGCCACGCGACCACGACGTTCGACGCGGATCCCCTTTTCGGCAGCCTCCCCGGTGACGGTACGGGCGCCTACGACGCCACCCAGTGGTCCACAGGTACCCACACCGCGCAGTACGACACCTATGCGGGCGAGCAGCACACCGCGTACGGCACCGGCGCGTACGACACCGGTGCCTGGACCTCCGAGCACGAGCGTCTCGCCTTCGTCCCGCAGCAGGCCAACGGCCATGACGCGTCCGGGCAGTGGGACGCGCACGCCTGGCTCCAGCCCGACCCGACCGGTGCCGCCCCGGCCGACCCCACCCAGCAGTGGGAGTGGGGCACGCAGACCTTCGACACCGGCGCGTACGACGCCACGCAGTGGAACTCCGACGGCGGCGCCGCACCGGCCCCCGACGAGTACGAGCCGGCAGCAGAATCCTTCGACCAGCAGACGACCGCGCACTTCGAGCAGGTCGAGCACCCGTCCTACGACCCGGCCGCCTACGACGAGCAGTCCGCGTACCAGGACCCGTCGGCGTACGAGAACGAGTCGGGCTACGACGACCCGGCCCAGGACGCCTCCGACCCGGCCTCGACGGGCCAACTCCCCGTCGTCGAGCCGCTTCTCGACGACCAGGAGGAGATCACTCCGGCCCCGGCGCCGCGTGCCGCCTCCCGCAGCGGGGCGCGCTCCCGTCGCCGTACGCCCCCCAAGCGCTCCGCGCTGCTGACGATCGCCGTGCCGTCGGCGTGTGTGATGGGTGTGGCGGGCATCGCCGCCGCGTCCGTCGGTGACCTCACCGACGAGAAGGAACCCACCACGCTGGCCGCCGAGGGCGACGCGGTGAAGCCGTCCGCGGCGAACAACAAGCTGGACAGCCAGCTCGAGAGCCTCTCCGCCGGCGCCGACGACTTCGCCGACCGGGCCAGCCGGACGCAGGAGCGCATCGACCTCAAGGCCCAGCAGGCGGCCGAGAAGCGGAAGGCCGCCGAGGAGGCGGCCCGCAAGGAGCGGCTGCGCCCGAAATTCGCGGTCCCCGTCGCGCAGCACGGCCTGAGCGCCTACTTCGGCCAGTCCGGCATCAACTGGATGTCGGTCCACTCGGGCATCGACTTCCCGGTCTCGTACGGCACCACGGTGCTGGCCGCGACCGACGGCACCGTCCGCACGCAGTGGAACAGCGCCTACGGCAACATGATGATCGTGACCGCGAAGGACGGCACGGAGACGTGGTACTGCCACCTCTCCACGTACCGCGTCGCCTCCGGTACGACGGTCAAGGCCGGCGACCCGATCGCGTACTCCGGCAACTCGGGCAACTCCACGGGCCCGCACCTGCACTTCGAGGTCCGGCCCGGTGGGGGTTCGGCGATAGACCCGCTGGCCTGGCTGCGCAGCCACGGCCTGGACCCCACGTAGACGCCCGCTCGGCGAAGCAGCACCGGCGCCCGTCCCTTCCGGCAGCGGGGGCCGTCTCGCGTCCGCCGACGCGCTGGGGGTGTCTCGCCGATCAGGCCGGGCCCCGGCGTGATCGGCGAGACCCCCCTTAGAGCTTCTCCGAACCGGCCTTAGCGCTTCTCCACCGGCCTCAGAGCTTCTCCACCGGCGCGTACCGGAGCAGCAGCCGCTTCGGCTTGGGCTCGCCGAAGTCGATCGTCGCCTCGGCGTTCGCGCCCGTGCCCTTCACGGCCATCACGGTGCCGAGGCCGAACTGGTCGTGCGTGACCCGGTCCCCCACCGACAGCTGCACGACCGGCTTCTCCGAGGTGCGCCGCGTCGCGAACCCGGACGCGCCCGACGCCGAGGAGCGCGAGCGGGACGAGGACAGCGACGCCGCCACCCCGGAGGCGGGACCGGACGACAGGGGCGAACTCCCGCCCGTCCGCTTCCAGTCCACGTGCGCGGCCGGGATCTCCTCCAGGAACCGGGAGGGCGGGTTGTACGACGGCTGGCCCCAGGCGCTGCGCAGCGCCGAGCGCGTCAGGTACAGCCGCTCCCGGGCACGCGTGATGCCGACGTACGCGAGCCGCCGCTCCTCCTCCAGCTCCTTGGCCTGGCCGAGGGCGCGCATGTGCGGGAAGACGCCGTCCTCCATGCCGGTGAGGAAGACGACCGGGAACTCCAGGCCCTTGGCGGTGTGGAGCGTCATCAGGGTGATGACTCCGGAGCCGTCCTCCTCCTCGTCCGGGATCTGGTCGGAGTCGGCGACGAGCGCGACCCGTTCCAGGAAGGCGGCGAGCCCGCCGGACTCCTCGCCTTCGGCCGACTCCTGCTCGAACTCCAGGGCCACGGCCGCGAGTTCCTGGAGGTTCTCGATCCGGGTCTCGTCCTGCGGGTCGGTGGAGGCCTGCAACTCGGCGAGGTACCCCGTCCGTTCCAGGACGGCCTCCACGATCGTCGCCGGGCTCGCGCCGGACTCGACGATCGTGCGGAGCTCCTCCATCAGCGCGTTGAACCGCTTGACGGCGTTGGTCGACCGCGCGGCCATGCCGTACGCCTCGTCGACGCGCCGCAGGGCCTGCGGGAAGCTGATCTTCTCCCGCTGCGACAGGGCGTCGATCATGGCCTCGGCACGCTCGCCGATGCCGCGCTTGGGGACGTTCAGGATCCGGCGCAGCGGGACGGAGTCCTCGGGGTTGGCCAGGACCCGCAGGTAGGCCAGGACGTCCCGGACCTCCTTGCGCTCGTAGAAGCGCACACCGCCGACGACCTTGTACGGCAGCCCGACGCGGATGAAGACTTCCTCGAAGACACGGGACTGGGCGTTCGTCCGGTAGAAGACGGCGACGTCGCCGGCCTTCGCCTCGCCCTTGTCGGTCAGGCGGTCTATCTCGTCGGCGACGAACTGCGCCTCGTCGTGCTCGGTGTCCGCGACGTAGCCGGTGATGCGCGCGCCCGCGCCGGCGTTGGTCCACAGGTTCTTGGGCCGGCGGGACTCGTTGCGCTCGATGACGGCGTTGGCGGCGCTGAGGATGGTCTGTGTGGAGCGGTAGTTCTGCTCCAGGAGGATCGTCGTCGCGTCCGGGTAGTCCTCCTCGAACTGGAGGATGTTGCGGATGGTGGCGCCCCGGAAGGCGTAGATCGACTGGTCGGCGTCACCCACCACGCACAGCTCGGCGGGCGGGACCTCGGCCTCGGGCGGTACGTCGACGGGGTGCTCGGACGTGCCGACCAGCTCGCGCACCAGCGCGTACTGCGCGTGGTTGGTGTCCTGGTACTCGTCCACCAGCACATGGCGGAACCGGCGGCGGTAGTGCTCGGCGACGTCCGGGAAGGCGCGCAGCAGATTGACCGTCGTCATGATCAGGTCGTCGAAGTCGAGGGCGTTGGCCTCCCGCAGCCGCGACTGGTACAGCGCGTACGCCTGGGCGAGGGTCTTCTCGAACCCGTCGGTGGCCTGGGCGGCGAAGTCCTCCTCGTCGATCAGCTCGTTCTTCAGGTTGCTGATCTTGGCGCTGAACGACTTGGGCGGGAACCGCTTCGGGTCGAGGTCGAGGTCCCGGCAGACGAGCGCCATCAGCCGCTTGCTGTCGGCGGCGTCGTAGATCGAGAACGAGGAGGTGAACCCGAGCCTCTTGCTCTCCCGGCGCAGGATGCGGACGCAGGCGCTGTGGAAGGTCATCACCCACATCGCGTTCGCCCGCGGTCCGACGAGCTGCTCGACGCGCTCCTTCATCTCGCCGGCGGCCTTGTTGGTGAAGGTGATCGCCAGGATCTGGCCCGGATGCACGTTCCGCTCGGCGAGCAGGTAGGCGATGCGGTGCGTGAGCACGCGCGTCTTGCCGGACCCGGCCCCGGCCACGATGAGCAGCGGGGTGCCGGAGTGGACGACGGCCGCGCGCTGGTTCTCGTTGAGCCCCTCCAGCAGCGCGGCGGCGTCGAGGGCCGGGCGCGGGGCGCCGTCGCGGTAGTAGGCGTCGCGGTCCGGCGGCACGTCGAACTTCCCGCCGAACAGATCCTCCGGAAGCGGCTCCGGAGTGTGATCGTCCTCGGGCGGTGGCGGGTGCTCTTCCCCGTGGGCCCGTGGGGCCTGGAGGTCCGCCAGGAAGCTGTCGTCAAAGAGGCTGCTCATCGCTCTCCGAGTCTAGGCGGCCCCACCGACAACCGGCTGCCGCCTGGAGAACATCACACCATCCGGGGCGGTGCGCGGCCCGCCGATCACCGTGCGAAGTCATGCCATCACGCCACACACCGCCCGGCGCCGAGCAGTGCGTATCGGCCCATTGGGAACAGGAGGCATGGATGCCTCAGAACGGCATCGGCCGCCCGAGCCGCCCCCCTCCATCCGCGCCCCGGACTCAAGGTCACGAAAATGTATCGGGCATATCGCACATCAACCTTCACAGCGGCCACACCGGTTGGCTACCGTGCCGGGCAGGCCGTACGACCCCCACCGGCGAACGACGCCGGGCCGTGCGGCCTCCGCCGAGTCCGGTGCATCCGGAGCCGGGGACCCACCGAACTTGGGGTGAATCGGCCCGACTCCCCGTCCCGGGAGCGGCCGTAGGGCAACCCTTCCGAACCACCCGCCCGAACCCGACAGCTAACTCGGTAGGCGGAGCATGGAAGGAGTCGCCTCCCTTGGCGTCGCACCGCAAGTCGCGTCCCTCCGGAACACGCGTGGCCGGCATACGGACCCCCGCGCTGGCCACCGCGGCCCTCACCTCCGTGGCCCTGCTGTCCCAGACGGCCCAGGCGAACCCGTCCGCCGACGACAGGCCGAGCCTCGAAGAGGTCGAGAAGAAGGTCGACGACCTCTACCGCCAGGCGGAGTCGGCCACCGAGAAGTACAACGCGGCCAAGGAGAAGACGACCAAGCAGCGCAAGCGCGTCGACACCCTCCTCGACGACGTCGCCCGGCGCACGCAGAAGCTCAACGACGCGCGCGAGGAGCTCGGCCGCAACGCCGCCGCCCAGTACCGCACCGGCGCCGCCGCCCCGGACACCGCGACGTTCCTCCTCGCGGACAGCCCCCAGGACTACTTCGACCAGTCCCAGCTGATGAGCCGCATGACGGGCCGTCAGAAGCAGTCGGTGGACGAGTACTTCACCGATCAGTCCGCGACGATGAAGAAGCGGCAGGAGGCCACCCGGAGCCTCGAGACGCTCACCGCGTCGCAGAAGGACCTGCGGACCGCCAAGTTCACCGTCCAGAAGAAGCTCGCGGACGCGCGCCGGCTGCTCTCCGAGCTGACCGCGCAGGAGAAGGCCCGCCTCGCCGCGATCGAGAAGCGCAAGCAGGAAGAGGCCGCCCGCAAGGCCGAGGAACTGGCCCGGCAGCAGGCGCAGGCCGAGCGCCGCCGCGAGGAGGCCGCGCAGCAGCAGGAACAGGATCAGCGGGAGCAGGGCAGCACCGCCCCGGACGGGTCGTACGCCACGAGGGCCGGGAAGGCGCTGGCCTTCGCCCGCACCCAGATCGGCAAGCCGTACGTCTGGGGCGCCACCGGCCCCGGCTCCTACGACTGCTCCGGCCTCACCCAGGCCGCCTGGAAGGCCGCCGGCGTGGACATCCCGCGCGTCACCTACGACCAGGTCAGCGCCGGCACGACGGTCCCGCTGTCCAGCGCCCAGCCCGGTGACCTGGTCTTCTTCTACGACGACGTCACCCACGTGGGCCTCTACGTCGGCAACGGCATGATGATCCACGCCCCGAAGCCCGGCGCGTACGTCCGCGAGGAGTCGATCTACTACGACGGCGAGTCGTCGATCCACAGTGTGGTCCGCCCGGCGTGAGGGCCGGGGCGAACGAAGGGGGGCCGTGTCCGGGAGTGGACGGGGACGTCCACGCGGGGGTGACGGTGAAGCACCGCTCCCGCGTCGCCCAGGACCCCGCGCAGCCGAACCTGCGCCAGGTGCACCTCATCCATGAGGAGCTCTTCGCCGAACTCGCCGAGGCGAAGTTCCGGGTGGCGCCCGGCGAACTCGGGGAGAACGTCACCACGCACGGCCTGGACCTGCTCGGACTCGCGGTGGGCACGCTGCTGCGCATCGGCGCCGAGGCCGTGGTCGAGGTCACCGGGCTGCGGAACCCGTGCCTGCAGATCGACCGCTTCCAGGACGGGCTGCTCAAGCAGGTGGTGGACCGCGACGAGGCCGGCCGCCTCGTGCGCAAGGCCGGAATCATGGGCGTCGTCTCGGCGGGCGGTGTGGTGCGTCCCGGCGGCGCGATCGAGGTGGAGCTGCCGGACGGGCCGCACCGGCCGCTGGACCGGGTCTGAGGAACGGCCGCGGGAGGGCGTCGGCGAGTCCGCATCCCCGCGCGCCCGGGCCGTCGATTCACCCACCCCCCGCGCGCGCCCCCGCCCGCGCCCCGGCGACGCGCTCCTTAGCATCGGCCCATGCCCGCCGCCACGCCCCCGCCCGCATCCCCCCTGCCCGCCTGGTGGTCGCGCCGTCCCCCCGCCACCGGCGCCTCGGTCATGGCCACCGGCATCATCTCGGTGGCCCTGCACCAGACGGGCCACGCGACCCTCTCCCGGATCGCCCTGGGCCTCGCGTGCGTCGCCTGGGCGGCCCTCGCCTGCGACCTCCTGGCCCGGCTCCGGTGGCACCGCTCCGAGTGGCTGAAGGAGGCGGTCACCCCGGCCTCGCTCTGCGCCGTCGCCGCGACCGCGGTGCTGGGCACCCGCCTCGCCGTGGCGGGCCGGCAGACCCTCGCCGAGGCGCTGCTGGCCCTCACCTTCGCGCTCTGGCCGGGCCTGCTGTACGTCGTCGTGCGCCACTGGCGTCACAGGATGCCGGGGTCCGTCTTCCTCGGCTGCGTCGCCACCCAGGGGGTCGCCGTCCTCGCGGCCACGCTGGCCGCCACGGCGAAGGCGGCCTGGCTCGCGCACGCGGCCCTGGTGCTGTTCTGGCTCGGCCTGCTCCTGTACGCCGTGGCCCTGACCCGCTTCGACCGGCGGGAGGTCGTCCGCGGCCCCGGCGACCACTGGGTCGCGGGCGGCGCGCTCGCGATCTCCGCCCTGGCCGGTGCCCGGCTCCTCGCCGCCGACGGCTCCGGCCTGTATCTGTGGAACGACGACGACTTCGACGTGCTGCGCACGGTGACCTTCGCCCTGGTCGCCCTGGACATGGCCTGGTACGCCGTCCTCCTCGTCGCCGAGATCGCCCGGCCGAGGCCGCGCTACGACGTACGCCGCTGGTCGACCGTCTTCTCGATGGGCCTGTCGGCGGCGGCGCTGCTCTCCGTCTCCGCCACCCTGGACGTCCCGTGGCTGGAGGGTCCCGGCGAGGTCCTGCTGTGGATCGCGGTGGCGGTGTGGCTCGCGGTCGCCGCCGGCGCCGTACGCCACCATCTCGCGGCCGGTCCCCCGGCCGGCGTCACGTCCAGAGCACGGCGATGAAGATGTTGGCCAGGGTCAGCAGCCCCACCAGGCCGAACAGCTTCGGGTCCACCTTCTCCTCGTCCCGCTTCACATAGACGAGTCCGAGGATCACGACCAGCAGCGCCAGCTTCACGCCGATCTTGAGGTTGTCGACCGACTGGTCGTCCGCCTGGTTCAGACCGACCAGGATCACCCCCGTGACCAGCATGGTCAGCGCGCCGTGCAGCATCGCGGGCACGAACCGGGCGGTGCCCTGGCCCATCGCCTTCATCTGGGTGAGGAAACCGCCGAGCAGCGCGGCGATCCCGACGATGTGCAGGCCCACGAACAGGTGGATGAGTACGTCCATGGGGCCGGAGCCTAACGACCGCACCGGCCGGCGCCGTCACCGGGTGCGCGGCGGGATCCGGACCCGGCGCCGGTGCATATATGCGCCCCATAGCACCCCGCGCCGCCCCTCACCCGCCGAACCCGCACATCGGTCACCACCCAGCGTGAACAAGACGCGGCCCTCCCGGCGTCGCGCTCACTTACGGTCATGCCCGGTCCTCTCCTCGGCACTTCCGCACAACTCGTTACCGCCTCGACACATTGCGGTTTAGCGTCCTCCCCCAGGTGACCGGCTCCCCACCGCCGCCCGGGCCAGGGGCGGCCGTCGGTCACCACCGCCGAGAAAGGTCCGGCGGCGGTCCGCTCCCCCTGTGCGGGTCGCCGCCGGACGCGCGAGTCCCCCCGTACGGAAGGACGTGCAGTCCACGTGGCAGCGCACCGCAGACCCCGCTCGAGAACGACCCCCGGCGGCGCGGCCCGCACGGCGCGGACGGCCTGGACGATCGCGCTGGCGGGCGCGGCGACGGCGACGGGGTTCGACGGGACCGCACAAGCGGAGCCGCAGCTGACACCGGCGCAGGTCAAGGCGGAGGTGGACAAGCTGTACCAGGAGGCGGAGGTCGCCACCGAGAAGTACAACGGCGCGCAGGAGAAGGCCGAGGCGGCCCGCCGGCGGATCCGCACCCTGCAGGACGAGGCCGCACGCATGACGCAGAAGCTGAACGCGGCCCGCGAGGCCCTGGGATCGATGGCGGCGGCCCAGTACCGGGACGGCGGCCTCGACCCGGCCTTCCAGCTCGCGCTCTCCTCCGACCCGGACCGCTATCTCGACGGCGCGGAGTTCGCCGAGCGCGCCGGCAACCGGCAGGCGGCCTCCGTCGCCGAGGTCCGCCGGCAGCTGCGCGAGATCGAGCAACTGCGCGGCGCCGCACGCGTCGAACTGAAGTCACTGACATCACGCCGGGCGGAACTCCGGCGGCACAAGAAGACGATCACCGGCAAGCTGGACGCGGCCCGCGCGCACCTGGCCCGGCTGACCGGCGGCGAACGCGCCCTGCTCGACGGCCGCGCCGACCGCTCGGCCTCCGGCGCCCGCACCGCCCTCGCCGCACCCGGGTCGGCGGCGGCGCAGGCCCCGAACGCACGGGCGGCGGCCGCCGTGTCGTACGCCTACACCAAACTCGGCAGCCCCTATGTCTGGGGGGCGACCGGTCCCGACGCCTTCGACTGCTCGGGCCTGACGCAGGCCGCCTACCGCGCGGCCGATGTCTCCCTGCCCCGGACGACCTACAGCCAGATCGGCGCGGGCCGCAGGGTCTCCCGCTCCGAACTGCTCCCCGGGGACCTGGTGTTCTTCTACTCCGGCATCAGCCACGTCGGCCTCTACATCGGCAACGGGCAGATGATCCACGCCCCCAACCCGTCCGCGCCGGTGCGGGTGGCCCCCATCGACGAGATGCCGTTCGCGGGGGCCACCCGCGTGGCGTGACCGGACGGGGCAGGGGTCAGACCAGGCGCCGTGCCGTCGCCCACCGGGTCAGCTCGTGCCGGTTGGACAGCTGGAGCTTGCGCAGCACCGCCGAGACATGGGACTCGACCGTCTTCACCGAGATGAACAGCTGCTTGGCTATCTCCTTGTAGGCGTACCCCCGCGCGATCAGCCGCAGAACCTCCCGCTCGCGCTGGGTGAGGCGGTCCAGGTCCTCGTCGACGGGCGGCGCGTCCGTCGACGCGAAGGCGTCCAGGACGAAGCCGGCGAGGCGCGGCGAGAAGACCGCGTCGCCGTCCTGGACGCGGAAGATCGAGTCGACCAGGTCGGTGCCGGTGATCGTCTTGGTGACATAGCCGCGCGCACCGCCCCGGATCACACCGATGACGTCCTCCGCGGCGTCCGAGACGGAGAGCGCGAGGAAGCGGACGGGCCGCTCGGCGTCCGCCATCAACGGGGCGCAGCGCCGCAGCACTTCGACGCCTCCTCCGCCGGGCAGGTGCACGTCCAGGAGGACGACCTCGGGACGGGTCGCGGTGATGACCGTGACCGCCTGGTCGACGTCGGCGGCCTCACCGACGACCTCGACGCCGGTCTCGTCGGTCCGGCCGATCTCGGCCTGGACTCCGGTGCGGAACATGCGGTGGTCGTCGACGAGGACCACGCGCACCCGCCGCTCGCCCGCGCTCCCCCCGGTCGACTCCACGGGCTCGCTCACCTCGGTCGGGTCACTCATGACGTCTTCTCCGCCCTCTCCATCTCCAGCTCGACCTCCGTGCCTCCGCCGGGCACCGCCCGCAGCCGGGCCGTGCCGCCGTTGCGCTCCATACGGCCGATGATCGATTCTCTGACGCCCATGCGGTCGGCGGGTATCGCCTCCAGGTCGAAGCCCGGGCCGCGGTCCCGGACGGAGACGAAGACGGTCCGGCCCTCCACCTCCGCGTAGACCTGCACGGCGCCGCCCTCGCCACCGTACTTGGCGGCGTTCACCATCGCCTCGCGCGCGGCCTGCATCTGTGCGGCGGTCTTGTCGTCGAGGGGGCAGTCGCCGACGACGACGACCTCGATGGGGACGCCGTGCTTGTCCTCCACCTCCGCCGCGTTGCGCCGGACGGCGTCGGCGAGGTGTGTCGGTTCGTCCGCCTCGTCCTTGCCGGTGCCCTCGGGTTTGTACAGCCAGGTGCGCAGGTCGCGCTCCTGGGCGCGGGCGAGGCGGCGGACCTCGTTCGCGTTCTCCGCGTTGCGCTGGATCAGGGTCAGGGTGTGCAGCACCGAGTCGTGCACGTGTGCGGCGACCTCGGCGCGGTCCTGGGCGCGGATGCGCATCAGCCGTTCCTCGGACAGGTCCTGGGTCATCCGCACGAGGTACGGGCCCGCGAGGAGCGTTATCCCCACGAGCACGGCGAGGGCGGCCTGGAGGACGGAGCCGAGGTGGGCGGCGGAGCCCTGGAGCACGAAGATGCCGGAGACGCCGGTCGTGACGAGGACGACGCCGGCGGCGGCGCGCAGCAGGGTCAGGGTGCGCCGGCGGCGGCCGACCTCCATCCAGCGGGCCCGGCGGGCGTTGTCCGCCTGGCGCCAGACGAGGGCGACGCCCGCCCCGACGAGCACGGCGGGCAGGAGGTAGGCCTTGGCGCCGTTGCCGACGTCCACGCTGCCGACGAAGACGACGGCCACCACGACCATGAGGAGCAGCGCGACGATCTGCCCCTTGTCCGGCTTGCGGGCGACGAGTCTGCGGCGGCCGTCGGCCGCGGTCTCGGTGGTGAACGGGGAGGGGCGCTGGGCGCCGACACCGCCCACGCCGAGCGGCACGAAGAACCAGAACGCGGCGTACAGCAGGGCGCCGAGGCCGTCCGCCATGAACAGGCCGACGAAGACAAGCCGCACCCAGATGACGGGCAGCCCGAGGTGCCCGGCGAGCCCCCGCGCCACGCCCCCGAGCCAGCGGCCGTCACTGCTGCGGTAGAGCTTGCGCGGCGGCCGCGGTCGGGCGAGTGGCGCTGCTGCGGCTTCCGGCATGCCATTGATGGTCACACGGGCGACCCGTCCGGACATCAGGGTCGGCCCCCTAGACTCCCCTGATCTTCGGCTCCGGCCGGCTCGAACGCCTCCCCCTCCCGCGCCTCAGGGCGATATCAGGGTCCGACCAGGGTCGTCCCGACTCCCGCCACGCCGACCCGCCCGTCACCATGGACCCATGACAGATCACCAGCACGCCGCGGACCCCGGGCCCGAGCCGGACGCCGTGCCCCCCGCGGGCACCGCGTCCGGCCGGGCGTCCGCGGGCGGCGCGGGTGAAGGACCGCGCGCGCGGACGGCCACGCGGGCAGCGGAGGGCGAGGCGGCGGACGCGGCCGCGGCGCCGGGGCCCCCGCACCGCTTCCGGCGGGACCGGCCGCACAAGATGCTGGCCGGCGTGTGCGCGGGTCTGGGACGGCAGTGCGACATGGACCCGGTGATCTTCCGGATCACCCTGGCCGTGCTCTCCGCGACCGGCGGCATCGGCCTGATCTTCTACGGCTTCGCCTGGCTACTCGTCCCGTACGAGGACGAGGACGAGAACGAGGTGCGCAAGCTGCTCACCGGCCGGGTCGACGGCCACGCGCTGACGGCGGTGCTGTTCGCGCTGGTGGGCTGCGGTGTCTTCCTGACGATGCTGAAGAACGGCGGCGTGCTGGTCTTCGCCGTCGTCCTGTCCTTCCTCCTGGCGGGCGCCGGCTACTGGTCGCGGCACCGCGGCGCCCCCGACCCGGACCCGCTCGCCGCGCAGGCGGTGGCCGACGCGCCGCCGGAGGCGCAGGCGCCGCCGGTCCCGGCCGCCTACCCCTCCTGGTGGCGGGACCCGATCGTCAAGGACGGCACCCATGAGGGCGGCACCGGCTATCTGTGGGGTCCGCGTGACGCCCACGACCGGGACATGGCGGCGGCGGTCGCGATCGGGCGCGGCACCTGGGGCGGCCGGGAGGAGATACGCGTGCGCCGCCCGGCCCCGCCCCGGCCGCGCGGTCCCCGCCGGATCGGCGGCCGGGTGTTTCTGCTGGCCCTCCTCGCGGGGGCGCTGGGGACGGGCGGTACCTGGCACGACCAGCCGCTCGGCACCAGCCTCCAGACCGGACTGGCCTGTGCCCTGCTCGTGTTCGGCCCGGGCATCGCGCTCAGCGCGTTCCTGGGCCGTACGGGAGCGGGCACCGTCTTCCTCGCGGTCGTCACGGCGGGCCTGCTGGCCGCGTCCACGGCCCTGCCGAAGGACATCGGCACCCACTGGGTCGAGACGACGTGGAGCCCGGCGACGGCCGCGGACCTGCGGCCCGGGTACGAGCTGGGCACCGGAGCCGGCACCCTCGACCTGAGCGGCGTGGCGTTCAAGCCCGACCGGACGGTCACCACGCGGGCCGATGTGGGTGTCGGCCGGCTGAAGGTGATCGTCCCCGAGGGGGTCACGGTGGATCTGAGCGTGGACGTCGGCGTGGGCGACATCCAATTGCCGGGCGACGACAGCCGGGACGTCGACGTGGCACCGGGCAAGCACAAGGAGCTGACGCTGGAACCGGTCGGGGGCACCGACAGCGCGGGCACGCTGGACCTCGACCTGAGCGTCGGGATCGGACAGGCGGAGGTGAGCCGTGCCACGTCATGAGTTCCAGCCGGGCCGGCTGGTCGCCGGCACCTTCCTGAGCGCCGCGGGCGTGGTCTTCGCGGGGGACGCGGCGGGCGCGTGGGAGACGCCGTGGTTCGCGGTGATCCCGCTGGTCGTCGGGGGACTGTTCCTGGCGGGCGCGGTGGGGCTCCTGGCCCGTGCCACGCGCCGTCACCGCACCCCGCCCCGCGAGGAGTCCCACCCCTGACCCGGGCGGGGGGTCACCGGAACGCGACGCGTTCCCGTCGCCGTGCGTGGAGGAGGGCGTCGAGGGAGAACACCGGCGCGCCCGCCAGCACGAGCGGCAGCCAGGCCATCAGATAGGCCAGGTCGTTGCCGTAGTAATAGGGGTCGGAGGCCCAGCTGACCGTGAGCCACAGACTCAGCGAGATCAGCGCGCCGCCCAGGGCCGCCAGTCGGGCGAACAGTCCGACGAGGGTGCCGATGCCGACGGCCAGTTCACCGAAGGCGATGGCGTACCCGAACGCCACCGGGGCGTCGAGGGCCATGTCCACCATGGCCGGAACAGCCGACGAGTCCCGCACCGCGCGCATCATGTCCCCGATGGACCCGGCCCCGGAGTCCTTCAGGAAGGCGCTGTCCGTCAGCTTGTCCAGTCCGGCGTAGATGAAGGTGACGCCGAGGAAGATGCGGAGCGGAAGCAGTGCGTAGCGGGTGGCCGTGTCCCGCCGGCCGCTGGAGGAACCCGTGTGCACACCGTGAGTCATCACCCGTAGCCGCCTCTCGCCTGCCATGATCCCTCGACCGACCATACGTAGGGAACTGCCGCAGCGCTCAGCCGCGCGCCACCCCGGCATTCTCCGCCGCATCCAGTCAAAACTTCAATCACTGAACACGGCCAAGTGGCCGAACGGCACCGGTCACTCGGTGACGTCGATGGCGTAGCGGTTGGTCTCGACACCGGCCGCGGTCACCACCTGCACGTCGATCCGTCCCGGCTCCACATCGGCCGGGACCGGCACGGTTAGCACGGTGTCGGTCGGGTTGCTGAACCCGCCGCTCACCGGCACCAGAGGCACATGCACATGCACCGCGCCGATGCGTACGACCATCCGCGCCAGCCGGTCGGCCCGCTGCGCCCCCGGCGGCACGAACCCCGCTCCCCGGATCTCGATGTCGTCGCCGGTGCGGATCGGGGCGTCGAGGTCCCCCGCCTCCCGCGCCCGCACCACGGAGAGGATCACGGGGCGGCCGCCCTCCGCGTACTTCCCGGCCAGATACGTCGCCGCCGAGATCAGTACGACGACCGCGAGACCCCACGGCAGGTCGGGCAGCTGGTCCGGCCGCCGCCCCAGCCGTACCGCGGCGAACAGCAGGGCCACCGCGCCGATGACGACGTACTGGATGTCGGCGAACGTCCCCCGCCCCGAGTCGTCCGTCAGCAGGTCCGCGGCCCGGGGCCGGTCCGCGGGCACCTTCTGCAGCCGCTGCCCCAACACCCGCACCCCGACGACCCGCCTCACCAGCACGGCGATCGCGCACACCACGGCGAGCACGGTCACCACCCCGGCGCCGCGCCGCAGTTCCAGTCCTTCGATCAGCGCGTCGCGCTCCGCGTGGCCCGAGGCGGCGGCGAGCCGCCCGGCGAGGACGAGCACGGCGTACGCCAGGAAGAGGACCCAGGCCCCGGCGACCGCGCGCGAGGTGGACAGCCGGTTGTCCTCGCCGATGACCGGCGCCAGGGCCCCGCCGCGCGCCCGGTGGAACCAGGACGCCGCGGTGAGCGCCGCCGCCGTCACCACCGCCGCGAGCAGCCCGGCCGTACGGGCCGCCGTCCAGCCCGCCCCGACCGCCGTGAGCGCCTGCGCGAGGAGCAGCGCCACGACCAGTCCCCAGACGACGCAGGCCGTGCGCCACCACAGCCGTCCCAGCCAGGCCCCGCCCTCGGCCCGGCCGCGTTCGGCGACGTGTTCCGCGGACTGCGTCAGCTCCTCGGACACCCACTGGCGGGAGGCCGAGGCCGAGTGGGCCACGGCCGCCGGGAGTCCCTGTCCGGCGGCGAACTCGTCCCGCTTCAGAAGGAATTCGGCCACCGCCTGCCGGTGTCCCGCACGCGCCCCGTGCGGGCAGTCCCCGCACGTGCAGCCACCCCCCTGCGGGCGCTCCACCGCGCCGCTCCGCCCTGCCTCCTGCACCGCCACGCCCGACGCCCGCCTTCCCACGACCTCACGCCCGCCCGCCCTGCGGCGCCACGGGTCCCCCGGGAGAGCCGCGCCGCCCGCGCCCGGCCCACAACTCCCGTCCGACGACGACGAATTGTGCCGTACTCCACCCACCGCCCACCCGGCAGGCCCGGTCGGGACGGGTGAGCGCGGCCCCGACGTGTTGACCCGGCTGCGAGAATTCCCTCATGGCCGAGATCATCCAGCGTGACGGGACCTGGGCCTTCGACGGCACGACCGTCCGGATCACGCCGGGACTCCACCGTTCCGTGCCGCTGTTCCGGCAGACGTACGGCGAGATCGCCGTGCCCCTGGAGGCGGTCGCGGGCGTCGCGTTCCAACCGGAACGCAGGCGGGGCCGGCTGCGGATGCGGCTGCGCGAGGGCGCCGATCCGCTGCTGCAGGCGACCGGGGGCCGGCTGCCCGAGGCGTCGGACCCGTACCGGCTGGCGGTGGACACCGACCGTACGGGGGTGGCCGCGTACCTGGCCGAGGAGATCCAAGGCGCGCTGCTTCTGGACCAGGTCCCGAAGGAGCCGGTCGCGGCCTATCTGCTGCCGGGCCCCGCGGTGCCGGTCTCCGTGCGGTCGTCGGACGGCACGGTCTCCTTCGACGGCGGCCGGGTGCGCATCGACTGGTCGGACACCTCGGAGCGGGTCAAACAGGCGGCGGGCCCGCGCGTCATCGACGTCGACGACCTGGTGCGGGTCGAGTGGGTGCCCAACTCCGGCGCCGGGGACGGCTGTCTGCGCTTCGTGACCCGGGAGACGGTGTTCTCCGCCCTGCCGCCGGAGAAGGACCCGTACGCCCTGGACCTGTGGGGCAGTGCCCGCCGCGACCTGCTCACCGCGCTGGTGGCCACCGCGGTCACGGCACGCCTCCCGCATCCGTCCACCCGGCGGGGTACGGCTCACCCGGGCGGGACCGGGCCGGCCCTCCCGGCCCCGGCGCCGCCCGGCCACCACGACGTGCTGCTGCGCCGGCTGCGCGAGTTGGGCGACCTGCACCGCGAGGGCGTGCTCACGGACGAGGAGTTCGCCCGGACGAAGGCGGCGGTGCTGCGCGGGTTCTGACGCCCCCACCCGCGCGCCGGCCCGTTCAGCTCAGCAGGTCGGGTTGGCTGCGGGTGATGTCCTGCCACATCGGCTGGTAGTTGATCCAGGCCACCAGGTCGCCGCCGAGCTGCTCGCGGGTGGCGACCGCCTTGCGGTGGTCGATCAGGACCGGTCGGCCCGCGGCCCGGGCCGTGAGCTGCACCTGGCAGGAGCGTTCCATGGACAGGAACCACCAGGCGGCCGCGTCCACCGAGTCGCCGACGGTCAGCAGGCCGTGGTTGCGCAGCACGAGGGCCTTGTGGGAGCCGAGGGCGGCGGCGATCCGGCGCCCCTCCGCCGCGTCGACGGCGACCCCGCTGTAGGCGTCGTAGAGCGCGTGGTCCTCGTAGAAGGCGCAGCTCTCCTGGGTGATCGGGTCCAGGAGTTCGCCCAGCGCCGCGAGGGCCCGGCCGTGGACGGAGTGGCAGTGGGCGACGGCGACGACGTCGGGGCGGGCCGCGTGGACCTGGGAGTGCACGGTGAAGGCGGCCTGGTTCACGTGGTAGCGGCCCTCGACGACCTGGCCGTCGGAGTTGGCGAGGACGAGGTCGCCGACGGTGACATGGCTGAAGGGCAACCCGAAGGGGTTGACCCAGAAGCAGTCGGTGAATTCGGGGTCGCGTGCGGTGATGTGCCCGGAGACGCCGTCCTCGAAGCCCATCCTGCCGAAGATCCGCAGCGCCCCGGCGAGCCGTTCCTTGCGGTGCCGGCGCTCGTCCTCGACCGACTCGTGCATCGGGGGCATGGCGAACCGCAGCTGATCGGTGGGCAGCGGCGGGGGCGGAGTGGGCCCGGCGGGCGTCCCGTGCATGTGTCCTCCGGCACTGGGGGGTCGTACGGGGCGGAAGCTACCGTCGGTGGGCGCGGGGGCGACAGGGGTGTGAGGTAACGATGCCGTGCACAACCCTTTCGTGACTCCGGAGGTCAGTGGTCCGGAACGACGAACTCACCGCTTGGTCCCAGTCACACCGGAGTCCTCCTTGAGCACCACCGAACGTCATCTCAAGTACCTCATGCGCCTGATCGCCAACCAGGACGAGGCCGAACTGATCGTCCCCTCCTCGGACCGCAAGAGCGCCGGCGCGCTGGTGTACGTGGCCGAGTGCTTCGGCTTCCGCTACAGCGGGGTCCGGCTCGTGGGCCGGTACAAGAACCTGCACGTGCGGCTCGTCCGCTCCGGGGACCCCGCGGACCGGCAGCGCGCCGCGACCAACCTCGCCGCGTTCCCCGCGGTCGGCGAGGGCGGGACGGTGCCGGGCATGTACCGGGCGTCGCTCACCCCGGTCCCGGAGGCGCAGGCCGACGTGGACGTCCTCAACGACCTCATCATGTACGACGCCCTGCTGCTGGCCGGCAACCGGAGGCAGCTGCTGACCATGGCCTGGGGCTCGGCCGTCCTGTTCCTGCTGCTCGCGCCGGCGACCGGCAAGTACGCCGTGCTGCTCCCGCTGGCGGTGCTGCTCCCGGCGTTCCTGCTCGGCTCCCTGCGGATCAACGACGCCCGCCGGGCGAAGATCGCCGAGCGGCTGCGGGCGGCGGGCTGCGCCACGGTCCAGGACGACGCCGGCCGGGATCGTTACGTGCGCCCGGTCCCCCAGGCCGGCTGACCGACACGCCGGGGCCCCTGCTCCGCGGACCGGACGACATCCCTCGCCCGTCCGGCGAAACCGGACAGAGGATGTCGGGTATCGCCGTCAGACTCGGCGGCATGACAGCGAACTGGTCCGCCTTCGTCACCGCCGAGCCCGACTTCGCCCGGCTCGTCGAGGCGCGCTTCGGCGCGTTCACGCATCACGTCCTGGCCACCCTGCGCCGGGACGGCTCCCCGCGCACCTCCGGCCTGGAGGTGCGCTTCCTGGAGGGCGAGCTGTGGCTCGGCATGATGCCGGACTCGCTCAAGGCCCTCGACCTGCGCAGGGACCCGCGCTTCGCGCTCCAGGCGAACCCCGGGGAGGGGCAGACCATGGGCGGCGGCGACGTACGGATCGCGGGGCGCGCGGTCGAGGTCGAGGACCCGGCGCGCAAGGCCGCGTACGCGGAAGAGGTGGAACCGCCGGAGCCGTTCCACCTCTTCCGTGCCGAGCTGGCGGAGGTCGTGCGGACCTCCGTGGAGGCCGAGAAGTACCTCGTCGTCCGGACCTGGAAGCCCGGCGAGCCCGTGCGCACGATCAAGCGCACCTAGGGGGTGTTCACTCCCACTCGATGGTGCCCGGCGGCTTCGAGGTGATGTCGAGGACGACGCGGTTGACGTCCCGGACCTCGTTGGTGATCCGGGTCGAGATCCGCCCGAGGACGTCGTACGGCAGCCGCGACCAGTCGGCGGTCATGGCGTCCTCGGAGGACACCGGGCGCAGCACGATCGGGTGGCCGTAGGTGCGGCCGTCGCCCTGGACGCCGACGCTGCGGACGTCCGCGAGCAGGACCACGGGGCACTGCCAGATCTCACGGTCGAGGCCGGCCGCGGTCAGCTCCTCGCGGGCGATGGCGTCGGCCTCGCGCAGCAGGTCCAGACGCTCCTTGGTGACCTCGCCGACGATCCGGATGCCGAGGCCCGGACCCGGGAAGGGCTGGCGCTGGACGATCTCCTCCGGCAGGCCGAGCTCCTGGCCGACCATGCGGACCTCGTCCTTGAAGAGCTTGCGCAGCGGCTCGATGAGCTGGAACTCGAGGTCCTCGGGGAGGCCGCCCACGTTGTGGTGGGACTTGATGTTGGCGGTGCCGCTGCCGCCGCCGGACTCGACGACGTCCGGGTAGAGGGTGCCCTGGACCAGGAACTCCACGGCCGGGCCCTCGTCGGCGATGATCTCGGCCTGGGCCTGCTCGAAGACGCGGATGAACTCGCGGCCGATGATCTTCCGCTTCTCCTCGGGGTCCGAGACCCCGGCGAGCGCCTTCAGGAACCGCTCCTCGGCGTCCACGACCTTCAGCTGCACGCCGGTCGCGGCGACGAAGTCCTTCTCGACCTGCTCGGTCTCACCCTTGCGCATCAGCCCGTGGTCGACGTACACGCAGGTCAGCTGGGAGCCGATGGCCTTCTGGACCAGCGCCGCCGCCACGGCGGAGTCGACGCCGCCGGACAGACCGCAGATGGCGCGCTTGTCACCGACCTGCTCACGGATCGCGGCGACCTGCTCGTCGATGACGTTGCCGGTGGTCCAGTCGGGCTTCAGCCCGGCGCCCCGGTACAGGAAGTGCTCCAGCACCTGCTGGCCGTGCGTGGAGTGCATGACCTCGGGGTGGTACTGGACGCCGTAGAGGCGCTTCTCGTCGTTCTCGAAGGCGGCGACCGGGACGACACCGGTGGAGGCCGTCACCGCGAAGCCCTCCGGGGCGGCGGAGCAGGCGTCGCCGTGCGACATCCACACGTGCTGCTCGGCCGGGGTGCCCTCGAAGAGGGTGGAGGACACCTTGGAGACGTGCAGGTCGGTACGGCCGTACTCGCGGGCGCCGGTGTTGTCCACCGTGCCGCCGAGGACCTGCGCCATCAGCTGGAAGCCGTAGCACATGCCGAAGACGGGCACACCGGCCTCGAACAGCTCACGGTCGAGGCGGGGGGCGCCCTCCTCGTACACGGACGAGGGGCCGCCGGAGAGGATGATCGCCGCCGGGTTCCTGGCGAGCATCTCCGCGACCGGCATGGTGCTCGGCACGATCTCGCTGTAGACCCGGGCCTCGCGGACACGACGGGCGATGAGCTGGGCGTACTGCGCGCCGAAGTCGACGACCAGGACGGTGTCGGGGGCGGCGGCGGGGTTCGCTGATGACACGGGTTGCCTTCCGGCGGTGAGCGAGGTGTGTGTGGGGCCGAGTCTACCGGGCGTCGCGCGCCCACCCCGGGGCCGAAGCCCGTCTCACGATGCGAACCGGCTTGGACGCCCTCGGCGAGCCCGGCATACTGGCGGCATGCTCACGCACCCGACCTTCCTGTTTACCTATGGCACCCGGCCCGCCGGCTGCCATGGTCGTGCTGCTTGAGCAACTGACAAGCGACTTCCCAGGCGCCCCGGGCCGACAAGGCCCGGGGCGTCCGCCGTTTCCGGGTCCTGCCGCTCCGGGGCACCTCCCATCGACGAGGAGCCCCCGATGACCGCCACCCACGTGACCCCCGCCGAGACGACCGGAGCCCGGACCGCCGAGGCCGCGGACGTGATCACCGGTGCCCGTGAACGCATCGACGCCCTGGACGACCGGATCATCGGGCTGATCCAGGAACGCATGGCCGTGTCGGCCGTCATCCAGGAGGCCCGGATCACCTCCGGCGGCCGGCGCGTGAACCTGTCCCGCGAGATGGAGATCCTCGGCCACTACAGCGAGGCGCTGGGCAAGCCGGGGACGGCCCTCGCGATGACGCTGCTCGAACTGTGTCGCGGTCGCATCTGAGTTCGGCACCCCTCTCACCCGGTCGGAGCGTGACGCCGCCCGGACCGCTTCGTTGGTACCGGTGTCCGTGCCAGCCAGGGGCGGGCCCGAATGAACCACGCGTGGCTCGCCGGAGCGTTGTGGCGTACGGATCGCCGTACGCCGTGGGACCTCGCTCCGGGTAAGTGACCGGACGGCAGGGGACAGCAGCCCGGTCACCCAAGAGAACGGTCGGCTCCGGGGACGCCCGGGGCCGGCCGGCGGAAACACCGACGGAGTACGGGACGGGCCGAGCGGTTGCCGCGCCCCCGCCCGTCCCGCACGATGCGAGAGACCCTTTCAGCGGCGCACTCCCCCGGCGCCGCTCCCCCAGGCACCAGCGCGCCCTGACGCCGGTGCTGATCGCAGAAGGGCCCCGCGGCCCCGCGCCGCGGGGCCTTTCTCATGCCCCAGCGCGCCCCGTGCGTCAGGTGCGGCTCACGACCCGGCACTCGTCGCGGCGGTCGGCGGGGATGCCCTTGCTCCGGTCGTACGGGTCGGTCGTCGGGCCGGTGGGCGGCGCGCCGGTCGGCTCCGCGGAGTCGAACCGCGGGTGCAGATAGCCGTCGTAGAGATCGCAGGCACTGTTGCCGATCTCCTGGTCGAAGTGCTTGACGACGATCTTCCCCGGGGTGACCTGGTACCGGGTGGGGTCGGAGAGTCGGACGTCGAGGACGCGGCGGACGATGGTGCGGGCCACCTCGTCCGAGCCCTCGCGGACGAGCGGGTAGACGAAGGTGTAGTCGGCGTGCACGGCGACGGAGGCGTCCTCGCCCTCCTTGAACGTCATACGCCCCCGCGTCTTGACGACGTCCCCGGCGAGCCGCATCTCGGAGGGGTCGAAGCGGCTGAACATCCAGAGCGGGTCGTGCTTCTTGTCCGGCTTGCGCAGTCCGGTGGTCAGCAGGTCGAGCAGTTCCTTCTGGCGCGGCTCGATGACGTCGAACGCGGTCTCCGGGCGCTCGCCGCGCAGGGTGGCGGGGTCGAGGTTGGCGTCGACGAGGAGCCTGCGGGTCTGCCGCAGGGCCTGTGCCACCTGGGCCTTGGTCAGGGTGCCGACCGGGGTGGCCGCCGGGAGGGTGATGCCGGCCTCGCCGTCCGCCCAGCGCTCGGCGGGCGAGCCCGCGAAGGGCCGGGCGACGGTCGGGGTGTCCGGGTCGGCCGCACCGGGCGCCGCCGTCGGCGCCGCCGTCTCCGCCGGGAGCGGCGAGGCGGCGGCCGTGTCCGGCACCGGGGAGGCGGTGCCGAAGGGGTCGCCGGGGATCAGGGAGGGCCGTACGGCCACGACGGCCACGACGACGGCGAGCGGCACGCCGACGACCGCCCACCACCGGCGGCGGGTGCCGCGCCCGTTCATCTCCTGCCACGCGGGGCCGGTACGCCAGCCGGGAGGCAGCTCGCCGCGGGCCTCTTGCCGCCGCAGCCGCTCGGTGACCATCCGGGCGCGCGCGGACGGCTCCTTCGGGGCGGAGGACCGGTCGCGTCCGGCCTCCTGGACGAACCTCTGCCACTCCTCGTCCGAGATGGACGGCGCGGAGGGCTGCGCCTCGTCATCGGATGCCGAGGGGGTCCCGTCTGACGGTCTGCCGGCCATGGATGTGTGATCGCCTTCTCTCGAACTCCGGTACGGCGGCTGAGAGTACGTCAGGGAAACGACCCATGATCCAGCGCCTGTGACTCAGGACACATAAATATTCTGTCAGCTCGGGCACAACCATTCCGGGCCCTCGGTGATCAAAGTCTGCGAACCAAGGGCCACACCCGCGCCCCACACGCGGAGGCCTCCCGATACCCGTGCCGCGTCCGGCGGCACAACGGACTTTCGAGGTCTTCATGAAGCTTCGCCGTGCCCTGGCCGCCGCAGCGACGACGGCGGTCATAGCACCGATCGCCCTGCTGTCCGCGCCGGCCGCGTTCGCCACGGACGAGACCACCGGCCCTGCCACCTCGGAGACCACGCCGGCCACGGGCGACACGACGCCTCCGGCCGACGAGGAGACGACGGCTCCGGCGGACGACGAGACGACCGCGCCGGCCGACGACGAGACGACCACCGCTCCCGCCGACGACGAGACCACGGCTCCCACCGACGACGACAGCACCTCGGCTCCGGCGCCGAGCACCTCGGCCACCGACTCCGCCAGCCCGTCGCCGAGCACCTCCACCCCCGAGGAGACGGAGGAGCCCGACCCCGAGGAGTCCGTCTGTGAGGACACCAAGGTCGACGTCAGCATCACGGGTCTGCCGGGCAAGATCAGCGCGGGCAGCGGATGGCACAAGTTCTCGCTGAGCGTGCTCAACACCTCGGACTCCACGCTCCAGGACCTCGACTTCTTCGCCGGGGCCTCGTCCGACGCGGACGGCATGGACCTCTTCAAGAGCAAGCAGGTCGAGATCCAGGCCTGGGACCCTGAGGACGAGGTCTGGGTGACCCTCGACGAGGACGGCTACGCCGTCGGCTACGTCGGTTACACCGACGAACTCAAGCCCGACTACGTGGTCGACATCCCGATGCGGGTCAACGTGAAGTCCAGCGCCCCCGCGGGTGCCGGCTTCACGCTGGGCGCCACCATCTACGGCGACTCCGACGGCGACTGCATCGGCTTCGGCGACGTCGCCTACAAGTACCAGATCGTGGCCGCCGGCACGGACACGGACGGTACCGAGCCGCAGGAAGGCGGCAAGGCCCCCGTCACGGACGAGAAGCCGAGCAGTGACACGCCGAAGGTCACCGGCAGCCTCGCCGAGACCGGGTCCAGCTCTCAGCTGCCCGTCATCGGCACGGTCGGCGGTGTCGCGATCCTCGCCGGTGCCGGCGTGATGTTCGCGATGAAGCGTCGTCGGAGCGGTGCCGAGGCCTGAGCCTCGGCCGTCTGACGCACCACACGGAAGGACCTGCGCTCGGAGGGGGGCGCAGGTCCTTCGGTGTTTCCGGCGGGCTCGCGCCCGCTTACTTCTTCGGGGGGACCGCCGGCATCCCCAGGAACGGCAGCTTCAGTGCGCCGAACGCCTCCGGCGGGACCACCGGGGCCTGGGGCGCGACGGGCTTCAGCCGCTCGTACGCCGCTCCCTGCGCGGGACGCGGGTCGGCCTCGCCCTTGTTGGGCCAGAAGGACATGGCCCGCTCGGCCTGCGCGGTGATCGTCAGGGACGGGTTCACGCCCAGGTTGGCGGAGACCGCCGCCCCGTCGACGACCGATATCCCGGGGTGGCCGTACAGCCGGTGGTAGGGGTCGATCACACCGGTCTGCGGGGAGTCGCCGATCGGGCAGCCGCCGAGGAAGTGGGCGGTGAGCGGAGTGCCCATCAGCTCACCGACGTTGGAGCCGGGGAAGCCGTTGATGTCGGCGGCGATGACGGAGGCGGCCTCGGAAGCGGTCTTGATCTGCTTGGGGTTGGGCGCGCCGTGGCCCTGCCGCGCGGTCAGCAGTCCCTTGCCGACGCCGTCCGGCTTCAGGTACGTCGTCAGCGAGTTGTCCAGCGACTGCATGACCAGGCCGATGATGGTCCGCTCCGACCAGCGGCGGTTGGACAGCGAGCGCAGCACCAGCAGGGGGTGCCGGGCCGCGTTGGCCAGCCAGGCGCCGACGCGGGACCTGCCCTCGGCGTAGGGGACCTGGAGGATGGACAGGCCGCCCATCGAGTTGGAGCCCTTGCCGTAGCGGACCGGTTCGATGTGGGTGTTCTCGTCGGGGTGGATGGACGAGGTGATGGCGACGCCGCGGGTGAAGTCGACCTTCGGGACGCCCGTCAGCTTGCGGTAGCGCCGGCTGTCGGTCTGCGCGCCCACCAGTGCCTCGGAGTTGGTGCGGGTCAGCTCGCCGAGCCGGTCGGACAGGTGGGGCAGCTGACCGCCGGCCTTCATGCGGTGCAGCAGGGTCTGGGTGCCGTACGTGCCGGCCGCGACGACCACCCTGCGGGCCTTGAACAGCCGCCCCTCGCCCTTCCCGCGCCGGTCCGTCGGCACGGTGGCGACGGCGTAGCCGCCCTGGGAGTCGTCGGTGACCGAGACGACCGTGGTCAGCGGGTGCACGACCGCGCCCGCCTTCTCGGCCAGGTACAGGTAGTTCTCGTTGAGCGTGTTCTTCGCGCCGTGCCGGCAGCCCGTCATGCACTCGCCGCACTCCGAGCAGGCCCGCCGGGACGGGCCGGCGCCGCCGAAGTACGGGTCGGCCACCTCCTCGCCGGGGCGGGCCTTCGTCGTGCCCTCGGCGTCCTTGCCGTCGCCGAAGAACACGCCGACCGGCGCCATGTGGAAGGTGTCGCCGACGCCCATCTTCTCGGCGGCCGCCTTGAGGTGCACGTCGGACGGGGTCATCGTGGGGTTCAGCCGGACGCCGAGCATGCGCTGCGCCTGGTCGTAGTACGGCTGGAGTTCCTGCTCCCAGTCCGTGATGTCACGCCACTGGGGGTCCTCGAAGAACGGCTTCGGCGGGACGTACAGCGTGTTGGCGTAGTTGAGGGAGCCGCCGCCGACGCCCGCGCCCGCCAGCACCATGACGTTGCCGAGCAGATGGATGCGCTGGATGCCGTACATGCCGAGCTTGGGGGCCCAGAGGTAGTTCTTCAGGTCCCAGGAGTTCTTCGGCAGGGTCTGACGGGTCCAGCGGCGGCCGGCCTCGAGGACGCCGACGCGGTAGCCCTTCTCGGTCAGGCGCAGCGCCGTGACCGACCCGCCGAACCCCGATCCGACGACGATGACGTCGTAGTCGTACCCGGAACCGTCGTCCTGCGCGGGGGCAGAGTTCTCCTGTGACACGTGCTCTCCTCGTCGAAAGCGGTGGTGCGGTGGCCTCGGACAGCGGGCCGTAGGGGGTGCCTAGCGGAAACGGAGCGCCTTCATCACCCGCAGGCTCCGGCTCATGAACTGCGCGTACTTCTCGTCGTCCATGCCCAGCGAGGGCGCCATCGGCAGGAGGCGCTGATGGGCGACGGTCTGGGCCTCCGTGTACTTGAGGATGCCCTCGGAGCCGTGGCGGCGGCCGAGGCCGGAGTCCTTCATGCCGCCCATCGGCGACTGGACGCTGCCGTAGGCGGGGGCGTAGCCCTCGTTGACGTTCACGGTGCCGGTGCGCAGCCGGGCCGCGACCGCCCGGCCCCGGCGGCCGTCCTTCGTCCACACCGAGGCGTTGAGGCCGTACGGCGTGGAGTTGGCCCGCTCGATCGCCTCGTCGTCGGTGGAGAAGCGGTAGAGGGAGACGACCGGGCCGAAGGTCTCCTCGGTGCAGACGGCCATGGGGGCCTCGACGCCGTCGAGGATGGTCGGCTCGAAGAAGTACGGGCCGATGTCGGGGCGGGCCACGCCGCCGGCGACGACCTTCGCGCCCTTGGCGACGGCCTCCTCCACATGCCGGGTGACCGTCTCCAGCTGGCGCTCGCCGACCAGGGAGCCCATGTCGGCACCGTAGGCGAGGGACCTGCCGAGGCGCATCGCCCTGGTGCGGGCGGCGAAGCGCTCCAGGAAGGCGTCGGCGACGGACTCGTGGACGAACAGCCGCTCGATGGAGATGCAGAGCTGGCCGGCGGAGGAGAAGCAGGCGCGGACGGCGCCCGCGGCGGCCTTCTCGATGTCGGCGTCGTCCAGGACCAGCATGGCGTTCTTGCCGCCGAGTTCGAGCGAGACCCCGACCAGGCGGGCGGCGGCGCTCTGCGCGACCTCGCGGCCGGTGCGGGTGGAGCCGGTGAAGGAGACGTAGTCGGCGTGCTTGACGACCTCGGGGCCGACGACGGGGCCCTCGCCGAGCACGACCTGGAAGACGTCGGCGGGCAGGCCGGCCTCGATCAGCAGGTCACGCGCCCACAGCGCGGTCAGGCAGGTCTCCGTGTCGGGCTTCATCACGACCGCGTTGCCCGCGACGAACGCCGGGAGCGCGTCGCCGACGGACAGCTCCAGCGGGTAGTTCCAGGGGGCGATCTGGCCCACGACCCCGCGCGCGTGGCGCAGTTCGGTGACCCGGGTGAGCGTGGGGATGGCGCCCGTGTGCCGCTTCGGCCTGAGGTAGGCGGGGGCCTTGCGGCCGTAGTGGCGGGCCGCGACGGCGACGGCCTGCACCTCCTCGTGCGCGTGCAGCCGGGCCTTGCCGGTCTCCAGCTGGATGAGGTCCAGCACCTCCGCCTGGCGTTCCAGCACCAGGTCGTGGAAGCGCAGCAGGACGGCGGCGCGCCGGCGCACCGGGACCTGCTCCCAGACGGCCTGCGCCGCGCGGGCCGCCTCGAACGCCTCGCGGACGTCCTCGGGCGTCGACTCGGGCAGGTCGGCCAGCTTCTCGCCGGTGAACGGCGTGTGGTTGGCGGTACGGCCGGACCCGGCCACGCCCTTGGTGAGCTGGGCGACCAGCTCGGGGGTGACCACGTCGGCCGCGGTACGGGCGCCCTCCGGGGCGGGGGCGAGGGGGTTCGTGCCGGTCTGGGCCGGGGCCTGCGCGTCCGTCATGAGGCGCAGGGTATGCCGCACCGGGGCCTTTGTGTACCCGTCGGTAACGGGGATTCACCGAGGGCTCACACTCCGCCAGTGGGCACTGGCAACAAACGAGCTGATCAGGGCGTTGCCGTGACCGTGCCGGAGCGCTCGGTCTCGAGTCGGTCACGGGTACCGGAGGCGGCCGCCCCGCGTGGGCGGCCGCCTCGCCGTTCAGAGCTTGCCGATCTCCAGGTGGTCGATCGCGGTCTGCGCCACCTCGCGTCCGCGCGCCGTGAAGTCGCCCTTGCCGGGGTAGCCGACCGACAGCTTGTACATGTCGCCCGCGGAGGTCCTGTAGTAGAAGATGCGCAGCAGGCGCGGCCGGGGGTTCTGGCTGTCGGTGGTGGTGTACGTGATCGTGTTCTCGGCGGACTTCCTGCCCTGGTACGTGGTCTCCCTGGGCTCGGTCCGCGGGTTCTGCGGCATGCCGACCTCGTAGTCGCCGCTCTGCTTGAAGTCGCCGTCGTCGTCGTACATCTCGGCCGCGGCGGACCCGGCGATCTCGTTGCCGGAGTCCTCGGCCTTCTTCTCCAGCCCCAGGCTGATCCAGACGGCACCGCTCGGGTCGGTGTACGTGACCCAGTGGTCGTCGTCCGTCTTCTCGGGCACGGTCCGCTTGTACTCGTCCGGCACCAGCAGCGTCGCGCCGAGGGCCTTCTCCTGGTGCGTCTCCCAGCCGTCCGGCACCGGCCCGGCGAACGGGTCGGCGATCACCAGGTACGCCGTCACCGCGGCCACGACCGCCGCCGCCGCGATGCCGAGCAGCGTCCTCGGCCCCAGCACGACACCCCGTCGCACGCTCTCCGGGAGCCGCACGGGCTGGGTGACGGCCGGCTCCGGCGGGTTGGCCGCCCGCTCCAGCAGGGCGCGGGTCCGCGCGGCGTTCGGGCGCCGCGCCGGGTCCTTCTGGAGCAGGCCGTTGATGGCCTCGGCGAGCGGGCCGCGCGCGGCGGCGGGCGCCGCGGGCTCGGCGTTGAGAACGGACTGCAGCGTCGCGGGGGTGTTGCTGCGGCGGAACGGCGAGACACCCTCCGTCGCCGCGTACAGGACGACCCCGAGCGACCACAGGTCGCTGGCCGGGCCCGGGCGCTGGCCCAGCACCCGCTCGGGCGCGATGTACTCCGGCGAGCCGACGAAGCCTCCGGTGTCGGTCAGATTGGTCTCGCCCTCGATCTGGGCGATGCCGAAGTCGGTGAGCACGACCCGGTCGTGACGGCCGAGCAGGACGTTGTCCGGCTTGACGTCCCGGTGCAGGACGCCCGCGGCGTGCGCGGCCTCCAGGGCGCCGAGCACCTCCAGGCCGATCCGCGCCGCGTCCCGGGCGTCGAGGGTGCCCTCCTGAAGGGCGTCACCGAGCGAGCGGCCCCGCACCAGTTCCATGACGATCCACGGCCGGCCGTCCACGACGGCGACGTCGTGCACGTTCACGACGGCCGGGTGGTCGAGCCGGGCGGCGGCGCGCGCCTCGCGGCGCATCCGCTCGAAGGCGTTGGCGCGTTCCCGTTCGGGAAGGTGGTCCGGTACGCGGGGTTCCTTCACCGCGACCTCGCGGTCCACCGTCTCGTCCTTGGCGCGCCAGACGGTGCCCATGCCGCCGTGCCCGAGCTTGGCGAGCAGCCGGTAGCGGCCCGCGATCAGCCGGCCGGTGCCGGGCTCCGGCGGGGACGCGGCGGGCCGGGCGGAGGGTGCCGGTCCGCCGGGCGCACCGGACCGCGTGGTGGGGGCCGACTGCTGCGGCACGGGCGCGGCGGGGGCCGCGTAGGGGTTGTCCGGGTGCGGCACATGGGCGAGCGGCGCCGGCCGCGGAGGTTGCAGTTCAAAACTCGTCGGCTCGTCGGCCCGTTCCGGGAATCCCCCGTTGTCGCTCATGGATCCATCCATATCGCGCCGGGCGGCCGGGGATCCAGGGACGGCGTCCTCGGTCACAGAGCCGTGACGCGGGTCGCTCCTTATCTCCGGTTCGTCCCGGGCGAAGAGGCGTCGGCCGACGGGGACGCGGGTGAGGAGGAGGCGGGTGAGGGGGACGCCGGTGCGGGAGAGCCGTGGGACGCGGTGGGCCCGCCGGGCGGCCGCCCCGTACCGGCCGTCCCCGCCGGCGGGCTCGCCGAGCTGGTCGGTACGTCGTGTCCGCCGCCCCCGTCGGCCAGCAGCACCGCCGCCGATGCCCCCGCCACCGCCGCCACGGCGGCCAGCACCACGGCCGCCACGACCTTGTGGGTGGTCCACGGCCGCTCCGCCCGGCTGCTGAACCGTTTCGGCACCAGATCCTCGCCGGTCACCAGGAACTCCCGCAGCATCCGCTCCGCCTCCGCCGCGTCCAGCCGGGCGGCGGGGTCCCGCTCCAGCAGTCCCCGGACGACGGGCAGGATCGGCGCCGCCTGCGCGGGCGGCCGTACGTCGTCGGAGACCACGGCCAGCACGGTCCCGCTCAGCGAGTCGCGCCGAAAGGGCGACTCGCCGCTCAGCAGCGCGCACAGCAGCGCCCCCACCGACCACAGGTCGGAGGCCGGACCGGTCCGCGCCCCGGACATCCGCTCGGGCGCGGTGTACTCGGGCGACCCCACGAACGACCCGGACTCGGTGAGCGTGCCGGTGCCGGGCACGCGGGCGATGCCGAAGTCGGTGAGGACGACCCGCTCGGTGCCGCTCTCCACCAGCACGTTGGCCGGGGTGATGTCCCGGTGCACCACCCCGGCGGCGTGCGCGGTGCGCAGCGCGTCCAGCAGGTCGGCGCCGATCCGGGCGGCCTCGCGGGCGTCCACCGGGCCGTGCGCGGCGAGCCGGTCGGCCAGCGACTCGCCGTCGATCAGCTCCATGACGATGTACGGGCGTTCGTGCTCCTCGATCACGTCGTGGACGACGATCACATGCGGGTGCCGCAACTGCGCCACCGCCTGGGCCTCGCGCAGCCACAGCGCGCGCTGCCGCCGCGCCTCGGACGCGGTGAGCGTCTCGTCGACCGGGATCTCCTTCACGGCCACCCGTCGCCCGAGCAACTGGTCGGTCGCCTGCCAGACGACGCCCATGCCACCACGGCCGACCTTCGCCTCGAGACGGTAACGCCCCGCGATCACACGGAAGTTGGCCCCCTCGGTCCCCATGCGACTCATGATGCCCCACCGGAGGCCCGGGCTCCGGGCACCGATCGGCCAACTGTGCACAGCAGCAAAGCACGTCAAAAGCCGCCGACCGCGCGGGGCACCGACGGGTCAGGATCCCGTGCGCCAGCCCCGCAGCACCGCCGAGAACCGCGCGCGGGCCTCGGCCCAGTCCTTCTGCGGCGCGGACATGTAGATCGCGTACTCGGTGCCGTCCCGGTCGATGTACCCCTGGTCGATGGCGCGGCGCGGCCCGGGGAAGGGCGTGTCCTTGGGCTGCGCGTCCCAGGTGTACTCCCACAGGGAGCCCGCGCGGTCGCGGTAGAGGTTCTCCTTCAGGGACAGGAGCCGGTACCCGATGAGCCGCTCCTTGACCTGCTGCTCCAGGTCGACGAAGTGGTCGTGGGCGGTCGCGAAGTCGGGTGAGGTGTCGACGGAGATCCGGACGAAGTGCTCCCCGCCGTCCGGCGAGTAGTCGACCTGCTGGAGCCCGTCGACCTCCTCGCCGACCACCTTCCGGTCCCAGCCCTTCGGCAGGTACAGGCTGAAGCCCAGGGGGTCGTCGACGCGCCTCCAGGAGGCCGGCACTCCGCTCACGTCCGCCCCCACCCCCTCGGTGGCCGATTCCTTCGGGGCGGGCGAGGACGGGGGCGCGGAGCCGACGGACGAACTGCCGCTGCCGGGGCCCCACTTCTGCAGCACCACGGCCGTCCCCCCGCCGATGACGGCGGCGAGGGCGACGACCAGGGCGACCGAGCGCAGCCGGCGCCGCCGGGGCGCGGGGGCGGCCGGGGCGGCCCCGACGGGCGGGCCGAACGCCGTCGGCCCGGTGGTCGGGGGGTACGGCGTGGCGCTGTGGACACCGGCCTGGTCGGGGGCGAGGCGCACCTCCGGCTCGTACCGGTTGTGCTGGGTGGGCACATAGGCCTGCGCCCCGCTGGGCCGCCGGCCCTCCGCCGCCTCGGCCAGCATCTGCTCCGCCTCGGCGGCGTCGGGCCGGGTGCCCGGATCCTTGCGCAGCAGGGCGGTGATGACGGGACCCAGGGGCCCGGCCTGATGGGGCTCCCCCGCGTCCTCCTCGACGACCGCCTGCATCGTGCTCAGCGGAGAGGTCCGGCGGAAGGGCGAGCGGCCCTCGACCGCCGTGAAGAGCGTGGCGCCGAGCGCCCACAGGTCCGACGCCGGACCCGGGTCGTGCCCGCGGACGCGTTCGGGCGCCAGATAGTCGACGGAGCCGACGACCTCTCCGGTGCGGGTGATCGTCGTGTCGCCCTCGATCTGGGCGATGCCGAAGTCGGTGAGCAGGACGCGGCCGTCGTCGGCGAGCAGGACGTTGCCGGGCTTGATGTCGCGGTGCAGGACGCCGGCGGTGTGCGCGGCACGCAGCGCCCGCAGCACCCACAGCCCGATCCGTGCGGCCTCGGCGGGCTCGACGCGCCCCTCCTCCTTGACCGCGTCGGCCAGCGAGCGGCCCTCGATCAGCTCCATCACGATCCACGGGCGCCCGTCGTGCTCCAGGACGTCGTGCACGGTCACCACGGCGGAGTGGTTGATGCGCGCGGCGGCCCGTGCCTCGGCCCGCGTCCGGGCGAGCAGCCGCTCCTGGTCGTTCTCGGAGACGTAGAGCGCGGCGGTGAGTTCCTTGATCGCCACGGCCCGGTGGAGCACCTCATCGTGCGCACGCCAGACGCGGCCCATACCGCCGCTGCCGATGGCCTCGGTGAGCCGGTAGCGGCCCGAGACGAGCTGGCCCTGCATCTTATTCACGTTGCCCCGCAATGTTCTTGACAGGGTCAGGTTAGGGACCGGGCCATCCGACCGGAACCGTGGGGGTGCCAAGGAGACCGCACTGTGACAGTTCTCGCGTTCCACTCGCCGAGGCAACCCCAACGCCGTTGTCACCCACGGTTTTCGGGCCGCCTCACCTGGTGATGCGGTATGTCGTCGACGCCTGCTCGAACAGCCGTGTGACCTCGTCCCGCTCGGCCTCCGGCCCCCGCACCTGGACCACGTGGTACCGCCCGTCGGCGAGGATCGCCAGGTTCCGCACGAACAGTTCGCGTCCCTGGCCGTCGGTCCAGGTGAACTGCCCCTCGGCCATCGTGCGTTCGCCGACCTGAATGGCCTTCAGCCCGCCCGAGGAGGCCCAGCTGGAGTCCCGGTACGGCTGCAACTCCCGTTCGTGCTCCCGCTGGTAGACCATCGGATCGCCACCGAACTGCTTCGCGGTGTCCCGGCCGGCCACGACGATCAGGTCGAAGTCGCCGTGCGCGTAGACGACCTGCCCGCGCCCGCTGCCGCCGCTGCGGCTCCAGCCGTTGGCCACGGCGACCTCGAAGCCGGCCGGGTCCTTGCGGACGGTGAAGCCGTCCGGGACGTCGGGCCCGGTGGTCTGCGTCTCGTCGGACCCGGCCGACTCCGAGGAGCCGTCGCCGGGCGTCGGAGAGGTCTGCTCCGGGCGCGGCTCGCTGCTCGCCTCGGCGGACCGCTCGGACGGCGCCTGGCCCGCGGCGGGGGTGCGCCCGGTGTCCGCGCCGGCGCCGCCGTCCCGGTCGTCCTTGGGCATGAACAGCATGGCGTACGCGATCGCCGCGGCCAGGCCGAGCAGGACGAGCAGCAGCAGGGTGCGGCCGAGCCGGCGCGGTGAACGCGCCTCCTGGCGGGCCCGCTTGTGCCGGCCCTGGTGGGCGGGCAGCCGGGCCCGCCGTCTGCGCACCAGCTCGCCACGGCGCCGCACGATCGGCAGGCGGTTCGGGTCGACCGGTGGGGCGGCGACGACATGTGCGCCGGCCTCCGGTTCGGGCGCCGACCGCACGAGGGAACGCAGCCAGCCGCGCAGCTCCTCGAAGTCGGGCCGCTCGGTCGGGTCCTGACGCAGCAGCGACTCCACGACGGGGCGCAGCGGGCCGCACTCCTCGGCGAACGCGGGCGGTTCGGCGCACACCATCTGCACCAGCTCGGCCGTCGACTCCTCCGGGTACGGCGCGTGCCCCTGCACGGCCCGGAAGAGCAGCGCGCCGAGCGCCCACAGATCGGTCGCCGGCCCGATCGGCGCGGCCAGCTGCCAGTTCTCGTGGACGGGCCCGGCCTGCTCCGGCGCCCACCGCTCGGTGACGGGCCCGACGACGGCCATCCTGGCCTGCCGGGCCCGCTCGGCGGCCAGCGCGGTGCCGGGCCCCTTGCGGGCGGCGGCACCGGACACCAGTTCGTCCCAGCGGGTCCCGGAACGCGCCGGGGGCAGGACGCCCCGGGTCCCCGCCGGGCCGTCCGCGGCGGGCGCGCTGTCGTCCCGTGGGGCGAAGCCCGGCTGGGAGCTCGCGGGCGGGAGCGCCGCACGGCCGCTGTCGGCGTCGGTGGGGGCGCGCCCGGTCCCGGGGCGGGGAACCACGCCCTGCCACGAGGCGGCCCGCACCCCGTACGGGTCGGCGATCTGCCCCGGCGGTGTGCTGCCGCCGCTGCCGGAGAGGTACGCCTGCGGCGTCCGGCCCTCCGGGGCGGTGCGGGCGCCGGGCAGGGCGGCGCGTTCGCTCTGCTGGGCCTCCTGCACCCGGGCCGCGGCACGGGCGCCCGCCCGGTAGGCGGCGATCGCTCCGGCCCGGGCGGCCCGGATGTCGGTGCCGCTCTCCAGGACGCCGCCCGGTGCCGGGCCGGGGCCGTCGGCGCCGGGGACCGGCCGGGTCCCGTTCGTGCGCGCCTCTATGGCGGCCCGCCGGGCCGCCTCGGGGTCGGTGTCCGGGCGGGGGACGGAGCCGGTGGGGCCGGTGCCCGCGGCGGGTGCCGGGCCCGGGTCGTCACCGTCCTCGGGAGGCACCGGGTCGTAGCCGCACAGCGCCTCCTCGGCGGCGCCGGCCGCGAGCCCGGTGAGCATTACCCGGCCGTCGTCGCAGACCAGGACCGTACGGGCGGTGATGTTGCGGTGCACCCAGCCGTGGGCGTGCAGGACGCGCAGCGCCATGAGGACGTCGGAGGCCACCTCGGCCGCCCGGTACGGCGACAGAGGCTGCTCGGCGAGCAGCGCGGCGAGCGGCCGGGCCGCCACCAGCTCGCTGACTATCCACAGCGAACCGCCCTCGGCGAACACGTCGAAGACCTGGTCGAGGCGGGGGTGGTCGGGGATGCGGGCAGCGGCCTGGGCGGCCTCGACCGCGCGGCGCACGGCGGGGTCGGCGGGCCGGCGGCCGGTGTCGCGGGCCCGCGCGTCCCGGGCGGTGAAACCGTCGGGCAGCCCTTCGGCGTCGAGCACCTCGGCCTCGACGACCTCGGGCAACGGCACCTGCCGGACCAGGACTTCCTGTCCGCTGTAGGTGTCGAAGGCGCGGCTCTCGGTGAGTTCGTACGTGTCGGAGGGCGGCAGCGGCAGGCGGTAGCGGTCGGCGAGCACCCGGCCCGCGTAGTCGTCCACGTTGCCTCCCCCGGCCGCCCGGTCGGTCAATTCCGTTCGCCTCGTGTCGCGTTCCGGACGTCTGAAGGGATGCGTACGGTCCGCAAGCTTTCACGATACGTGCCGGAGGCAACTCGCAAAGAGAGGTTCCCGTATCTCACGGCGCAATACCCGTGGCCTCCCCCCGGAGGGGAGGCCGCCGCTTCACCCCTTCGGCTCGAACGTGCCCGTGAGCGCCTTCCATGTGCCCTTGCGCAGATCGCTGTCCCAGTCCGCGGCCTTCGCCGTGTACATCAGGGCGTACCCGGCACGGTCGTTCACGACGAACCCACGGTCGATCGTGCGGTACTTCGTACCGCCCTCGACGTAGGTGAACTCCCAGTCGGCGGCGTTCCAGCCGCGGTAGTCCACCTGCTCTATGCGGATCTTCTTGTACTGGGAGCGCACCATGTAGCGCTCCTGGCTCTTCCAGTCCGCCACCGGGTCGCCCTTGGGCGTCGACGTCCAGGCCACGAGCAGCTTCTGCCCGTCCGGCCCGGTGAACCGGTCGCCGGCCGAGCCCGTGGACTGGAACTTCCAGCCCTTCGGCAGCCCGATCGAGTATCCCTGGCCGCCCTTGTGGGTGGACTCCACCCCGGCGCCGCCGGAGCCCTGTCCGTCACCGCCGTCACCGCCGGCGGTCGCGCTCGACCCGGCGCTCGGCTCGGTCCCGCCGCCCTTGCCGGAGCCGGAGTCCTGGCCCGCCGTGGGCTTGGACTCGTCGTCCCCGCGGTCCGTGCCGCCTTCGTCGTCGCGCTTGGTGCCGGGGGTCTCCTTCGACGCGGCCGAGGAGCTTCCGCCGTTCCCCGAGGCCTCGGAACCGCCGTCGTCGCCCAGCGTCAGCGCCAGCACCACACCGAGGACGGCGACCAGGACGACGACCGCGACGACCGCGACGACCAGCAGCGTCCGCTTCGGGACGACGTCGGTCAGCGGTGCCCGCTGGACGGGCCGCGCGGGCAGGTCCGGCGGCGTCATCACGGGCCAGCCGGAACTCGGCCCCGAACCGGCGTCGCCGGCCGTCCTGGCGTCCTTCTCGGAGGAACTCGCCTCGGTGGACGCGGAGTTACCGGTCGTCGCCGAGGGCGACCCGGTGGCCGCGTCGGCCCCGGCCTTCCCCTCGCCGGACGCGGTGCGCGCCGCTTCGGCCGCCCCTGCGCCGACCGCGGCCTTGCGCACCGAGCGCAGCGCTCCGCGCAGCCGGTCCCCGGCCTCCTCGGCCTTCTTGCCGGCGGAACCGGCGCCCGAACGCCCCTTGCGCGACGGCGCGTCGGACTGCGACGGCAGCGGTACGACCTTGGTCGCGTCCGGCGCCTCGGCGGCGGAGTCGGTCCGCGGCGCCCGGATGACGGCGTTGAGCATCGCCCGCGCACGGGCGTCGTCGATGCGCTTCTCGGGGTCCTTGGTGAGCAGGCCGTAGATGACGTCCCGCAGCGGTCCGGCGTTCTTCGGCTCCTCCAGCTGCTCGGTCATCACGGCCGTGAGCGTCGCGATCGCGGAGCCCTTGTCGTACGGCGGCACGCCCTCGACGGACGCGTACAGCAGACCGCCGAGCGACCACAGGTCGGCGGCGGGGCCCGGCTTGTGGCCGCGCGCCCGCTCCGGGGAGATGTAGGAGGGGGCGCCGACGAGCATGCCGGTCGACGTGATGGACGGGTCGCCCTCGACCTGGGCGATCCCGAAGTCGGTGAGCACGACCCGGTCCGTGCCGGACTCCAGCAGCACGTTGGACGGCTTCACGTCACGGTGCAGGATGCCCTCGCGGTGCGCGGAGCGCAGGACGTCCAGCACGGCCAGGCCGACCTGGGCCGCCCGCCTGGGCTCCAGCAGGCCGTCCTCCCGGATGACCTCGGCGAGCGACTTGCCCTCGACGAGCTCCATCACGATCCAGGGCCGGTCGTCCTCGTCGACCACGTCGTACACCGTGACCGCGCTGTTGTTCCGGATCCGGGCGATCGCCTTGGCCTCGCGCAGCGTGCGGGTGATGAGCCGCCGCTTCTCCTCCTCGTCGATGTTCGACGGGAAGCGCAGCTCCTTGACGGCGACGGTCCGCCCGAGCGTCTCGTCGACGGCACGCCACACCGTGCCCATGCCGCCCCTGCCGAGCACGCCTCCCAACCGATACCGCCCCGCGAGGAGACGCTCGTGGTCGTCCTGACGAGTCTCCTGACGAGATGTGCCCGCCCGCTCCGCCTCCGACATGCGTCCCCTCATACAACCCGCCCTGACAGAGCCTTCATTGTCCCTCACCCGACAAGCGCCCGACGCCCAGGGTGCCCCTCGTGCCGCAAGTTGTTCGAATGCACCCGGGCGCCGGGAGCCCAGGGAGGCGGAGCCCTCCGAACCGCGCGCTCCCCCCGCACGGTGGGGCGGCGCCGGCCGGAGTGGCCGGACCGCCCACGACGTGCGGAGGGAGGGCGACTTCGGGCCCGGCCCCCTCCCCTACCGCGGCACGATGTCCGGCGCTCCCAGACGGGCCGCGTCCGCGGTCAGGTCGTCGGGCTGGCGCTGCGACTCGCGTTCGGCCTCCACGCGCTTGTGGTAGTGCTCGACCTCCCGCTCGATCTGCTCCGCGTCCCAGCCCAGCACCGGCGCCATCAACTCGGCCGCCTCGCGGGCGCTCCGGGTGCCCCGGTCGAAGGTCTCGATGGAGATGCGGGTGCGCCGGGTCAGGACGTCGTCCAGATGCCGCGCGCCCTCGTGGGAGGCGGCGTAGACGATCTCGGCCCGCAGATAGTCGTCGGCGGCCTGGAGCGGTTCACCGAGGGCCGGGTCGGCGGCTATGAGCTCCAGGATCTCCTCGGTCAACGACCCGAACCGGTTCAACAGGTGCTCCACGCGCACCACATGAAGACCCGTCCGCTCCGCGAGGCGCGCCCGGGCGTTCCACAGGGCGCGGTAGCCCTCGGCGCCCAGCAGCGGGATGTCCTCCGTCACGCACTCCGCGACCCGCATGTCGAGGCCGTGCACCGCCGCGTCCACGGCGTCCTTGGCCATCACGCGGTAGGTCGTGTACTTGCCGCCGGCCACGACGACGAGGCCCGGCACGGGGTGGGCGACGGTGTGCTCGCGCGAGAGCTTGCTGGTGGCGTCGGACTCACCGGCGAGCAGCGGACGCAGTCCCGCGTACACGCCTTCGACGTCGGCTCTGGTCAGGGGGACCGCCAGCACCGAGTTCACATGGTCGAGCACATAGTCGATGTCGGCGCTGGACGCCGCCGGGTGCGCCTTGTCGAGGTCCCAGTCGGTGTCGGTGGTGCCGACGATCCAGTGCCGCCCCCAGGGGATGACGAACAGCACGGACTTCTCGGTGCGCAGGATCAGCCCGGTCGTGGAGTGGATGCGGTCCTTGGGCACGACCAGGTGGACGCCCTTGGAGGCGCGGACGTGGAACTGGCCGCGCTCCCCGACCATCGCCTGGGTGTCGTCGGTCCACACCCCGGTGGCGTTGACGACCTGCTTGGCACGGATCTCGTACTCCCCGGCGCCCTCGGCGTCCTGGACGCGGACCCCGACGACGCGCTCGCCCTCCCGCAGGAACGAGGTGACCCGCGCGCGGTTGGCGACCTTCGCACCGTAGGCCGCCGCGGTCCGCACCAGGGTGGCCACATAGCGGGCGTCGTCCATCTGGGCGTCGTAGTACTGCAGGGCGCCGACCAGTGCGTCCTTCTTCAGGGCGGGGGCCACGCGCAGGGCTTGACGGCGGGTCAGGTGCCGGTGCACGGGCAGGCCCCGGCCATAGCCGCTGGCCATCGACAGCGCGTCGTAGAGGGCGACGCCCGCGCCCGCGTACAGGCGCTCCCAGCCCCTGTGCTGCAGGGGGTACAGGAACGGCACCGGCTTCACCAGGTGCGGGGCCAGCCGCCCCAGGAGCAGCCCGCGCTCCTTCAGGGCCTCCCGGACGAGGGCGAAGTCGAGCATCTCCAGATAGCGCAGGCCGCCATGGATGAGCTTGCTGGACCGGCTGGAGGTGCCGGACGCCCAGTCGCGGGCCTCGACCAGCCCGGTGGAGAGTCCGCGGGTCGCCGCGTCGAGAGCCGTGCCCGCGCCGACCACTCCGGCGCCCACGACCAGCAGGTCCAGCTCGTGCTCGGTCATGTCCGCCAGGGACGCGGCCCGCTCCTCCGGCCCCAGTGTCGCTGTCCTCACCGCTGCCTCCCGATGATCGGTCGGTAAGCCGCACCCGTGGGGCGAAGCCCGTCTCGTTCCCCCTGCCCAGAATTCTGACCGGGTTGCCCGAGTTCGGCCACCATGTACCCCGGCTTGTGGACAACACTCCCGGAAACGCGATCATTCAATGCGGCAAATCGGTCATATTTACTCCTAGTCTGACATTGCGCTCCCTCGTCCTGTCCACCGGGGTTGCGCACCAGCCCCATGTCGGTTACTGGGAAGGACGGCCCACGTATGCCCGCAGATCTCGCCGTCATCGGACTAGGCCCGTACGGCCTGCCCCTGGCCAAGGCCGCCGTCGCCGCCGGCATCCCCACACTCGGTTACCGCACCGGTCCGGAGGCCGCCTCTCTCAGTCCCGCCGAACTGCGCCGGATGCTCTCGGGGGGCTTCCGGCACGCCACCGGCCCGGCCGACCTCGGCCGGGTCCGCACCGCCGTCATCTGCTCGCCGACGCCGCTCGGGGCGGACGGCACGCTGGACCTGAGCGAGGTGGAGGCCGCCGCGCGCGCCCTCGCGGCCCGGCTGCGGCCGCACTCGACGGTCATCCTGGAGTCGCCGGTCCCGCCCGGCACGACGGAGAGCGTGCTGCGGCCCCTGCTCGAGGAGGGCTCGGGGATGTGCGCCGGCCGCGACTTCCACCTGGCCTACTCGCCCAGCCGCGTCGACCCCGGCAACCGCGACTTCCATCCCGCCAACACCCCCAAGGTGATCGGCGGCCTCACCCCCGCCTGCACCGAGTCCGCGGCCGCCTTCTACGGCCGCCTCACCGACAAGGTGGTCCGCGCGCGGGGCCTGCGCGAGGCGGAGACCGTGCAGGTGCTGGAGACCAACTTCCGGCATGTGAACATCGCCCTCGTCAACGAGATGGCCGTGCTCTGCCACGACCTGGGTGTCGACCTGTGGGACGTCGTGCGCTGCGCGGAGACCAAGCCCTTCGGCTTCCAGGCGTTCCGTCCCGGCCCCGGCGTCGGCGGGCACGCCGTACCGCAGGGACTGACCGCCCACACGGGCCGTTCCCTGCGCATGGTCGAACTGGCTCAGCAGGTCAACAGCCAGATGCCCCGTTACGTCGTCCAGCGCGCCGCCACCCTGCTCAACGAGCACGGCAAGTCCGCGCGCGGCGCCCGCATCCTCCTCCTCGGCGTCACGTACAAGCCGGACCTCGCCGACCAGCAGTCCACCCCCGCCCAGGAGGTGGCCGTCCGCCTGCTGGAACTGGGCGCGTCCATCAGCTACCACGACCCGTACGTGCCGTCCTGGAGCGTCCTGGACCGCCCGGTCCCCCGCGCCGACTCCCTCTACGAGGCCGCCGCCGACGCCGACCTGACGATCCTGCTCCAGCAGCACCGCACCTACGACCTCCAGGGCCTGTCGGTGAAGGCCCAGCTACTCCTCGACACCCGGGGCGCGGCCCCCACAGGGGCGGCGCACCGGTTGTGAGGAGGGGCGCACAGCACAGGCGGACGCCGACCCGCGGCCGGTGGCCCGGGTGGCGCTCAGCGCATGCGAAAGGGGCCGGTCGCCGCTCGGGCGACCGGCCCCTCCGGGCGTACGGGTGTCGGCTAGCGCTGGTGCTGGGAGTCCGCCACCGTGACCTCGACCCGCTGGAACTCCTTGAGCTCGCTGTAGCCGGTCGTGGCCATGGCGCGGCGCAGGGCGCCGAAGAAGTTCATGGAGCCGTCGGGGGTGTGCGAGGGGCCCGTCAGGACCTCCTCGATCGTGCCGACCGTGCCCAGGTCGACCTTCTGGCCCCGCGGCAGCTCCTCGTTCACGGCCTCCATGCCCCAGTGGCAGCCGCGCCCCGGCGCGTCCGTGGCACGGGCCAGCGGGGAGCCCATCATCACGGCGTCGGCGCCGCAGGCGATCGCCTTGGGGAGGTCGCCGGACCAGCCGACTCCGCCGTCCGCGATGACGTGGACGTACCGGCCGCCGGACTCGTCCATGTAGTCGCGCCGCGCCGCGGCCACGTCCGCGACCGCCGTGGCCATCGGGACGCGGATGCCGAGGACGTTGCGTGTGGTGTGCGCGGCGCCGCCGCCGAAGCCGACCAGGACGCCGGCCGCGCCGGTGCGCATCAGGTGCAGGGCCGCGGTGTAGGTGGCGCAGCCGCCGACGATCACCGGGACGTCGAGCTCGTAGATGAACTGCTTCAGGTTCAGCGGCTCGTGCGAGGACGAGACGTGCTCCGCGGAGACCGTCGTGCCGCGGATGACGAAGATGTCGACGCCCGCGTCGACGACCGCCTTGGAGAACTGGGCGGTGCGCTGCGGAGAGAGCGCGGCGGCCGTGACGACGCCGGAGTCCCGCACCTCCTTGATGCGCTGCCCGATCAGCTCCTCCTTGATCGGAGCGGCGTAGACCTCCTGGAGGCGGCGGGTGGCGGCCTCCGTGGGCAGCTCGGCGATCTCGTCGAGCAGCGGCTGCGGGTCCTCGTACCGGGTCCACAGGCCCTCGAGGTTCAGCACGCCGAGGCCGCCGAGCTCGCCGATGCGGATGGCGGTGGCCGGGGAGACGACCGAATCCATGGGGGCGGCCAGGAACGGCAGCTCGAAGCGGTAGGCGTCGATCTGCCAGGCGATCGAGACCTCCTTCGGGTCCCGCGTACGGCGGCTGGGGACGACGGCGATGTCGTCGAAGGCGTACGCCCGGCGGCCGCGCTTGCCGCGCCCGATCTCGATCTCAGTCACGTCTGTGGCCTTTCCCTGATGCGTTGCAGCGTCTTCCAGTATCGCCGACGGGCACGACGAGGGCGGCCCCGGATACGTCCGGAGCCGCCCTGTCGCGGGAGCCGGCGGCTACTTGTTGCTGTAGTTCGGCGCCTCGACCGTCATCTGGATGTCGTGGGGGTGGCTCTCCTTCAGACCCGCCGAGGTGATGCGGACGAAGCGGCCCTTGGACTCCATCTCGTCGATGGTGGCCGCGCCGACGTAGCCCATGGTCTGGCGCAGACCGCCGACGAGCTGGTGGAGCACGTTGGCCAGGGGGCCGCGGTAGGGCACCTGGCCCTCGACGCCCTCGGGCACCAGCTTGTCGTCGGAGGAGACCTCCGCCTGGAAGTAGCGGTCCTTCGAGTACGACCTGCCCTGGCCGCGGGACTGCATGGCGCCGAGCGAGCCCATGCCGCGGTAGGACTTGAACTGCTTGCCGTTGATGAAGAGCAGCTCGCCGGGGGACTCCTCGCAGCCCGCGAGCAGCGAGCCCAGCATCACGGTGTCGGCACCGGCGGCGAGCGCCTTGCCGATGTCACCGGAGTACTGCAGGCCGCCGTCGCCGATCAGCGGGATGCCGGCGGGGCGGGCGGCGAGGGAGGCCTCGTAGATGGCGGTGACCTGCGGGACGCCGATACCGGCGACGACACGGGTCGTACAGATGGAGCCCGGTCCGACACCGACCTTGATGCCGTCGACACCGGCGTCGATCAGGGCCTGCGCGCCGTCGCGGGTGGCGACGTTGCCGCCGATCACGTCGACGGAGACGCTGGACTTGATCTTCGACATCCAGCTGAGGGCGTTGCTGTTGTGGCCGTGCGAGGTGTCCACGACGAGGAAGTCCACCCCCGCCTCGGCGAGCGCCTGCGCCCGCTCCAGCGCCTCGGGGCTGGCGCCGACGGCGGCACCGACCAGGAGGCGGCCCTCGGCGTCCTTCGCGGCGTTGGGGTACTTCTCGGCCTTGACGAAGTCCTTGACCGTGATCAGGCCCTTGAGGGTGCCCTGGTCGTCGACCAGCGGCAGCTTCTCGATCTTGTGCCTGCGCAGCAGCTCCATGGCCTCGACGCCGGAGATGCCGACCTTGCCCGTGACCAGCGGCATCGGGGTCATGACCTCGCGCACCTGGCGGGAGCGGTCCGACTCGAAAGCCATGTCGCGGTTGGTGACGATGCCGAGCAGCTTGCCGGCCGGGTCGGTGACCGGGACGCCGCTGATGCGGAACTTGGCGCACAGGGCGTCCGCCTCGCCGAGGGTCGCCTCCGGGTGCACCGTGATGGGGTCGGTGACCATGCCGGACTCGGACCGCTTCACCAGGTCGACCTGGTTGACCTGGTCCTCCACGGAGAGATTGCGGTGCAGCACACCGACGCCGCCCAGGCGGGCCATCGCGATCGCCATGCGGGACTCGGTGACCTTGTCCATGGCGGCGGAGAGCAGGGGAATGTTGACCCGTACATTGCGGGAGATGCGGGACGAGGTGTCGACCGCGTTGGGCAGGACCTCGGAGGCGCCCGGCAGCAGCAGCACATCGTCGTAGGTAAGCCCGAGTGTCGCGAATTTGGCGGGCACTCCGTCGACGTTGGCAGTCATGACACCTTCCCCAAATGGCCTTGATCGGTGCGGATGTCCATGCTAACGGGAAGCCGCCGTGGCAAATTCCACGGTTCCGGGCGGCCGTCGGCTTCGTATGTTCGTACGGAATCCGGGCAATGCCCGTTCACCCGACGGGACTACTGCTCGGCGAGTGCCCGCAGTCTGCTCAGGGCCCGGTGCTGGGCGACCCGGACGGCCCCGGGTGACATTCCCAACATCTGGCCGGTCTCCTCCGCGGTCAGCCCCACCGCGATCCGCAGCAGCAGCAGCTCCCGCTGGTTCTCGGGCAGGTTGGCCAGGAGTTTCTTGGCCCACTCGGCGTCACTGCTCAGCAGCGCGCGCTCCTCGGGGCCCAGCGAGTCGTCCGGCCGCTCGGGCATCTCGTCCGAGGGGACGGCCGTGGAGCCGGGGTGCCGCATCGCCGCACGCTGGAGGTCCGCGACCTTGTGCGCGGCGATGGCGAAGACGAACGCCTCGAAGGGGCGGCCCGTGTCCTTGTAGCGCGGCAGCGCCAGCAGGACGGCGACGCAGACCTCCTGGGCGAGGTCCTCGACGAAGTGCCGGGCGTCCCCCGGCAGGCGGGACAGCCGGGTGCGGCAGTACCGCAGGGCCAGCGGGTGGACATGCGCGAGAAGGTCGTGGGTGGCCTGCTCGTCCCCGTCCACCGCGCGATGGACGAGTGCACCGATCGCCCCTGCGGCGTGAGCCGCCTCGTCGTCGCGCATCGGTCCATGGTGCCCTGCGGCCGCGGCGTCCGCGGCATCGCGGCCGTCGTTGTGCACCGAAGCGTTATGAGCAGGTGCGCCGGAACTCATCTCCTGCGCCCTCCCCTTCCGCTCGACCGACTCGTCCCCGAGAGACTCCACACCTCAAGGATGCGGCATCCGCGGCGAAACGAGCACCGGGCACCGACCGGACCCGTTGCCCGGCCTCGAAGCCGCGCCCCCACGGGGGCGCGGGCCGAGACATGGTGCGGCCGTGCCGCGCGCACGCGACCAGCCACGACGAACCCGGGGTCACCGGCGATGCGACGCCGGCCCCACGGCGGGACGCTCAGCGCACCAGGCCCCATCGGAACCCGAGCGCCACCGCGTGGGCCCGGTCCGAGGCGCCGAGCTTCTTGAACAGCCGGCGGGCGTGGGTCTTCACGGTGTCCTCGGACAGGAAGAGCTCGCGGCCGATCTCGGCGTTGGAGCGGCCGTGGCTCATGCCCTCCAGCACCTGGATCTCCCGTGCGGTCAGCGTCGGCGCGGCGCCCATCTCGGCGGAGCGCAGCCGGCGCGGGGCGAGCCGCCAGGTCGGGTCGGCCAGTGCCTGCGTCACCGTCGCGCGCAGTTCCGCGCGGGAGGCGTCCTTGTGCAGATAGCCGCGGGCACCGGCGGCGACCGCGAGGGCCACGCCGTCCAGGTCCTCGGCGACGGTGAGCATGATGATGCGCGCACCGGGGTCGGCGGACAGCAGCCGCCGGACCGTCTCGACGCCGCCCAGTCCGGGCATGCGTACGTCCATCAGAATCAGGTCCGAGCGGTCGGCCCCCCAGCGGCGGAGGACTTCCTCGCCGTTGGCCGCCGTCGTCACGCGCTCGACGCCGGGCACGGTCGCGACCGCGCGACGGAGCGCTTCTCGGGCAAGCGGGGAGTCGTCGCAGACGAGGACGGATGTCATGGCCGCCCTCCGCAGCTGATGCACGTCACCTTGAGCCTCCAGGCTGGTACGAAATGTCACCTGTGCGGTCGACCGTCTCGGACGCCTGCCCGAGCGCTTCTTCTTTCAACCGCCTCCGCCCTCTCAACGACGGTCACTCGAAAGAGTTACGGGGGCATGTGTCGTCTTCAGCACTCTACGTGAGGGGGCGGATACAGGGCACACATGCGGGGCGGACCCTCCCCGTTTCATCACAAGCGGTGCCCCATTTAGCCCTTTTTCTTCCTGTTTCACAGCGTTTGGGGCTAGATTCGCAATGAGTCATATTTTCATCTTCTTAGATCGTAGATGTACGGTCGTAGACACCGTATCCGCCCAGAACGGCTACAAGGGGTCACGCAATGGCAGATTTCTCCCGCCTTCCCGGACCGAACGCGGACCTGTGGGACTGGCAGCTGCTGGCTGCATGCCGCGGGGTGGACAGCTCCCTCTTCTTCCATCCGGAGGGCGAGCGCGGGGCGGCCCGGAGCGCTCGAGAGAACTCGGCCAAGGAGGTCTGCATGAGGTGCCCCGTGCGCGCACAGTGCGCGGCGCACGCGCTGGCGGTACGCGAACCGTACGGCGTATGGGGCGGCTTGACCGAGGACGAGCGCGAAGAGCTCATGGGGCGGGCACGCAACCGGCTGGTGTCGGCGTCGACCACCGGCGGGGACGCGGGTCCAGACCGCTGAAGGAACGTTTCTCCGATCAGGGCACGCACTGCGTGCCCTCTCTCATGCCCGGGGCTCCCCCGGGCCTCCGGCGGCGCGGGCGAGCTGGTCCAGGGTCGCGGCCACGGCCGGCACCTGGGCGAGGTCCGGCAGCGTGAGGGCGACGATCTCGCGGCGGACCGCCGGCTCCAGGGCCACCACGCGCACGCCCCGCGGCCGTACGGACTCCACGGCCAGCTGGGGCAGGACCGCCACGCCGAGACCGGCGCCGACCAGGCCGACCACCGCCGGGTAGTCGTCGGTGGCGAAGTCGATGCGCGGGGTGAAGCCGGCGCTCGCGCACACCTCGACCAGCTGACCGCGGCAGCGGGGACACCCGGCTATCCACGGCTCGGCCGCCAGATCGCCGATGGCGACCGACGCCGGTGACGCCGCGCGGGCGAGCCGGTGCCGCTCCGGGACCAGCCCGACCAGGCGGTCGGTGAGCAGCGGGCGGACCACGAGGTCGTCCCATTCCTCGACGCCGGCGGCGCTCTCGTACCGAAAGGCCAGGGCCACGTCGCAGTCGCCCTCGCGCAGCATCTCGACCGACTTCGGCGGCTCGGCCTCCTCCAGGGAGACACGGGTGCCGGGGTGGGCGGCGCGCAGGGCGGCGAGGGCCGTCGGGACGAGGGTGGAGCTGCCGCTGGGGAAGGAGACGAGCCGGACCCGTCCGGCGCGCAGACCGGCGATGGCGGCGACCTCCTCCTCGGCGGCGGTCAGTCCGGCCAGGATGCCGGTGGCGTGCCGCACGAGCGCCTCGCCGGCCTGGGTCAGCCGCATCGCGCGCCCGGTGCGGATCAGCAGCGGGGTGCCGACGGCCGTCTCCAGCGCCTTCATCTGCTGGCTCACGGCGGGCTGGGTGCAGCCCAGCTCGCGGGCGGCCGCCGAGAAGGAGCCGGTGGTCGCGACGGCGCGCAGGACACGGAGGTGACGGGCTTCGAGCACGTCATCGAGCATAAGCCGCGCTTGGAGAGCGCACCGAATATCGCATCGACACTTTGACCACCGGTCGCCTACCGTGCCGCCATGAAGCTTCTGTCAGTCAATCTCGGCCGCCCTCAGGCGGTGCCGTACACGGACCATGCCGAGGGTGTGACCGGCATCGACAAGCGCCCCGTCGAGGGCCCGGTGCGGGTGACGGCACCCGGCGCGAAGGGCGTCGGCGGGAGCGGTCTGGCCGGGGACGCGGTGTGCGCCAGGCAGCATCACGGCGGAGACGACCAGGCCGTGTACGCGGTGGCGCGGGAGGACCTCGACGCCTGGGAGCGCGAGCTGGGGCGCCCGCTGCGCAACGGCGTGTTCGGCGAGAACCTCACGACGTCCGGGGTGGACGTCTCCGGGGCGCTGATCGGCGAGCGCTGGCGGGTGGGGCCCGATCTGCTGCTGGAGGTCACGAGCGGCCGTATCCCCTGCCGCACCTTCCAGGGCCATCTGGGTGAACGGCAGTGGGTCAAGCGGTTCACGGCACAGGCCGCGCCGGGGGCGTATCTGCGGGTGATCGAGCCGGGAGAGATCCGGGCGGGCGACGCGATCGAGATCGTCCACCGGCCGGACCACGAGGTGACGGTGGCGTTCCAGTTCCGGGCGGTCACGACCGAGCGGACGCTGCTGCCGCGCGTCCTGGCCGCGGCCGAGTGGCTGCACCCGGAGGCGGTGCGGACGGCGAGGAAGTACGTGGCGACGCACGGGTCCTGACGCGACGCCGCGTGAAGGGCCGCGGGAGCGGGTTGCCGCCGGGTACGGCCGCGGCCGATGGCCCGCCGGGCGGCCGCGGAGCGGAACGGGCCGGTCCGGGTCACTAACCTTGCGCCATGACAACGGCATTGATCACGGGATCGACGGCGGGCCTGGGCTCCGCGTTCGCGCGACGGCTGGCCGCCGACGGACATGACCTCGTCCTGGTGGCCCGGGACACCGAGCGGCTGCGCGAGCAGGCCACCGAACTGCACGACCGGCACGGCGTCGAGGCGGAGGTGCTGACGGCGGACCTCGCCGAGGACTCCGGCATCGAGTCGGTCGCCGCCCGCCTCGGCGACCGCCGCAACCCGGTCGACCTGCTGATCAACAACGCGGGGTTCGGCAACAAGGGCCGCTACCTCGACGTGTCCATGGCCGACGAGCTGCGGATGCTGAAGGTGCACTGCGAGGCGGTGCTGCGGCTGACCTCGGCGGCGGCCGGGGCGATGCGCGAGCGGGGCCGGGGCGGTGTCGTGAACGTCGCCTCGGTGGCCGCCTTCGTGCCGCGCGGGACGTACGGCGCGTCCAAGGCGTGGGTCGTGCAGTTCACCCAGGGCGCGGCGCGGGACCTGGCCGGGAGCGGGGTGCGGCTGATGGCGCTGTGCCCGGGGTTCGTACGGACCGAGTTCCACGAGCGCGCGGGCATGGGCACGGACAACATCCCCGGGTGGATGTGGCTGGACGCCGACAAGGTGGCGGCCGCCGCGCTGGAGGACCTGGCGCGGGGGCGGACGCTGTCCGTCCCGGACCCGCGCTACAAGGTGCTGCTGGGCGCGGCGAAGCTGGTGCCGCGGGGCATGCTCGGCACGATCTCGTCGCGGACGGGCCGCAAGTACGGGCCGCAGTAGCGGGCGGTCCCGGCGGGAGGCGCCGGGCGGCCCCGGCGAGGAGAATGATGCTGTCCAGCCGCACCCAGGAGGACCGGGAGGCGCCGGCGTCATGACCTTCCTACAGCTCATCGACTGCAGGACGGACCGGTTCGACGAGATGAACCGGCTGATGGACAGGTGGGTCGAGCAGACCAGGGGGAAGCGGACGGCCACGCACGACGTCATCGCCCGGGACCGGTCCGACGCCTCGCACTTCGTGGAGATCGTGGAGTTCCCGTCGTACGACGAGGCGATGCGCAACTCCCACCTCCCCGAGACCGGGCGGATCTACGAGGAGATGGTGGCGCTGTGCGACGGGCCGCCGGTCTTCACCGACCTGGACGTGGTGCGGGACGAGCAGGTGAACGTCCTCACCGCGCGCGCCTTCTTCACGGCGCTGGGCCGCAGGCCCCCGGAGCACATCATCGAGCACCTCACGGACGACTACGTCGACCACGACCCGTCCTCCCCGCGCCCCGTCCAGGGCCTGGACGGGATGCGGGCGGTGCTGGAGGGCTGGTACGGCGCCTTCGACTTCACGTTCCGCATCGACGACCAGGTGGCCGAGGGCGAGCGGGTGTGCAGCCGCTGGACCCTGACGGGCCACCACAAGGGCGAGTTCCTGGGCATCCCGCCGACCGGCCAGGACGTGAGGATGCAGGGCATGACCTGGCAGCGCTTCCGGGACGGCCGCATCCGCGAGGGCCACTGGATCTACGACCGCGCGGGACTGATGGAGCAGTTGGGGGTACTCGGCGCATGACCGCGAAGGGGAAGGCCCCGCTCCCGTCCTGAGGACGGGGCGGGGCCTTTGTCGGTCCGAGGGGTGAGCGTCGCGTCCTGGGCCGGGGTCGCACCGGGCAGGGTGCGGCGAGGGCCCGGCACCCCCGTGGCGGGGGTGCCGGGCCCTCGTGCGTCGTCCTGGGAGCCGCTCACTCAGTGGGCGTGGCCGTGCCCGTGGCCGGCCGCGGCCGGCTCCTCCTCTTCCTTCTTCTCGACGACCAGGGTCTCGGTCGTGAGCAGGAGGGAGGCGATGGAGGCGGCGTTCTCCAGGGCGGAGCGGGTGACCTTGACCGGGTCGATGACGCCGGCCTTGACCAGGTCGCCGTACTCGCCGGTGGCGGCGTTGAAGCCGTGGCCCTTCTCGAGCTCGGCGACCTTGGAGGTGATGACGTAACCCTCCAGGCCGGCGTTCTCGGCGATCCAGCGCAGCGGCTCGACGGCGGCCCTTCGGACCACGGAGACACCGGTGGCCTCGTCGCCGGTCTTGCCGAGGTTGTCCTCGAGGACCTTCACGGCGTGGACGAGCGCGGAGCCACCACCGGAGACGATGCCCTCCTCGACCGCGGCGCGGGTCGCGGAGATGGCGTCCTCCAGACGGTGCTTCTTCTCCTTCAGCTCCACCTCGGTGGCGGCGCCGACCTTGATGACGCACACGCCGCCGGCCAGCTTCGCGAGACGCTCCTGGAGCTTCTCGCGGTCCCAGTCGGAGTCGGTGTTCTCGATCTCGGCCTTGATCTGGGCGATGCGGGCCTGGACGTCCTCGGACTTGCCGGCGCCGTCGACGATCGTGGTGTCGTCCTTGGTGACGGTGACGCGGCGGGCGGAGCCGAGCACGTCGAGGCCGACCTGGTCGAGCTTGAGGCCGACCTCCTCGGAGATGACCGTGGCGCCGGTGAGGATCGCGATGTCCTGCAGCATCGCCTTGCGGCGGTCACCGAAGCCGGGGGCCTTGACCGCGACCGCGTTGAAGGTGCCGCGGATCTTGTTGACGACCAGGGTCGACAGGGCCTCGCCCTCGACGTCCTCGGCGATGATCAGCAGCGGCCTGGAGGCGTTGCTCTGGATGATCTTCTCCAGCAGCGGCAGCAGGTCGGCGATGGAGGAGATCTTGCCCTGGTTGATGAGGATGTACGGGTCCTCCAGGACGGCCTCCATGCGCTCCTGGTCCGTCACGAAGTACGGCGACAGGTAGCCCTTGTCGAAGGCCATGCCCTCGGTGAAGTCCAGCTCCAGACCGAAGGTGTTGGACTCCTCGACGGTGATGACACCGTCCTTGCCGACCTTGTCCATCGCCTCGGCGATGAGCTCGCCGACCTGCTGGTCCTGGGCGGACAGCGCGGCGACGGCGGCGATGTCGGACTTCTGGTCGATCGGGCGCGCGGTCGCGAGGAGGTCCTCGGAGACGGCGGCGACGGCGGCGTCGATGCCCCGCTTCAGCAGGGCCGGGGAGGCGCCCGCGGCGACGTTCTTCAGGCCCTCGCGTACCAGCGCCTGGGCGAGCACGGTGGCGGTGGTGGTGCCGTCACCCGCGATGTCGTTGGTCTTGGTCGCCACCTCCTTCACCAGCTGGGCGCCGAGGTTCTCGAACGGGTCCTCGACCTCGACCTCACGGGCGATGGTCACGCCGTCGTTGGTGATGGTGGGAGCGCCGAACTTCTTGTCGATGACGACGTTGCGGCCCTTGGGGCCGATCGTCACCTTGACCGTGTCGGCAAGCTTGTTGACGCCGCGCTCGAGGGCGCGACGGGCGTCCTCGTCGAACTTCAGGATCTTCGCCATGACAGCGGGAGCCCTCTCGGATTCTGTGGGTTCTCAACAAAAGACACTGCGCCCCGGGCGCCCGGTTCTTATGTGGTCGCGGGGGCCAGGGGCGCAGCTGGAAGCAAGAGCTTCGAGGTGTCTTACTTCTCGATGACCGCGAGCACGTCGCGGGACGAGAGGACGAGGTACTCCTCGCCGTTGTACTTCACCTCGGTGCCGCCGTACTTGCTGTACAGCACGATGTCGCCGACCTTCACGTCGAGCGGAAGACGCTCGCCGTTCTCGAAGCGGCCCGGACCGACGGCGAGGATGACGCCCTCCTGGGGCTTCTCCTTCGCGGTGTCCGGGATGACCAGGCCAGAGGCGGTGGTCTGCTCGGCGTCGAGCGGCTGGACCACGATGCGGTCCTCAAGCGGCTTGATGGCAACCTTGGAGCTGGTGGTCGTCACGATCCGACCTCCCCCTTCGGAGATCTCACGGGGTTAACTGTCTGAGGTGGCGACCAGGTCGATCCGTCGTCGCGGGTGCCGGACCTGCCCGTCGCGTGGTTGGCACTCTCCAGTGGGGAGTGCCAGGACCGAGACTATGACCGCGGTTAGCACTCGGTCAAGCGGAGTGCCAATTCGCCGTGGCGCGGCGCGCCGCGGACAGCGGAGTCAGACGTAGTCCTCGAGGCGGCCCACGGTCAGCCCCCGCTCCTGAACCGCCCGCAGCAGCAGGGTGGTGCGCTCCCGCAGCGGCAGCCCGCCCGGCTCGCCCGAGGGGACGGAGACGACGTCGCCGGGGCGCAGCCGCGCGGGCCCCTTCGCGAACGTCAGCCGGCCGTCGCCCGCCATCGCCGCCCGCCACAGCACGACGGCGGTGACCCCGCAGTCGGCGGCGGCGCGCAGCGTGGTGGCGTCGTAGGTGCCGTGGGGCGGCCGGAAGAGCCGGGGGCGGACGCCGAAGCGGGCGTGCAGCTTGTCCTGCTGGCCGCAGATCTCGGCGCGCTGGCCGGCGTAGGGCAGTCCGCGCAGGGCGGCGTGGTCGAGGGTGTGGTTCTGCGGGGACGCGCCGACCGCGCGGAGCCGCGCGAAGTGCCCGTATCCGGGGCCGACGACGCTGTCCGTGAGGAACATGCTGACCGGCAGCCGCAGTTCGCGGACCATGTCGATGAACCGGGGGTCCTTCTCGGCGCCGTCGTCGTAGGTGAGGAAGACGACCCGGTCGCGGGTGGGGACGCGGTGCAGGACGGGCGGCGGGCCGCCGGGGCGCCGCGCCACCCGCCGGGCGGGTGACGGGGGCGGCGCGGGCAGCGGGTCGCTCAGGCCCCAGCGGCGGTACGGCTGCGCGGCGTGCGTGGCGTTCTTCGCCGAGCGCGTCGCTTCGTGCGCGGTCCCGGCGCGGGGGCCGGTGGCGGAGGTGCCGGCGGCGCATCCGGCGAGCAGGAGGGTCGCCAGGGCCACGGCGACGGGCGCACGTGTCCGCGGCGGGGGCGTCACAGGTAGTCCTCCAGCCGGGCCACCGCGAACCCCTCGGCCGTGACCCTGTCCAGGAACCGGCGGATCATGTCGGGCATTGTGCCCTTCCACTCGTCCCGGCCCCGGAAGTGACTGAGCACGATGTCACCCGGACGGATCCGGTGGTCGTCCTCCCGGTGGTCCCAGCGGTCGACGAAGACCTCCTCGTTCCACAGGGCGACGTACCGCACCCCGCAGGACCTGGCCGCGCGCAGGGTGTCGCGGTTGTAGTTGCCGAAGGGCGGCCGGAACAGCACGGGGCGTTCGCCGTAGCGCTCCTCCATGACCTCCTGCATGCCGCAGATCTCGTACTGCTGGTGGCGGTAGGACAGGGCGGGCAGGTAGCGGTGGTGGAGGGTGTGGTTCTGCAGATCGGCCCCCGCGCGCTGCAGCCGCCGGAAGTAGCCGTAGTCGTCCTTGATCACGTAGTCGCTGAGGAAGGCGGTGTACGGCACCTTCAGGTCGCTCATCATGCGCAGGAACGCGGGGTCCTTCTCGGCGCCGTCGTCGATGGTCAGGAAGACGACCTTCCGGTTCGTGGGGACGGTCGTGAAGACCGGCGGGAGGCCCAGCTCCTCGTGCCCGTCGACCTCGAAGCCCTTGCGGGTGGTGATCCGCGGCTTGACCGCGGGCGGCGGCGGGGGCACCAGGGGGACGCGGGCGAGCCGCCAGCGCCGGGCGGCGGCGACCCGGGCGGCTTGGGCCTGCTGGGCGGACTGCGGCTTCCTGCCGTCCGGCGCCCGGGTGGCGGTCGGAGGTGACGCGGGTGCGGCGGAGCGGCTCGGCACGGGACCCGCGGCCGGGGAGGTGCCGACCGCCGGGTCGGCGATACCGCCCTGCGCGCAGCCCGAGGCGACGGCGGCGACCGCGAGCCCGGCGACGGCACTCCGCAGCCGCGTCCGCCGGACCGCCCGGGCGACGGGACGGCTCCAGGCCGCGATCCCCAGCAGCCCCTTTTTGTCATTTTGTCCTACAAGTCGCATGGAGCCGGATCCTGACAGGCGCCCCCGCCCGGAGCGGGCCGACAGCGCCGCCATGGAGCCGACCATCCTCCGACTGGCCGACAATGACCCGGTGAACGACCACCTCGACGCCTTCACCGCCCTGCTCGCCCCCGAGGGCCGCGCCCTCCTCGACGCCGTGCGCGACACCGACCCCGCCGACGAGCTCGCCGTCGCGACCAGGCTGCGCCGCGAGCACCCGGCCGGGCTGGTGTCCGCGGCCCTCGGGCAGGCCCGGCTGCGGCAGCGGGCGGCGGCGAAGTTCGGCGCCGAGGACGCGGGGCGCATGTACTTCACGGCCAACGGCGTCGAGCAGTCGACGCGGGCGAGCGTGGCGGCGTACCGGGCGGCCCGGATGCGGGAGCTGGGCATCGGCTCGGTCGCCGACCTGTGCTGCGGCATCGGCGGCGACGCGATCGCGCTCGCGCGGGCCGGCATCCGGGTGCTGGCCGTCGACCGGGACCCGGTGACGGTGGCGGCGGCACGGGCCAACATGGCCGCGCTCGGGCTGGCGGACCTGGTCGAGGTGCGCGAGGCCGACGTCACCGAGGTCGCGACCGCCGGCTTCGACGCCGTGTTCGTCGACCCGGCCCGGCGCGGCGGACGCGGCCGCATCTTCGACCCGGAGGCGTACTCGCCGCCGCTGTCCTGGGCCGTCGAGGCGGCCCGCACCGCACCCCACGCCGCCCTGAAGGTCGCGCCCGGCATCCCGCACGAGGCGGTCCCCGGCGACGCCGAGGCCGAGTGGATCTCCGACGGCGGGGACGTCAAGGAGGCGGTGCTGTGGTTCGGCACGGCCCCCGGGGCCGTCCGCGCCACCCTGCTGCCGGGCCCGCGCTCGCTGCTCTCCCGCGGCCTGCCCGATCCGGCGGTGCGGCCCGTCGGGCGGTATCTGTACGAGCCGGACGGCGCCGTCATCCGGGCCCATCTGGTCGCCGAGGCCGCCGAGTCGCTGGACGGCGGGCTGGTCGACGCGACCATCGCGTACATCACGGCGGACGCGCTGCGCCCCACCCCGTACGCCACCGCGTACGAGATCACCGACCGGCTGCCGTTCAACGTGAAGCGGCTGAAGGCGCTGCTGCGGGAGCGCGGGGTGGGCACGCTGACCGTGAAGAAGCGCGGCTCGGCCGTCGAGCCGGAGGAACTGCGCCGCAAGGTCAAGCCGCAGGGGCCGAACGCGGCCACCGTGTTCCTGACCCGGGTGGCAGGCGCGCCGACGATGCTGGTGGGGCACCCCGCGTAGTCACGGCCCGGCCTCCGCCGCCCGTCGGCGCAGCATCTCCCGCTCCGCCTCGTTGCGCGTCAGCGCCGCCGCGCGCTCGAACTCCGCCCGCGCCTCGGCCCTGCGGTCGAGGCGCAGGAGCAGGTCGCCGCGCACGCTCGGGAGCAGGTGGTAGGCCCGCAGCGCCGGTTCGCCCGCGAGGCCGTCGACGATCTCCAGGGCGGGCCCGGGGCCCTCGGTCATCGAGACGGCGACCGCCCGGTTCAGCTCCACCACCGGCGACGGCGACCGGGCGGCGAGCAGCCGGTACAGCGTGGCGATGGACCGCCAGTCGGTGTCCTCGTAGCGGAACGCGTGCGCGTGGCAGGCGGCGATGGCGGCCTGGAGGGCGTACGGGCCGGGGGCGCCCGTCGCCGTCGCGCCCGCCCGGTCCAGGGCGGTGATGCCCCGGGCGATCAGCATGCGGTTCCAGCGGCGCCGGTTCTGGTCGCGCAGCAGGACGGGCGTGCCGTCGGGGGCGGTGCGGGCGGACGTGCGGGACGCCTGGAACTCCAGCAGCGAGGCCAGGGCGTGCACCTCGGGCTCCTTCGGCATCAGCGCGGCCAGCTGCCGGGCCAGCCGCAGCGCGTCCTCGCACAGCGCGGGGCGCAGCCAGTCGTCGCCCGCGGTCGCCGCGTACCCCTCGTTGAAGATCAGGTAGATGACGTCGAGGACGGAGCCGAGCCGCGCCTCGCGGTCGGGTCCGTACGGCACCTCGAAGGCGACGTTGCGGGCGGCCAGGGTGCGCTTGGCGCGGACCACGCGCTGGGCGACCGTGGCCTCGGGGACCAGGTAGGCGCGGGCGATCTCAGCCGTGGTCAGACCGCCGGCCAGGCGCAGGGTGAGTGCCGTGCGGGCCTGCGGGGACAGCACGGGATGGCAGGTGGTGAAGACGAGCCGGAGCAGGTCGTCGTCGATGGCGTCGGGGTCGGCGGGCTCCGGCGGCGGCACGTCCTCCAGGTTCCGGCCGATCTCCCGGAGCTTGCGGGCGTAGTTCTCCCGGCGGCGGACCAGGTCGACGGCGCGGTGGCGGGCGGCGGCGGTGAGCCAGGCGCCCGGCCGGTCGGGCACGCCGTCGCGCGGCCATTTCTCCAGCGCGGCGACCAGGGCGTCCTGGGCGAGTTCCTCGGCGATGCCGACGTCCCGGACGACCCGGGTGACGGCGGCGACGACGCGGGGGAACTCCAGCCGGAAGACGGTCTCCAGGGTGGACCGGGTGTCGATGGCGCGCGGTGTCTCCACAGCCCACCATCGAACACCCTGCCCGTCCGGCGGCCCAGCGGGCGCGGTCACCCCTCGGCGATCTCCCGCACCTCGCAGGTGACGGTCCAGAACTCCTCGTGCACCTTCAGGAACCGGGTGGTCCACTCGATGGCCTCGGCCTTGTCCTTGCACTGCATGATCGCGTACCCGCCGACGACCTCCTTGGCCTCGGTGAAGGGCCCGTCGGTGACGGAGATCCGGCCGCCCTCCCAGTGCACCCGGGTGCCCTGCGCGGACGGCAGCAGCCCGGCGGTGTCGAGCATGACGCCGGCCTTGGTGACCTCCTCGATCAGCTCCCCCATGCGCCGCATCAGTTCGGGGCTCGGGCCGTCGGCGGGGGCGGACGCCTCGTCGATCTTCACGAGCGACAGGTATCGGGGCATGGTGACTCCTCGTGCTGCGGTGGCCGGGCCCTTCCCGGCCTCTCACCCCTGCGTCGAACGGCCGGCCGCCGGATCGACACGTCCCCCGGGATCTGTGAGAAGTTTTCTCTCAGCGCAGCGACTCCCACAGCTTCCCCGCCTCCGGCTCGTCCGCCACCACCCGGTTGTGGTTGGACGGCGCCGGCACCACCGGCATGGTCAGGGTCCTGACGCCGTCCGACGTCAGCCCCCGCAGGCTCTGCCCGAGGCCGGTCAGCTCGCTCAGCGAGTCCAGTCCCGTGTCCGTGGTCAGGGCGCCGGTCACCGCGTCGGCGACCCGGTAGAGCCGGGCGGGATCGGTGAGCAGGTCGGTGGCGGAGATCTGGTCGAGCAGCGCCTTCACCAGCTTCTGCTGGAGCTCGATGCGGCCCAGGTCGCTGCCGTTGCCGATGCCGTGCCGGGTGCGGGCCAGGGCCAGCGCCTGCTCGCCGTCCAGGTGGTGCGTGCCGGCCGCGAGGTCCAGATGGCTGTCCTCGTCCTGGATGTCCTCGTCCGTGGTGACCGTGACCCCGCCGAGGGCGTCCACCAGCTTCGCGAACCCGGAGAAGTCGAGCTCGACGTAGTGGTCCATCCGCACGCCCGTCAGGGACTCGGCCGTCTTGACGGCGCAGACCGGACCGCCCAGCGCGTAGGCGCTGTTGAACATGGCCTGGTACGCCTGCCGGGTCGACCCGCCCGACGGCAGCGGGCAGGACGGCCGGGTGACCAGGGTGTCGCGCGGGATGCTCACGACCGTGGCCGTGGTGCGGCCGGCGTCGATGTGGAACACCATCGCGGTGTCCGAGCGGGCGCCCCCGCTGTCGCCCCCGCCGAGCTTCCTGTTGGCGGCGCCGCTGCGTGAGTCCGAGCCGAGGACCAGGATGTTCAGCGCGTCCGTCGGCAGCGGTGACGCCGACGGCGCCGGGGTCGTCATCGCCCGGGGCGGGCGGTCGTCGCCCAGTGCCTGGTCGATGTCGACACCGGTGATGTTGTCGTCGAGATGCCGGTAGGCCCAGGCCGCCGCCCCGATCGCCAGGGCCAGTAAGGCCGCGAGGGCGATCCCCGCCCTTCGCGACACCGACGCCCGGCGTTCCCCGCGTCCCCCGTCGTCCCCGCCCGTTCCCCGCCCGCGTCCCCTCATAGGTAGGAACGTACGTCCGAATTATTACGGCCAGGGAGCCCAGGGCGGCTTTTCTCGCGAAATTCTCAGACTTCTCTCAGAAAGGAGCCGAAAGTTTCGCGCCGAGCCCCGGCGGGCGTCACAGCCCGGGCGCCGGGGCCGTGCTGCTCCGCACCACCAGGCTGGTCGCCAGGTCCACCCTGGTCGCCGTAGGGGTGCCCTGCTCGCGGGCGAGGTCCAGCACCAGCTTCGCCGCCGCCTCCGCCATCTCCGTCAGGGGCTGCCGCACGGTCGTCAGCGGCGGCCCGACCCACCGCGCGACCGGCAGGTCGTCGAACCCGACCACGCTCAGGTCCTCCGGCACCCGCAGGCCGAGCTCCCGCGCGGCCTCGTACAGCCCGAGCGCCTGCAGGTCGTTGCCGGCGAAGACCGCGGTGGGCCGGTCGGGGCGGCGCAGCAGTTCCAGGCCCTGCCGGTAGCCGGTCTCGTGGTGGAAGTCGCCGGTCCTGACCAGGTCCTGGTCGGCCGTCAGCCCGGCCGTCTCCAGGGCGGCGCGGTAGCCGTCGAGGCGGGCGCGGCTGCACATCATCCGGGACGGTCCGGTGATCGCGCCGATCCGCCGGTGCCCGAGCTCGATCAGATGCCGGGTGGCGGCGAGGCCGCCCTGCCAGTTGGTCGCGCCGATGGACGGCACGTCGGCGCCCGGGTCGCCCGCCGGGTCCATCACCACGAACGGGATCGAACGGCTGGTCAGCAGCGCGCGCTGGGACTCGTCGAGGTCGGACAGCACGAGGATCACGCCGTACGGGCGGCGGGCGGCGACCTGGTCGGCCCAGGTCCGGCCCGGAGTGAGGCGCCCCGCGCTCTCGCTGAGCACGACGCTCAGCCCCGCGTCGCGGGCCACGTTCTCGACGCCCCGGATGACCTCCATCGCCCACGCGCTCTCCAGCTCGTGGAAGACCAGGTCGATCAGGGGCGAGCGGCCGGTCTCGGTCCGCCGGCGGCGGTAGCCGTGGGCGCGCAGCAGCTCCTCGACACGGCTGCGGGTACCCGGGGCCACGTCCGCGCGTCCGTTGAGGACCTTCGAAACAGTCGGCGCCGAGACGCCGGCCTCGCGGGCGATCTCGGCGAGCGTGGCCGTCCGCCCGGACCGGCCGGTCGTCGCTGCCGACCGGTTCTCCGGCTCGGCCGTCCGGGATGCGGCGGTCTCACGGGCTGTCATGGCGGCGATCGTAACCCCGCCCGGCCCGGTGACGAACCTTTCCGGCCCAGTCCGTATGCCGGAACATTCGGCACGCACCACGAAACCTTCGAGCCACGGGACCGCCCCGCGACGGTTCTCTCAGCCGCCGGACCGGCCGGGACCCTCCGTACCGAGCGACTCGAACCGCCACCGGTGCACGGCCCGGGTGACCAGATCGCCGTCCGGTTCCGGCAGTTCGGGGACCTCGGCGTCGGCGTCCGCCTCCCACCACGTGATGACGAGGACCCGGTCCTGCGCCGCCCGGAGGGTCTCCCGGCGCAGGGGCGGCCGCGGCAGTTCCTGCGCCCGCGCCCAGGCGAGCAGGTCCCCGCCCCGCCCGGGCACCGCCCGCGCCTCCCACATCAGGGCGACGACGCTCACGAGTACAGGTTCTCGTTGCTCACCTCGTGCACGTGGTCGTGCCCGGCGCCCGGCACATGCGGCTCCGTCACCGGCAGCGAGGAGTCCGCCGACAGGTCCCAGTCGGAGGCCGCCCGGTTGCGCGCGACCATCTCGGCGCCGAGCGCGGCGACCATCGCGCCGTTGTCCGTGCACAGCTTCGGCCGGGGCACCCGCAGCCGGATGCCGGCCGCCTCGCAGCGCTCCTGCGCCAGTGCCCGCAGCCGGGAGTTCGCGGCCACGCCGCCGCCGATCATCAGGTGGCCGACGCCCTCGTCCTTGCAGGCCCGTACGGCCTTGCGGGTCAGCACGTCGACGACCGCCTCCTGGAAGGAGGCCGCGACGTCCCGCACCGGCACCTCCTCGCCCGCGGCCCGCTTCGCCTCGATCCAGCGGGCGACGGCGGTCTTCAGGCCGGAGAAGGAGAAGTCGTACGCCGGGTCGCGCGGGCCGGTCAGACCGCGCGGGAACGCGATCGCGTTCGGGTCGCCCTCGCGGGCGTAGCGGTCGATGACCGGTCCGCCGGGGAAGCCCAGGTTCAGCACGCGGGCGATCTTGTCGAACGCCTCGCCCGCCGCGTCGTCGATGGTCGCGCCCATCGGGCGGACGTCGGAGGTGATGTCGGAGGACAGCAGCAGCGAGCTGTGCCCGCCGGACACCAGCAGCGCCATCGTCGGCTCCGGGAGCGGCCCGTGCTCCAGCTGGTCCACACAGATGTGCGAGGCGAGGTGGTTGACGCCGTACAGCGGCTTGCCGAGCGCGTAGGCGTACGCCTTGGCCGCCGACACGCCGACCAGCAGCGCGCCCGCGAGGCCGGGACCGGCCGTGACCGCCACGCCGTCGAGGTCGCGCGCGCTGACGCCCGCCTCCTTCAGCGCCCGGTCGATGGTCGGGATCATCGCCTCCAGATGGGCCCGGGAGGCGACCTCCGGCACGACGCCGCCGAAGCGGGCGTGCTCCTCGACGCTGGAGGCCACGGCGTCGGCGAGCAGGGTGGTGCCGCGGACGATGCCGACGCCGGTCTCGTCGCACGAGGTCTCGATGCCCAGAACGAGGGGTTCGTCCCGCGAGTCAGCCATTGATCTCAGTTCCTTGTACGGAGTCGTCACCCGCGGCACTGCCGCTGTCGGGCGCTGTGGTCAGTCGCATCACCAGGGCGTCCACGTTCCCCGGCTGGTAGTAGCCGCGCCGGAAGCCGATGGCCTCGAAACCGAAGCGCTCGTAGAGCTTCTGCGCGCGGACGTTGTCCACCCGGCACTCCAGCATCACCTCGGCGCACTCGAACTCGGTGGCCGCGCGCAGCAGCTCGGCCAGCAGCCGCCCGCCGAGGCCGGTCCCCCAGTGGTCGCGCGCGACGGCGATGGTCTGGACGTCCCCCAGGTCGCCGGCGGAGGCGAGCCCGGCGTAGCCGACCAGGCGCCCGTCCTGCTCGGCGACGACATAGCGGCGGGTGGCCTCGGCCCCCCGGGCGTGGGCCAGTTCGGACCAGAACATGCCCCGGGACCAGGCGTCCTCGGGGAAGAGCGCCTTCTCCAGCTCCAGGACGGGGTCGATGTCCCACCAGCGCATCTCGCGCAGTTCGGGGCCCTCGGCGCCGCCGGGGGCGGTCACGGGTCCGGTCACTTGGGGGTGACCACCTTGTAGTTCTTGGGGACCTGGGCGTCGGGGCGGCGCAGATACAGCGGCCGCGGCGCGGGCAGCTCCTCCCCCGCGGCCATCCGCTCGGCGGCCAGGGCGGCCAGGGCGGCCGCCGACACGTGCTCGGGCTCGTGGGTCGACGGGAACGTGTCGGGGTAGAGCAGCGCGCCGGCGCCGACGGCCGGCAGTCCGGCCACCTCGGCCGCTATGTCGGCGGGCCGGTCGACGGCCGGATCGGTCAGCCGGGTGCGGGAGTCGGCGTACCGGGCCCAGTAGACCTCCTTGCGCCGGGCGTCGGTCGCCACGACGAAGGGGCCCTTCTCGATGTCGGCGGCGTAGGCGAGACCGTCCAGGGTGCACACGCCGTGCACGGGGACGCCGAGGGCGAACCCGAAGGTGTCGGCGGTCATCAGGCCGACCCGCAGCCCGGTGTAGGGGCCGGGGCCGACGCCCACGACGACGCCGGTGACGGCGTCCAGCCGCACACCGGCCTCGGCGAGGACCCGGTCGACGGCCGGCAGCAGCAGCTCGCCGTGCCGGCGCGCGTCCACCTGGCTCGAGGAGGCGATGACGTCCGTGCCGTCGTGCAGCGCGACGGTGACGGCGGGGGTGGCGGTATCCAGAGCGAGCAAGAGCACGCAAACAGCCTACGGCGCCCGGGGCTCCGGAAGTGCCGCCCCGGTCGGGCGGGCGGTGACTGCTACGGTCGGCATGATCACGTGGCGCGAGCGAACGCTGAGGTGGTGACGGTGGCGGGCAGCAGTTCCGGATTCGTCGTGGGCCTGAGCGCGGCCGCCCTCGCCGCGGTCGCCTTCCTCACCTTCCAGGCCGCCGCGAACGTCCCGCCCGACCTGGGCGAGCGTCCCGGCGGCACGCTCGCGGCGAGTACCTCCGAGGCCCCCCGGGACGACGGCGACCCCGAGGCGCTGCCCGCCCTCTCCGGGACCGGGGAGCGGGTCGTCTACTCCCTGGGCGAGGACCGGGTGTGGCTGGTGGGGGTCGGCGGCAAGGTCAAGCGGACGTTCCGGGTGACCCCCGGATCGGTCGACCCGCCACCGGGCATCTACCCGGTCGGGTCGCGCTCCGGCTCGGTCACCGGGACCGACGGGCTGCCGGTGGAGCACGTGGTGCGGTTCGCGGCGGTGGACGGCGTGACGATCGGCTTCAGCGCGGCCGTGCCGGGCGGCACCCCGCAGCCGGACCCGACCGCGCGGACGGGCGGCATCCGCCAGTCACGTGGTGACGGGACCGCCATGTGGGAGTTCGCGACGATCGGCCGCCCGGTGGTCGTGGTCCCCTGACCGCCCTGGTCAGGCCGCCTCGGGCCGGGGTTCGGCGACCGGGCGGGGCTCGGGCGCGCGCGGAGGTGTCGAGACGAGCCGCGCTGCGGCGTTGGCCGCCAGCAGGTCGCGCACGGACAGCGAAGCGCCGTGGGCCGGCGGGTGCGGCCGCGCCTCACCGTGGGGCGTGTTCTCCGGTGCCGGCATGGGACGCCTCCTGAGGTCGGGGGCGGGTGTGGTTAGGCACGCCTAACCACGGGCTGAATACCATGTGACCACGCCCACGACCTCGAACGCAACGTTTTCCCGACACGTTGTCGGAACGGCCTCGCGGGCCGGCCCCGGCCCGGGCGCGTCAGGCGGACAGCACGCTCAGGTCCACGGCGGCCCAGCGCTCGCCGAGCCCGGTCACCGTCACGTGCCGCACCTCGTCCGTCGTGTCGCCGACGGCCCGGTGGATCCCGACCTGGAGGCGCTCCTCGGTCAGCTCCTCGACCTTGCCCTCGCCCCACTCCACGACGACGACCGACTCGGGCAGCGAGACGTCCAGGTCGAGGTCCTCCATCTCGTCCAGGCCGCCGGACAGCCGGTAGGCGTCGACGTGGACGAGCGGCGGGCCGTCACCGAGCGACGGGTGCACCCGGGCGATCACGAAGGTCGGGGACGTCACCGCGCCCCGGACCCCCAGGCCCTCGCCGAGCCCCCGGGTCAGGGTCGTCTTGCCCGCGCCGAGCTCCCCGCTGAGCATCAGGAGGTCGCCGGCGCGCAGCAGCTTGGCGAGTCGCCGGCCGAGCTCCCGCATCTGCTCGGGGGAGGTGACGGTCAGCTGTAGGTCACCCGCGTTGTGCGGTGCTGCTGGTGCTTCCATAGCCACTAACCGTAGCCCCTGCGGGCACGGCGCCCGCGCGGGTGAGGAGGTCCGCGAGGCGGTCGGTGACCACCTCCGGGTGCTCCAGCATCACCAGGTGCCCGGCGTCCGGCACCAGCACCAGTTCGGCGTCCGGCAGCAGGTCGGCGATGGCCTCGCTGTGCTCGCTCGGTGTGACCAGGTCGCCCACGCCGGCGAGGACGAGCACGGGCATCTCGGTGAACAGGGCGAGCGCCTCGGTCTTGTCGTGGTCGGTGAAGGCCGGGTAGAACTCGGCGACCACGTCGATCGGGGTCCCCTCGATCATCCGCTCGGCGAACCGGGCGATGGCCGGGTCCACGTCCCGCGACGAGAACGAGTACCGCTTGATGATCCCCGCGAACAGGTCGGCGGTGGCCCGGCGCCCCTTCTCCACCAGCTCGGCGCGCTGCCCCAGCGCCTTGAGGACACCCGGCAGCACACGGCGCACGGCGTTCACCCCCGCGACGGGCAAGCCGAAGTTGACCTCGCCGAGCCGCCCGGACGACGTGCCGACCAGGGCGGTGGCGACGACCCGCTCCCGGATCAGCTCCGGGTACTGGTCGGCCAGCGCCATCATGGTCATCCCGCCCATGGAGTGCCCCACCAGGACGAGGGGTCCCTCGGGCGCCGCCGCGTCGATGACGGCCTTCAGGTCCCGGCCCAGCTGCTCGATGTCGACGTGCCGGCCCTCCTGCGTCTGGGCGACCCCGCGCCCGGACCGGCCGTGGCTGCGCTGGTCCCAGTGCACGGTGCGCACGACGCCCCGCAGCGCCGCCCGCTGGAAGTGCCAGGAGTCCTGGCTGAGGCAGTAGCCGTGGCTGAAGACGACGGTGACGGGGGCCGGCGCCTTGCGCCCGAACAGCCGGCGCCGGCGGGGGCTGAGCGCGGGGGCGGACTCGGGGTCGACGTCGTCGACCTCGTAGTAGAGCAGGGTGCCGTCGTCGGCGTACGCCTTGCCGGGCGTGCCGCGCAGCGAGCCGTACGGTCCCGCCGAGTCCAGTGCGAGGCGTGCCTTCTGGCGCATGCCGCGGCCCACGGTCATCCGCTCTATGGCGACGCCGGCGGCCGCGCCTGCCGCGACCACGCCTATCGCCGCGCCGGCGAGACCGGTCGCCCTGCGCCAGCTCGCGGCCGCCCCCGTCGCGGAGGCGACGGCCGCGACGGCGGCCTCCGCGCTGCTCTCGCTCACGTACCGCTCCTCTTCGCTGGGTCCGGTGCCGGTTGGCGACGGTGGTGGACGGTGCCCGTGGTCCGAGAGGGGTCCCGCTACGGGGTACCCCTCTCGTTCCTCCTTCACATGAATGTACTCAGTGGTAGCAACCGCGTGGCCGCACACCCCGCGGTTCGCCCGGAACCGGCGGCCGCGGCTACCGGCCCTCGTCCACATAGACGCGGGGAACGCGCGCGGAGATGCGCGTGACGACCTCGTAGGCGATGGTTCCCGCCGCCTGCGCCCAGTCCTCGGCCGTGGGCTCCCCGCCGTCGCCCGGCCCGAACAGCACGGCCCGCGCGCCCGCCTCCGGCTCGTCCCCGCCGAGGTCGACGACGAACTGGTCCATCGCGACCCGCCCGGCGACCGTCCGCCACTTGCCGCCGGCCAGGACGGGCCCGGCACCGGAGGCGTGCCGCGGGATGCCGTCGGCGTAGCCGAGCGGGACGAGGCCGAGGGTGGTCTCGCCCGGGGTGACGTAGTGGTGCCCGTAGCTGACGCCGTGCCCGCCGGGCACGTGCTTGACCAGGGCCAGGGATGCCGAGAGGGTCATCACCGGACGCAGCCCCAGGTCGGCGGGGCTGCCCAGCTCGGGGCTCGGCGAGATGCCGTAGAGCGCGATGCCGGTGCGCACCAGGTCGAAGTGGCTCTCGGGGAGCGTGAGCGTGGCCGGCGAGTTCGCGATGTGCCGCACCTCGGGGCGCACGCCCCGCTCCTCGGCGTACGCGGTCATCTCCCGGAAGCGGTCGAGCTGGGGAGCGATGGAGGGGTGGCCCGGCTCGTCGGCGCAGGCGAAGTGGGACCACAGCCCGGTGATCCGGATCAGCCCGTCGGCCTCGGCGCGCAGCGCCTCACGGACCAGCTCGGCCCAGTCGTCCCCCGGCTGGCAGCCGCCCCGCCCCAGGCCGGTGTCGGCCTTGAGCTGCACCCGCGCGGGCGTCCCGGCGCGCCGGGACGCCTCGGTGACCTCGCGCAGCGCCCACATACCGCTGACGGACACGTCGAGGTCGGCCTCGATCGCCTCCTGCCAGGGTCCGCCGGGCGTCCACAGCCAGCACATCATCCGCACGCCCTGGATCCCGGCGGCCCGCAGCGCGAGGGCCTCCTCGGGGGTGGCCGTGCCCAGCCAGGTCGCCCCGGCCTCCAGCGCGGCGCGGGCGCAGCGCAGCGCCCCGTGGCCGTACGCGTCCGCCTTGACGACGGCCATCAGGGCGGCGCCGGGGGCGCGGCCGCGCAGGGTCCGCACGTTGGCCCGCAGGGCGGCCAGATCGATCTCGGCGCGGGCACGCGCGGGCGCGGTCCGCTGTGGTGCTGTGTTCGTCATCGCGCCCCCAGTGTCTCAGAGGGGCCCGGCGACGCCGTCGTGCCGGACCCCCTCGGGCACCTCTCAGCCCTCCGTGCGGTGGCCCCACACGTAGACGCGGTCGCCGTTCCTCAGCAGCTTCCACAGCGCGCGGGCGTCGTCCAGGCGCAGGTTGACGCAGCCCATGGAGCCGACCTCGGTGAAGATGCTGCCGTAGACGCCGTGGAAGGCCTGGCCACCGTCGAAGAACTGCGCGTACGGCATCGGGCTGTTGTAGAGCGTCGACACGTGGTTCTTGTGCCGCCAGTAGACGCGGTGCCATCCGGTGCGGGTGCCGTAGCCCTTGCGTCCGCTGCGCACGGACACCGGCTGGAAGACGACCTCGCGGCCCGTCTGCACCCAGGCGATCTGCCGGTCGAGGTCCACGCAGGCGACCCGGTACGCCCGCACCGGGCACTTCCCGGCGGCGTTGGGGTTCTTGCGGGCGGACTCCAGCCGCATGGTGGCCCAGGTGACGGGCCCGGCGAAGCCGATGGCGGGCTTGATCTTGTGCTTGAGCTGGAAGCGGCGGACGGCACGGCAGTCGGCGGCCGACTGCTCGCCGTCCGCCTTCAGCCCGAGCCACCGCTCGGCCTCCCGCTGGTACGGCCCCGTCTCGTCGCTGCACTTGACGCCCCCGAGGGCGTCCATCGGGGTGACGTACTCGACGAGGTCGTGCGTCGCGTCGGGGGCGTCCTTCGGCTCGACGGCGTCCTCCTCGGCGCTCGGCTCGTACACCTTCGGCGGCAGGGCCTGGTCCGAGGTGTCGGCCGGGGCGAGCGGGAGCATGTCGAGGGGGACACCCGGTACGAGGCCGGCACCCGGTCCGGTGGCCGGGGGCTCGGGGTCCGCCGAGGCGCTGCCAACGGGCAGCAGGGAGGCCGCCGCGAGCATCACGGCGATGCTCCGGCAGGCGATACGTCCGCTGATCATGCGCACAGGGAAGCGTGCGAGGCGGGCCCAGTGGGAGGCGCCGCGCGGCGGGGTCACCCGAAGGAGGAACCGTAAGGTGCTCGCCATGAGCATCATCGGGGTCGGCATCGACGTGGCCGAGATCGACAGGTTTGACGCGGCGCTGCGCCGCACGCCCGGGCTGGCCGAACGGCTGTTCCTGGAAAGCGAGTTGCTGCTGCCCGGTGGTGGACGCCGGGGCATCGCCTCGCTCGCCGCGCGCTTCGCCGCCAAGGAGGCCCTCGCGAAGGCGCTCGGCGCGCCGGCGGGCCTGCTGTGGACCGACGCCGAGGTCTACGTCGAGGACAGCGGACGGCCCCGGCTGCGGGTGCGCGGCACGGTGGCGGCCCGCGCGGCCGAACTCGGCGTGCGGTCCTGGCACGTGTCCCTCAGCCATGACGCCGGGGTCGCCTCGGCGGTGGTGATCGCCGAGGGCTGATTCGATGCGCCGGGCCGCGCCCTGTGCGTCAGACTCGGTCGTATGCGGACTGCTTACGGCGTGGAGACGGTGAGGGCGGCCGAACGGGAGCTGATGGCACGGCTCCCCGAGGGCACACTGATGCAGCGGGCGGCGGCCGGACTCGCCGCCGCCTGCGCGGACCTGATGGGCCGGGTGTACGGCCGCCGGATCGTGCTGCTGGTCGGCAGCGGCGACAACGGCGGCGACGCCCTGTACGCCGGGGCCCGGCTGGCCCGGCGCGGGGCGGGCGTCACGGCGGTGCTGCTCTCTCCGGAGCGGGCGCACCCCGGCGGCCTGGCCGCGCTGCGCAAGGCGGGCGGCCGCAGCGCCGTCGCCGACGCGGGCCGGGAGTTGATCGAGCGCGCCGACCTCGTCGTGGACGGCATCGTCGGGATCGGCGGCAAGGGCGGGCTGCGCCCGGAGGCGGCGGCGCTGGCACACGCGGCGGAGCGGGCCCGGGTGCCGGTGGTCGCGGTGGACCTGCCGAGCGGTGTGGACGCCGACACCGGTGAGGTGCGGGGAACGGCGGTGCGGGCGGACCTCACCGTCACGTTCGGCACGCACAAGCCGGGGCTGCTGATCGACCCGGCACGTGAACACGCCGGTGTGGTGCGGCTCGTCGACATCGGGCTGGCGCTGCCGCACGACGCGGTGGAGCTGGAGGCGCTGCAACACGCGGACGTCGCGCGGCTGTTGCCGGTGCCGGCGGCGGAGTCCGACAAGTACCGCCGGGGCGTCGTCGGCATCGCGGCCGGCTCGGCCCGCTATCCGGGGGCCGCCGTGCTCGCGGTGTCGGGGGCGTTGCGCGGCGGGGCCGGTGCGGTGCGGTACGTCGGCCCGGCCGGTGACGCGGTGATCGCCCGGTTCCCGGAGACCCTGGTGTCGGACCGGGGGCCGCGGAAGGCCGGGCGGGTGCAGGCCTGGGTGGTCGGGCCGGGCGCCGGGGACGACGCGGCGACGGTCGCCGAGGTCCTGTCGACGGACGTGCCGGTGCTGATCGACGCCGACGGTCTGCGGCTGGCGGACCCGGAGGCGGTACGGGAGCGGACGGCGCCGACGCTGATGACCCCGCACGCCGGGGAGGCGGCGGCGCTGCTCGGTGTCACCCGCGAGGAGGTCGAGGCGGCCCGGCTGACGTCGGTCCGGGAGCTGGCGGCGCGCTACACGGCGACCGTGCTGCTGAAGGGGTCCACGACCCTGGTGGCCGGGGCCGGGGGCACCGGTCCGGTCCGGGTGAATCCCACGGGCACCTCCTGGCTGGCCACGGCCGGGAGCGGCGACGTCCTGTCGGGCCTCACGGGCTCGCTGCTGGCGGCGGGCCTCGCCCCGCTGGACGCCGCGAGCACCGGGGCCTATCTGCACGGGCTGTCGGCCCGGTTCGCGGCGGACGGCGCCCCGCTGGCCGCGCATGACGTGGCGGAGGGCATCCCGCGGGCGTGGCGGGACGTGCTGGGGTGACTCCGGGGGGAGGGCCGCCGGGTCAGCCCAGGGCGATCAGTCCCGCATCCGTCGGCCTGAAGCCGCACGCCTGGAAGGAGAAGGGGCGCAGCCGTCCCTCGAAGTCGACGTGCAGCCAGTGGCAGCCCGCCGAGCGCGCCCCCTCGGCGGCGACGGCCACGAGCCAGGTCCCGACGCCCCTCCCCCGCAGCTCCAGGGCCACCATGGTGTCCAGGAGAAAGGCGTGTGCGCCGCCGTCCCACACGACGTCGACGAACCCGACGAGCCGGCCGCCCCGGCGCGCGCAGACCCAGCCGAGGCTGTGCCGGTCCACCCGCGCGCGCCAGTCCGTGGCCGTCGGACCGTGCCCGAACGCCTCCGCGTGCAGGGCGTCGACGGCCGCGTCCTCGAAGTCGCCCCGCCACGCGTACGTGATCGTCATGCCACGAGCGTAGGCAGCGGGCTCCCCGCACGCCGGGGGTTTTCCGCCTACTCCACCGTCACCGACTTCGCGAGGTTGCGCGGCTGATCCACCTCGTTGCCGCGGGCCGTCGCCAGTTCGCAGGCGAAGACCTGCAGGGGCACCGTGGCCACCAGCGGCTGGAGCAGGGTCGGGGTGGCCGGGATGCGGATGAGGTGGTCGGCGTACGGCACGACCGCCTCGTCCCCCTCCTCCGCGATGACGATGGTGCGCGCGCCCCGGGCCCGGATCTCCTGGATGTTGGAGACGATCTTGTCGTGCAGGACCGACCGGCCCCGCGGCGACGGCACGACCACGACGACGGGCAGGTCGTCCTCGATCAGGGCGATCGGACCGTGCTTCAGCTCGCCCGCCGCGAAGCCCTCGGCGTGCATGTAGGCGAGCTCCTTCAGCTTCAGGGCGCCCTCCAGGGCGACCGGGTAGCCCACGTGCCGGCCGAGGAACAGCACCGTGTTCTTCGCGGCGAGGCCGCGCGCCAGTTCCCGCACGGGCTCCATGGTCTCCAGCACCCGCTCGACCGCGCCGGAGATCTGCGAGAGGTCCCGGACGACCGCCCGGATCTCGTCGCCCCACTTGGTGCCCCGCACCTGCCCCAGGTACAGCGCCACCAGATAGCAGGCGACCAATTGCGTCAGGAACGCCTTCGTCGAGGCGACCGCCACCTCCGGCCCGGCGTGCGTGTACAGCACGGCGTCCGACTCGCGCGGGATCGTCGACCCGTTGGTGTTGCAGATCGCCAGCACCCGGGCGCCCTGCTCGCGGGCGTGGCGCAGCGCCATGAGGGTGTCCATGGTCTCCCCGGACTGGGAGATGGCGACGACCAGGGTCTGCTGGTCCATGATCGGGTCCCGGTACCGGAACTCGCTCGCCAGCTCCACCTCGCACGGGATGCGCGTCCAGTGCTCGATGGCGTACTTGGCGATGAGCCCGGCGTGGAAGGCGGTGCCGCAGGCGACGATGACGACCTTGTCGACCTCGCGCAGCTCGGAGGCGCTGATCCGCACCTCGTCCAGCCGGAGCGAGCCGGCCGCGTCGACGCGTCCCAGCAGGGTGTCGGCGACCGCCTTGGGCTGCTCGGCGATCTCCTTGAGCATGAAGTAGTCGTAGCCGCCCTTCTCCGCGGCGGCGGCGTCCCAGTCGACCCGGTAGGACCGCACGTCCGCAGGCCGCCCGTCGAACCCGGTGACCCGCACCGCGTCCCGGCGCAGCTCCACCACCTGGTCCTGGCCCAGCTCGATCGCCGAGCGGGTGTGGGTGATGAACGCGGCGACGTCCGACGCGAGGAAGGCCTCGCCCTCACCGACGCCCACCACGAGCGGCGAGTTGCGCCGCGCGCCCACCACGACGTCCGGCTCGTCGGCGTGCACGGCCACCAGCGTGAAGGCGCCCTCCAGCCGGCGGCACACCAGCCGCATGGCCTCGGCGAGATCGGCCGTCGCCGAGAACTCCTCGGCGAGCAGATGGGCGACCACCTCGGTGTCCGTCTCGGAGACCAGGTCGTGGCCGCGCTCCGCCAGCTCGGCGCGCAGGGCGGCGAAGTTCTCGATGATGCCGTTGTGGACGACGGCGACCCGTCCGGCGTTGTCGAGGTGCGGGTGGGCGTTGGCGTCCGTGGGTCCGCCGTGCGTGGCCCAGCGGGTGTGCCCGATGCCCGTCGTGCCCGTCGGCAGCGGCCGCTCCGTCAGCTCCTTCTCCAGGTTGACGAGCTTCCCGGCCCTCTTCCCGGCCGCCAGCCCGCCGTCCGCGAGCACGGCGACCCCGGCCGAGTCGTACCCCCGGTACTCCAGCCGCTTCAGTCCGGCCATCACGATGTCGAGCGCCGACTGCGACCCCACGTAACCCACGATTCCGCACATGCGCGGCAGCTTACGGCCGGGGCCTGGGCGCGAAGGGTCGAATCGTGCCCGATTTCGGAAATTCCTACGGTGGTACGAACGCCTTCTGCGCCCGGAAGCAGCCGGATCGCCGCCGAGTGACGGATCCCACCCTGCCGTCCGTTCGTACTGCCGTAACAATGGACTGTGATCTCTCCGGTCTCCTCGATCCCCCGGAGCGCCCACCGGCAGCGGCCGGAGGCGACTCCCTACGTGGACCTCACCCGCTCGGAGTGGAGCGCGCTGCGCGACAAGACCCCGCTGCCGCTCACGGCGGAGGAGGTCGAGAAGCTGCGCGGCCTCGGCGACGTCATCGACCTCGACGAGGTGCGGGACATCTACCTCCCGCTCTCCCGCCTCCTCAACCTCTACGTCGGTGCCACCGACGGCCTCCGCGGCGCGCTGAACACCTTCCTCGGAGAGCAGGGCTCCCAGTCCGGCACCCCCTTCGTGATAGGGGTCGCCGGCTCGGTCGCGGTGGGCAAGTCCACGGTGGCCCGTCTGCTGCAGGCGCTGCTGTCGCGCTGGCCCGAGCACCCGCGCGTCGAACTGGTCACCACCGACGGCTTCCTGCTGCCCACCCGGGAGCTCCAGGCGCGCGGCCTGATGTCCCGCAAGGGGTTCCCGGAGTCCTTCGACCGGCGGGCGCTCACCCGGTTCGTCGCCGACATCAAGGCCGGCAAGGGCGAGGTCACCGCCCCCGTCTACTCGCACCTGATCTACGACATCGTCCCGGACAAGCGGCTCACGGTGCGCCGGCCCGACATCCTGATCGTCGAGGGCCTGAACGTGCTCCAGCCCGCCCTCCCGGGCAAGGACGGCCGCACCCGGGTCGGTCTCGCCGACTACTTCGACTTCAGCGTGTACGTCGACGCCCGCACCGAGGACATCGAGAGCTGGTACCTCCACCGCTTCAAGCGGCTGCGCGAGACCGCCTTCCAGAACCCGTCCTCGTACTTCCGCAAGTACACCCAGGTGTCCGAGGACGAGGCCCTGGACTACGCGCGCACGATGTGGCGGACCATCAACAAGCCGAACCTGGTGGAGAACATCGCCCCCACCCGCGGCCGGGCCACCCTCGTCGTGCGCAAGGGCCCCGACCACAAGGTGCAGCGGCTGAGCCTGCGCAAACTGTGACGGCTACGCTGCTCCCATGCTCCACTTCCGGCTGATCACGCCGCCCGAACGGACCGAGGACGTCGTCCGGCTGATCGAGCGGACGGTGGGGACGGCCCATCTCGTCGTCCTGACCGGTGCCGCCCGCGACCCCGCCGGGGACCTCGTCCTGTGCGACGTGGCGCGCGAGGCGGCCGACGCGCTCCTCACCGGGCTCCAGCGCCTGGGCATCGAGGACGACGGGGCCATCGCCGTGGAGGACGTCGACCTGTCGCTGTCCCGGCGGGCCGAACAGGCCGAGAAGGACGCGCCCGGCGAGGCGGCGGACGCGGTGCTGTGGGACCACCTGACGGAGGAGACGCACGAGGAGTCGACGCTCTCCGCGACCTATCTGGCGTTCATCACGCTGGCCACCATGATCGCGGCCTGCGGTGTCGTGCTGGACAACGCGGTGCTGATCGTGGGCGCGATGGCGGTCGGCCCGGAGTTCGGTCCGCTGGCCGGGATCTCCACGGCGATGGTGCAGCGTGCGCCCCGGCTCGCCCTGCGCTCGGTGATCGCGCTCATCTCCGGTTTCGCCGTCGCGATGGCGGTCACCGTGGGCTTCAGCTGGTTCATGGACGCGCTGGGGCTGTTCTCCGAACGGCAGTTGGAGGCCGACCGGCCCAACACGGCCTTCGTCTACGCCCCCGACTGGTTCTCGTTCATCGTGGCGGTCCTCGCCGGGATCGCCGGCACCCTCTCGCTGACCTCGGCCAAGTCCGGCGCCCTGGTGGGCGTGGCCATCTCGGTGACGACGGTGCCGGCCGCCGCCAACGCGGCCGTCGCCCTCAGTTACGGCGACACCCGGCAGACCTTGGGCTCCTCGCAACAGCTCCTGCTGAACCTGCTGGGCATCATCCTGGCAGGCACGCTCACGCTGCTGCTGCAGAAGTGGTCCTGGTCGCGGCAGCCGCGCAAGGTCAACGCCGTCTAGGACGGCGCCCGTTGGGCGCTCGGTACCGCGCGGCCCTTGGTGGCCGCGCGGTCCGGCACTCCTCCGGCACGGGGTCAGCCGAGCGCGGACTTCACCACGTCGGCCAGCCGTCCGGCCACGGACTGCGCCTGCTCGATGTCGGCCGCCTCGACCATCACACGCACCAGCGGTTCGGTGCCCGAGGGACGCAGCAACACCCGTCCGGTGGCCCCGAGTTCACGCTCGGCCTCGGTGACGGCCGCCGAGAGCTCCGCCGACGTGCTCACCCGCGACCTGTCCACGTCGGGGACGTTGATCAGCACCTGCGGCAGCCGGTCCATCACCCCGGCCAGCTCCCGCAGCGAGCGTCCGGTCTGCGCGACACGGGCCGCCAGCAGCAGCCCGGTCAGCGTGCCGTCGCCGGTGGTGGCGTGGTCGAGGATGATGACGTGCCCGGACTGTTCGCCGCCGAGGGCGTAGCCGTGCTCCTTCATCTCCTCCAGCACGTACCGGTCGCCGACGGACGTCTGCACCAGCTTCAGGCCCTCGCGCTCCAGCGCCAGTTTGAAGCCCAGGTTGGACATGACGGTCGCCACCACGGTGTCGGACCGCAGAACGGACCGCTCCCGCATGGCCAGCGCCAGCACGGCGAGGATCTGGTCGCCGTCCACCTCGTCACCGGTGTGGTCCACGGCCAGGCAGCGGTCGGCGTCCCCGTCGTGCGCGACACCGAGGTCGGCGCCGTGCTCGACGACGGCGGCCTTCAGCTTGTCCAGGTGGGTCGACCCGCAGCCGTCGTTGATGTTGAGCCCGTCCGGCTCGGCCCCGATGGTGACGACCTCGGCACCGGCCCGCCGGAACGCCTCCGGCGACACACCGGCCGCGGCGCCGTGCGCCTCGTCGAGGACGATCTTCAGGCCCTCCAGGCGGTTGGGCAGCACCCCGAGGAGGTGCCCGACGTAGTCGTCGAAACCCTCGTCGTAGTCGCGCACCCGGCCGACGCCCGCGCCCGTCGGCCGCTCCCACGGCTCGCCGTGCCGGTGCGAGTCGTACACGGACTCGATCCTGTCCTCCAGTTCGTCGGCGAGCTTGTGGCCGCCGCGGGCGAAGAACTTGATCCCGTTGTCGGGCATGGCGTTGTGGCTGGCGGAGAGCATGACACCGAGGTCGGCGCCGAGCGAGCCCGTGAGATACGCCACCGCGGGCGTCGGCAGCACACCGACACGCAGGACGTCCACCCCGGCGCTCGCGAGGCCGGCGACCACGGCGGCCTCCAGGAACTCCCCGGACGCGCGCGGGTCCCTCCCGACCACCGCGGTCGGCCGGTGGCCTGCAAAGGTGCCCGCCTCGGCCAGTACGTGCGCCGCCGCCACGGAGAGACCGAGAGCCATCTCGGCCGTCAGATCCGCGTTGGCGACACCCCGCACGCCGTCCGTGCCGAAGAGTCGTCCCACTTGTCCTCCTGAGGAAACTTCACTACCCGGGAAGCGGAGCCGGCGCGCGCCCTGCCGCCTGCCGCCGGTGGCTCCCGCTTCCAGGCATTCCATGCCTGAGCATCGGATCACACAAGCCCTTGAACGCCTTGTGCCGTTATACGCCCGCGTCCGGTGATAAGACGAACGCCCCGGTGGCACAGTGGCGTGCCGCCGGGGCGTTCGGAGTACCGGAGTACGTGCAGAGGCAGCTGGCGCTTAGCGCTTGCTGTACTGCGGGGCCTTGCGGGCCTTCTTGAGACCGGCCTTCTTGCGCTCGACCGCACGGTCGTCGCGCTTGAGGAAGCCGGCCTTCTTCAGCGGGCCGCGGTTGTTGTCGACGTCGGCCTCGTTCAGCGCACGGGCGACACCGAGACGGAGCGCACCGGCCTGACCGGAGACACCGCCACCCGCGATGCGGGCGATGACGTCGTAGCGGCCCTCGAGCTCGAGCACCTTGAAGGGCTCGTTGACTTCCTGCTGGTGCACCTTGTTCGGGAAGTAGTCCTCGAGGGTGCGACCGTTGATCTTCCACTTGCCGGTACCCGGGACGATCCGGACACGGGCGATGGCGTTCTTGCGACGGCCCAGGCCGGCGGCCGGCTGGGGCTCACCGAAGCGCGAGGCGAGGGACTCGGAGGTGTACTCGCCCTCCACCGGAACCTCGGACTCGGTGGTGTAGCTGTCGATGTCAAGCTCTTCGAGCGGCTGCTCGGCAGTGGTCTCGGCCACGATTCTCCTCAGATTCTCTTCAGTCTTAGGGGGTGGCCGGACTTACTGCGCGACCTGGGTGATCTCGTACGGCTGCGGCTGCTGCGCGCCGTGCGGGTGCTGGTCACCCTTGTAGACCTTCAGCTTCGAGAGCATCTGACGGCCCAGCGTGTTCTTGGGGAGCATGCCCTTGACGGCCTTCTCGATGGCCTTCTCGGGGTTCTTGTCGAGGAGCTCGTCGTAACGGACGGAGCGCAGACCACCCGGGTAGCCGGAGTGGCGGTACGCCATCTTCTGGGTCCGCTTGTTGCCGGAGAGGTGCACCTTGTCGGCGTTGATGATGATGACGAAGTCACCAGCGTCGACGTGCGGCGCGTAGATCGGCTTGTGCTTGCCCCGGAGGAGCGTCGCGGCAGTGGTGGCGAGACGACCCAGGACGACGTCCTGAGCGTCGATGACGTGCCACTGGCGCGTCACATCGCCGGGCTTGGGGCTGTACGTACGCACGGTTCGTAGCCTTCGCTTCGAGTGAATGGTCCTGAACAGGTCACCGAAACGATCACGACAGCCTGAGCCACTGCGGCGACGCATACCGCGTACGTGGGGTTGCTGGTCATCGGCCCGGTGGACCGGTGTAAGGGCCCGTCCCGTGAGAATGAGCAAGCCAATACACAACGAACATGCAGGATACCTGCGGCGCCCCAGCCGGGTCAAAACGGGTTGCCCGCGGCCGGCGCCACTGTTCCGGGTCCAGAGTAGACGACCCGGGGCCCGCCCGGTCACACGCCGGACGCGCCGCTCGGCGCCGCCGCCGTCCGCGAGGACGGGACGGGCACGGCCGGCGCCGCCTCCCGGCCGGCCCGGCGCCAGGAGTGCAGGCCCAGCGTCACCGCCAGGGCGCACAGCGTCACGGCGTCCCGGAAGGCCCGCCGCTCCCCCGCCTCCAGATAGGGCCAGGTCACCCCGGGCAGCTGCGGCACCAGGGCCATCCAGAACCAGACCGTGCGGGTCACCGACGCCGCGTGGGGCAGCCCCGCCAGCAGCAGCGGCACCGGGACCAGCAGATAGTGGTCGTACGACGGCCTGGAGACCAGGAACGCCGAGAGCATCAGCAGCGCCCCGGTCTCCGCGTACCGCAGCGGTCCCCCGCCGCCGCGCCAGCGCCGGTGGGCGCACACCAGGCCCGCCGCGGCCAGTGCGAGGGCCAGCGCGCCGGCCGGCGCCGCGGGCACCCCCAGCCGGGGCAGCACGGCCGCCGGGGACGCCTCGTAGAGCCGGACGAACCGGTCGTCGCCGCTGAGCAGGAACGGCACGGTCCGGGTGAAGAACCCGGCGGGGTCCGGCAACGTCAGGGCCGCGCCGGCCGAGGCCGCCACCGGCACCGCGACCAGCACGCCCAGGGCCCGCCACCGCCGGGCGAACACGAACAGCAGGCCCATCGGCGCGAGCAGCGGCTTCAGCGCCACCGCCGCCCCGAGCACCGCCGCCGCGGCCACCCATCGCCCGCGCCCCGCGAGCAGCAGCGCCAGGGGCAGGGCCAGGGCCGCGGTCGCCGTCCAGTTGCCCAGCCAGACGAGGTGGGCGAAGGGGGCGAAGCCCGCCGCGAGGGCGAGCAGGCCGAGGGCCGCGAAACGGCTGCGCAGGGGGACGCCGTGCAGCCGCAGCGCGCAGATCCACCCGCCCACCAGGCACCCGGTCACCACGAGGGGCGCCAGCACGCACAGCACGGCCCGCGGCACCAGCACCTGCGGGGCCGCGGCCAGCACCGCGCTGGGCAGATAGAGGAAGTGGGGGTCGTCATACGGCGAGCCGCCGTCCAGCCACGCCTTCGCCGCCCGCACGACGATGGCGTTGTCCATCCCTCCGCGCGAGGTCAGCCGGGCCGTGCGCGTCACGAGGGCTCCCAGCACGGCGGCCAGTGCGACCCACAGCGGCCAGGACGCCCGTCGCACCAACCACCCGGAGATGTCGCTTTTGCGCTCGCTCACGCCCTGAACGCTAGGTGCCGAAGGGCCCTTTGGGGCGGACCGGCACACCCGAGGTCCGTCTAAGATGCGCCCCATGAGCTACGGGCAGCAGGGGGGACCCCCGTCCCAGTGGGATCCCTGGAAACCGCATTCCCAGCAGCCGTGGGACGGCGGCACCGACCAGACCCCGGACTGGGCGGCGCTCGCCGAGGCGTCGGAGACCCGCAACAAGCGGCGCCGGCTGCTGTTCATCGGCGGTGGCGCACTGGCCACCGTCGCCATCGGCGCGGCCGTCGCCGTGGCGGTGGTGTCGGCGAACGGGGACGACTCGGCGTCCGGCAAGCCGGCCTCCGGCGTGCCCTCGACGGCCGACCTGCCGGGTGAGTCGGCGGCCGTCCCGTCGTTCGCGCCGACCAGCGCCCCGCCGCCGCTGGACCCGAAGGACTTCATCGCCAGCAAGAACAAGGACACGGCCCCGCTCGGCGCCCAGATCCTCTTCCCCGGCACCCAGCTGACCATGGGGGAGACGGTCTACAAGAAGGGTGCGACGGACGACACGAAGAACTGTTCCGCCGCCACCAAGGGCGGGCTGCCGAAGCTCCTCGCCGAGGGCGGCTGCACCCGCTTCATGCGGGTCTCCTACGTCAAGGACGGCATCGCGGTGACCGTCGGCGTGGCCGTCTTCGACACCGAGGCGAAGGCCCAGAAGGTCAAGGGCAAGGTCGACACGAAGAAGGACATCGTCCGGTCGCTGTCCGGCAAGGGCGTCAAGGACTTCTGCACCGCGGCGGTCTGCCGCTCGACGTCCAACTCCTACGGCCGGTACGCCTACTTCACCATCACCGGGTTCACCAACGGCCGGAACATGACGGACAAGGACACCGCCGCCTTCAAGGCCGGTGACGACCTCGCGGAGTTCACCTTCCGTCAGATCCGCCGGCGCGGCGAGGCGCAGGCGTCGGCGGCGGCCGGCGAGTGACCGGCCGCCGCACCGGCGGGCTCCACCGGGCCGGGGACCCCGGCCCGGCTCAGAGCCGCTTGGCGCTGCGCAGCGTCTTGGCGTAGTAGCCGTTGCCGTCGAGCCGGGAGACACCGCCGACGTCGCCGATGGTGGGTCCGTTGACCTCCTCGCGGCTGGACACGAAGATCAGGTGCCCCTCGGTGTCGTGACCGAGGACCATGCCGACGTGGTCCAGACGCTCGCCGGTGCGGGTGTCCAGCTTGAAGAAGACGAGGTCGCCCGGCTGGAGCTGGTCGATCGCGGAGGGCCGGTCCTTCGCGGAGATTCCGGTGAGCGGCAGGATGTCGACACCCACCTTGGAGCGTGCCATGCCGTTGGCGGTGCGGGGCAGGCCGTCGCCGGAGGTGTCGGTGGACATCAGCGGGAAGCGGGCCCGGTAGCCGAGCACCATGCGGATGAAGCCCGAGCAGTCGATGGACTTGGTGCGCATCGCCTCCGGCTGCCCGACGGTGCCGTCCCGGAAGGGGTAGGGCACCTGGAGGTAGTCGTAGAAGTCGGACTGCTCCAGACGCAGGTCGCCGCCCTCGGCGCCGGTGGTGTTCAGCGGCCCGAAGTTGGCGTCACCGGCGTAGACGACGCCCTGCTCGTCCTTCTTCTCCGGGGCGCCCGCCACGTACTGGAAGGCGAACGCGAAGATGTCGTCCTCCTTGCTGTCCTGGTACTCGGCGTACCAGTCCTTGAACCACTTCTTCTTCTCCGCGCCCTTGGTCCACGGCTCCGGCATCAGCCGCACCCAGTCCGTGGTGCTGACCTTGGACGCGGTCGACGCGGGCTCCTGGAAGGTGCGGGCCGGGCCGGTCAGCGTCGCCATGCGCGCGCCGTCCGTGAAGACGGCCTTGATCTGGCCGTCGGCTCCGCGCAGCACCGAGCGCGCCGGGTTCTCCAGCCGCGACCAGGTCGTCCTGCCCTCACTGTCCCCCGTGCTGCGGCCTCCCTCCAGGACGCCGACGTTGCGCACCTCGGTGATGCCCGGGTCCTCCTGCTTGCGCAGCTCCACCGTGAGGTAGCCGGAGGTGCCGACCAGCGCCAGCAGCACCAGGCCGGTGACGACGGGCCTCGACTTCTTCTTCCCTGCCATCGATTGCTCCTCGGATCTCAGACGGTCGGCATGACGCCGAGCAGCAGGCCGGCGGCGACGACGATGTAGGCCATCAGGGACACCGTTCCGGTGGCCAGCAGCGTGGCCCCCTTGGGCTGGCGCACCATCTGGTAGGCGACCAGGCCCGGCACGATGAAGCCGAGCGTCTGGTTGCCGTAGAGCAGCGGGAACTCCAGTGAGAGCACGATCATCACCGTGGCCTGCAGGAGTACGCCGAGCAGCACCACCGCGGCGAACAGCCGCTTGCCGTAGAGGATCACCAGTCGCTGCATGATCTTGGTGCCGCCGTAGGTGAGGGCGGTGACGCCGACCACCATGGCCGCGCGCTGGAGGTCCTCGATGAGGGTGAGCGCGATCCAGCCGGGGGTGATCATTCCGCCGGGCGACAGATTGGTCGTGAGATAGCACAGCAGCGAGAAGAACAGGCCGATGGCGATGCCCAGGGCGGCCATCTCGGGGGTCAGGGCGGCGGTGGTCAACGGGGTCTCCGGACAGAGGGGTGCGGGTTCGTGGGCGGGGCGGGCGGCCTGCGGGGCGGCCGCCCCGCGGGATCAGGCGCGCGGGTGGTGTCCGCCGTCGCCGGCCGGCGGGCGCGGTGGCCGGCCCTGGTGCTCGTCGGGGTGCGGCTGCCGCGGTGCCCGGCCCGTGCCGTAGGGCTGCCCGGGGTGCCCGTCCGGGCCGGTGCCCTGCGGCAGCTGCGGACGCGCGGGCTGCTGGGGCGCGCCCGGCCGGCGCACCGGCGGGGACTGGAACCAGCCGGCCTGCCCGGGCACGGGCTCCGCGCCGGGGCCCGGCTGCCGCTGGACCGGCTGCTGTCCGTACGGCGCCGCCGGGCCGTGTCCGCCCTGCGCCCCGTCGCGCGCGTGCCGGCCGTCGGCCCGCTGCCGACCGGGCGCGCCGGCGTGGGCCGCCGCGGTGTCGCCGTACGGCGCGGCCGGCTGCTGCGGGATGCGGACCACCGGGATCTCCTGGGTCTGCGAGGCCTGGTACCGCTCCTCGTAGGCCGTGGGGTAGGAGGCGTACGGGTCGAGGCGCTGGGCCTGCTGCGGTGCGCTGGCCACCGCCTCGGGGACCTCCTCCACCGCGCTCTCGTCGGCGGGGAGCTCGGCCAGGTACTCCAGCAGTTCCTCGCCCTGTCCGTGGATGTTGCCGATGGCCACCAGGGAGGAGCCGTCGGCCATCCGGTCCAGCAGGGCCGGCATGAACTCGTCCGCCGGGCGGCGCTCGCCGCCGAGGTCGACCGCGCGGTCGCGCCAGTCGGCGGGGATGGCGTCGATGGCGCTCCTGGACGGGTGGCCGATGACGAAGACGTTGTCCGGCTGCAGGTCCGGGATGATCTCGCCCATCTGCCCGTTGCGCTCCACCCGGTCCGGGCGGCAGTTGATCACGACGTTCAGCGGGCGGCGGATCGCGCCGAGGTCGAGCAGCTGGTTGATGTTCATCAGCGTCGACTCGGGGTCGTTGGCCGCGAACACGTTGGCGAAGGCGAGCCGCTTGCCGTCGGGGGCGACATAGCGCTCCACGGAGAGCACACCCGGGTCCGGCGGGGCGTCGTACATGCCCTGCAGCGCGACCTCGCGCTCGACGCCCAGCAGTTCCGCGACGACCAGGGCGATCGCCACGTTCTCCTTGAAGGTGAACCAGCTGAAGCCGCGCAGCTCCTCGTCGCTGACGGTCTCCGGGTCCGCGTAGATCAGCTTGCAGTTCCGGGCGTCCGCCTCCTCCTGGAGGATGTGGAAGCGCTCCTTCTCCGCGGTGACGCAGATGCCGTCCTCCGGCATGGAGCGGCACAGCGAGCGCGCCACGTCGTCCAGGGTCGGGCCCATCTCGGCGAGGTGGTCCTCGCGGACGTTGCACAGCACGCCGATCGTCGAGCGGATCAGCTTGCTCTGGTTGACCTCCTGGAGCGCCGGCATGACCGCCATGCACTCGATGACGAGGGCGTCGGGGCGGTAGGTGGCGGCCCGGCGGACGATGCCGATCTGCTCGACGACGTTGGCGATGCCGAACTTGCGGTAGACCGGCTCCTCCGTGGCGTCCGGGTGGATGAAGCGGGCCGCGGTGCCCGTCGTCTTGGCCACGGTCACCAGGTCACCGCCGCGCAGGGCGCCCGCGCACAGCCGGGTGATGGAGGACTTGCCGCGGATGCCGTTGACCAGCACCCGCGAGGGGATGGTGTGCAGTGCGGCGTAGTGCCTGCGCTGCTCGATGATGCCGGCCACCAGCAGGGACACCCCGCCGATCAGCAGCACGACGTAGAGATAGAGCACGTCCGGTCACCTTCCTCCGGCGCCGAGCCGGGGCTCGGCACTCCGGCGCGCCTGGTTCTGCCTGCGGGCCTGCAACTGCTGGCGGACCAGTTCGAGGCTGCGGACGACGGCCCCCACCTCGTCGTGGTAGCGGGGGTACAGCACGGTCTTGAGGTCGCCCTCGGCCAGCTTCTCGGCGCTGCTCGCGAGGGCGCGCAGCGGCCGGACCACGACCAGGTGGATCCAGCCCAGGCAGACCACAATCAGGGCGAGCCCGAGCATCCCGGCGAGCACGCTGCGGTCCTCGCGCTCGTACGCGGCGATCTCGAAGTGCTTGGCGTTCTGCCAGCTCACGACGGTCCAGCCGACGTCGGAGGCCACACCGCCGCCGGAGAACGGCGCCGCCGCGGCGACGGTGACGGAGCGGCCCTCGCGGATGAGCAGGCCGTTCTCCACGGGTCCGGCGCCGACCTTGACGCCACCGGCCCGCACGAGGTCGGTGAGCGCGTCGCGCGGCAGGTCCTCGAAGGCGAGGAAGCCGTCGCTCGCGGCGATGGTCCTGGCCCGGGCGTCGACCACGCGGACCTCACCGAGGCCCGGCCGGGCCAGCAGCGAGTTCAGGAACTCGACGCGGATCTCGCCGACGAGCGTCATGCCCTTCTGGTCCGGCACGGCGGCCGCGGCCTGGATGACCGGCTTCTTGCCGCCCTCGCCGGTCACACGGATGAGCCGGGCGTCCCGGCCCTCGGTCTCCTCGTCGCCGCCCCAGCCGGCCTGCGGATCGGCGCCGGCGCGCGCGATCACCTCGCCGCCCCGGTCGATGACGTACAGGGAGCCGTAGCGGGTGTGCTCGCGCAGGGCGCCGGAGAGCACGTCGGAGGCGGCGCGGGGGTCGGTCGGGTCGATCAGCCGGGTCATGGACACGAGGTCGGCCTGGGCCTCGTTCAGCGCCCGGCGGACCCGGTCTGCGACGAGGTCGGTGCGGTCGCGCTGGTCGTTGACCATGGTGCTGGGCACGCTGACCGAGGCGTCCGTGCGGTTGAGCAGCAGGCCTACCGGGACGCACCACAGCAGGAGCAGGACGGCCGTCAGGGCGAGCGGCACCCGCAGCCCGAACCGGCCGCGGCGGCCGGTGCGCTGCGTCGAGGGCTCCACGCCCCCGCCGGCGAGCTGCGCGCGCAGCCGCTCCAGGGCGGCGCCGACCCGGGCGGCCTCGCCCCAGCGGGGCACGGCGACGGGCCGGGTCAGATCGCCGCGGGCGAGCCGGCGGGACTCCAGGAAGAGGGCGAGCAGGGGGTGCTGCACGGCTCTCCAGAGCAGGGCGGCCGCGAGCAGGCCGACGACGACGAGCACGCCCGCCGTGATCAGCCCGTACAGCTCTCGCTCCTGACCGGCGGCCTCCTCCTGCACCACGGGCAGCATGGCCACGACGGTCAGGCCGAGGCCCGCGCCGACGCTCTTGCGCTGCTCGGGGTCGGCGGAGGCGAGGGAGGCGTAGCCGGCGGTGGCGATCCGGCCGTTGTAGGAGTCGCCGAGCAGGGTGCCGCTGACGCCGGGGTAGCCGTGGGAGCCGGGCTCGCGGGCACTGACCGGGTCCTGCTCGGTCTCCTTGGCGGCCTCCTCGGAGAGGCGGCTCATCTGCTTCTGGAGGAAGACCAGTTCGTCGCGCTCGGCGTCGGAGTTCAGCGCTTCGGCCTGCTCGAAACCGGCCGTGGCGAGGACCTCGCCGCCCCGGGCCACGACCGCCATGGAGCGGAAGGGGCCCAGGTTGATGGCGGGCACGGACAGGCTGTTGGAGGCGATGAGGAGCTGCTGCGGGCGGTCCTTCCAGTCGAGGAGCGCCATGGTCATCAGCCGGACGTCACCGGTCTTGAGCCGGACCATGCGCGGGGTGAGGGCGTTCTCGCCCTGGAGCACGTCCTTGTCGAGCCAGCCGAGAGGAATCGTTTCCCCTCTGGCGGCGAGCACCTTGCCGCTCTCCAGGTCCAGCACCGTGGTGCCGGTCCACTTCTGGTACGTGTTGCTCAGGTCCGACAGCACCCGCTCCGGGTCCGCGGACCTGCCGGCGGTCAGCACGGCCGCGGTGCGGTCCAGGTCGGTGACCCGCTCGTCGATCGACGCGCGTAGGGCGATCGCGCCGTCCTCCGCGAAGTGCTGCTGGGAGCCCAGCACCGCCTTCGGCACGACGGGGTCGCCGCCCGGGCCCAGCACCTTCGCGGTCAGCCCGGCCAGGGCGACGATCAGCAGGCACAGCAGCGCGATCGGCGGTCGAACGCCGCCCAGCAGCGGCATGTCAGCGCGTCTGCGCATGCGCCGCCGACCGCCGCGTCCGGGACGCGCGGATGCTTGGGTTGGAGTCACCGGTGGTTTCCTTCGCCTCTTCACTACTCAGGCGCTCGCAGGAGCCACCGCTGACGCGGGCATGAGACGCCGTCCCTCTTAAAGACTTCCGACACGCGCTGGGGTTGGGCTCCGGCACGTAAGAGCTTGTTGTGTCCCTCGTCACTTCCCGAGGGACAGCGGCTCGAGACCGTCGCCGCCGGGTGCGCCCCGGTTGTAGAGGAAGCCTCGCGTCCGGTCGGCGGCCAGCCGGTAGCGGGCGATCCTGTCCTCGGACAGGCCTCGGGGATGGTCGAGCGCGTCCTGCACGTCCACCAGCCGGTGGTCGACGACCGCGCCCTCGGGGGCCTTCTCCCCCGCCTCCAGCTCCGGCGGGATGTCGACCAGCGTGGTCCGGTAGCGCGCGTCGACCTTCCAGCCGTCCGTCGTCTCCTTGAACTCGAACCAGCCGATCGCGCCCTCCTCGGTGAGGCCGGTCGGCGAGGAGTGGCGGGCCACCTGGTTGCCGAGGCTGTAGGCGACCCAGGTGCCGTTGACCTTCTGGATGGGCTGCACGACGTGGGCGTGGTGGCCGATCACCAGGTCGACGCCGGTCTCCTTGGTGATCCGCTCGGCCAGCTTCAGCTGCGGCACGCTGGGCTCGTTGTAGTGCTCCAGACCCCAGTGCACGGAGAGGATCACGACCTCGGCGCCCTTCTTGCGGGCCCGCGCCTCGGCCTTCTTGATCTCGTCGATGCCGATCCGGTTGAACGCCCACTTCTGCTTCTCGGGCGTGGGGTTCAGGAACGACTCCCACGAAAAGGCCAGGTGAGCGACCTTGACGCCGTTGACGTCCCGGATGTTGATCTGTTCTGCTTCCTTGGGCGTCCGCGCGGACCCGGTGTGTCCCAGACCCACCTTGTCCATCGCGTCCAGGGTGCGCTTCACGGCCTTGAGGCCGTGGTCGAAGGTGTGGTTGGAGGCCGTCGAGCAGGTGTCGTACCCCACGTCCTTGAGGGTCGTGAGGATCTGCGGCGGGACCAGGAATTCGGGGTACCCCTCGAAGGGTCCCCTGGGAGTGCCGACCGGCGTCTCCATGTGACAGATGGCCAGGTCGGCCTTGCTGATGATGGGCTTCACACCCGCCATCAGCGGTCCGAAGTCCAGCCCGGCCCGCCCCTTGCCGGTCTTCTTGGCGTCCCTGGCCGCCTGGTCGATCAGCTCGGGGTGGATGAGCACATCACCCGCGGCGGCGACGGTGAACGAGCGGCCCCCCGGCTTCACCTGGGCCCCGGACGGCTCGGAGGAGGTACAGGCGGCCACCAGGCCCGCCAAAGCCCCCAGAACCGCCACCGAGCGACCTATACGGAGAGACTTACGGAATGTCACCGCGACATACTCACATGCCACTCACATCTCGATCGCTCTCGTTCATCACAAGAACATCACGTTTCACTCGCATTCTTGCTCCAGCGGTTTTGACGCTCGCACTGGCCGCCTGCGACTCAACGTCCGCCGAGCGCCCGGAACAATCGGCTCCGCAGGCCCGCGAACTCGTCGATCTGCGCAGCCGCATCCTCACGTACACGGCGGACTTCGCCCCCGACGGCGACTACGCCCCGCCCGGCGACGCCGAGCGCGAGCGGCTGGCGGACGGCGTGGGGGCCCTGCTCGACGGGGACGCCGCGGAGGCGGAGCGCCGGCTCGCCCCGCTCGGCCTCTCCGTGGCCCGCCTCACCGACACCGACTCCGGCCGCCGCTACGACGAGATAGCCGCCACCCGGCCGGACGGCGACGCCGCGCACTGGGGACGCCTCTATCTGAACGCCGACTCCACCCTGCGCTGGAACGTCCAGGTGCCCCACCCGGTCTCCGACCGCGACACCGAGGAACTGGGCGTCCGGCTGCTGGAGGACACCCCGTCCGGCGCGCTCGTCCTGGCCGGCGCCCACCGCAGGGCCGGCCGCTCCGGCGCCGCGGACGTGGCCCACCGCGAGGACAGCGCCTTCCACACGGTCGTCGAGGAACTGCAGAAGCGCGGGGTGCCCGGCCTCCAGCTGCACGGATTCGCCCGGAACCGCGAGCGTCCCTACGAGGCCATCGTGTCCGGCGGCGCGGCCGGCAGCGCGCCCGGCGTGGCCACGGCCCTGGCCGACCGGCTGGAGGCCGACGGCCTGCGGGTCTGCCGCGGCTGGTCGGCCCGCTGCCCGCTGGAGGGCACCGCCAACGTGCAGGGCAGGTCCGCCGAGCGCCGGCACGCCCTGTTCCTGCACGTGGAGCTCGCCCCCGTCGCCCGCGGGGACGGCCCCGACGCCGACGACGCCGCCGACGCCCTCGTCGACACGCTGGCCACCTGGGACCGGGACTGAGCTCAGCAGCAGCCGGCGCCGGGCAGCGTCCGCTTGTTGCGCGCCTCCTTGTTCCGCGCGGCGAGCAGCTCGTCCGCCGGGTAGCCGACCTCTTCGAGGGTCAGCCCGTGCGGCCGTACGACGTGCACGGCGGAGTCCCTGACACCGGCGGCGAGCACCTTGCCGGGCCAGTCGGGGGGCCGGTGCCCGTCCCCCACGAACAGCAGCGCCCCGATGAGCGAGCGCACCATGTTGTGGCAGAACGCGTCCGCCCGCACGGTCGCCGTGACGATCCCGTCGTCCCCGCGCACCAGGCTCAGGTCCTGGAGGGTGCGGATGGTCGTGGCGCCCTCCCGCTTCTTGCAGTAGGCCGCGAAGTCGTGCTCCCCGAGGAGCCGCCGGGCCGCCTCGTTCATGGCGTCCACGTCGAGCGGCCAGTCGTGCCACAGGACGTGGTTGCGCAGCAGCGGATCGACGCCCCCGGGGTTGTCGGTCACGCGGTAGGCGTACCGCCGCCACACCGCGGAGAACCGGGCGTCGAATCCGGCGGGCGCCTCGCGCAGCGCCCACACCCGCACATCCCTGGGCAGCCGTCCGGCGAGCCGCTTGAGCAGCTTCTCGCTGTGCTCGGCCCACACCGCGCGCGGCAGGTCCACGTGCGCGACCTGCCCGCGCGCGTGCACCCCGGCGTCCGTCCGCCCCGCGACGGTCAACTCGTACGTGGTGTCCCCGGACCGTGTGACGGTCCGCAGCGCGTCCTCGATCTCCCCCTGCACGGTCCGTCGCCCGCCGGCCTGCTTGGCCCACCCGGAGAACTCGGTGCCGTCGTACGACAGGTCGAGGCGCAGCCGTACGTATCCGGGTCCCACTTCGTCACTCACCCGTAGATCCTCTCAGCGACACGAAAGCGGGCCCGCCCCCCGGAAGGGACGGACCCGCGATCGAACAGCCCCGGACTAGGCGTCCTTCGGCTCCTCGGCGGGAGCCTCGTCGGCCTTGGTCGTGTCGACCTTGGTCTCGGCGGCCTCGGAGTCCTTGGCGGCACGCTTGGTGGCGGCCTCGGCCTCACCGGTGGCCTCCTGGGCGACCGTCAGCGCCTCGACCAGCTCGATGACAGCCATGGGCGCGTTGTCGCCACGACGGTTACCGACCTTGGTGATCCGGGTGTAGCCACCCGGACGGTTCTCGTACCGCGGGCCGATCTCGGTGAAGAGCGTGTGGACGATGCCCTTGTCCGTGATGACCTGGAGCACCTGACGGCGGTTGTGAAGGTCGCCCTTCTTCGCCTTGGTGATCAGACGCTCGGCGTACGGCCTCAGACGGCGGGCCTTCGCCTCGGTGGTGGTGATCCGGCCGTGCTCGAAGAGGCTCTTCGCCAGGTTCGCGAGGAGGAGCTTCTCGTGCGCGGCGCTGCCGCCCAGACGGGCACCCTTGGTGGGCTTCGGCATGTTCTTTCTCCTGTGTGTCTGCCCCGGCCGTATCAGGTACCGGGGTCAGTATCCGAGCGAGCGGGTTTGCTCGTCGGAGACCCCGCGCCCCAGAGGAGCGCGGGGAACTGCGGACCGGCCACGGCCGGTCCGCAGTCGACATCGAACCCGTCGGGTCCGAGCTGTCAGTACTGCTCGGTCTCGACGAACCCGGCGTCCGCGTCGTCGTCCGCACCGAAGGCGTCCGCGGCGGCGGTCGGGTCGAATCCGGGCGGGCTGTCCTTGAGGGCCAGGCCCATGCCGGCCAGCTTCGCCTTGACCTCGTCGAT
>NZ_JBEYXR010000013.1:0-208343 GCF_040645135.1 Streptomyces sp. NPDC046859
TGCAGGTGGCCGCCTTCGCCGCTGTGCTGGCGGCTGAGGACGTCGAGCAGGGAGTACTCGCGGACGCTGAGGTCGTGGTGGCTCTGCAGGGCGCGTTCGATATGGGCCTCGATCCTGCCGTGCAGCAGGGAGAGGGCGTCCCAGCCCTGTGTGAGGGCGGTGAGTGCGGGATCCGTCGCTGTCATGGCATGTCCTCTGTCCCGGGGTGGGCTGCAACCAGAGTAGAGCAAGAGCGCAATAGTCCGCGCTTGCAAGTAAGGCGCGTCTGCAAGTATTGTCCTCACTCGTAAAGCGCACCTGCAATCGTTTGGGAAGGTACCCCTTCATGCCTCTCGCGCTTCTGGCCCTCGCGATCGGGGCCTTCGGCATCGGGACGACCGAATTCGTGATCATGGGCTTGCTTCCCGAGGTCGCGGGCGACTTCGGGGTCTCCATCCCCACGGCCGGGCTGCTGGTGACCGGCTACGCCCTGGGCGTGGTCCTCGGCGCCCCGCTGATGACCGTGCTCGGCACCAAGGTCTCCCGCAAGCGGATGCTGATGCTGCTGATGGGACTGTTCGTCCTCGGCAACCTGCTCTCCGCCGTCGCACCGTCCTTCTCGGTCATGCTGATCGGCCGCGTGGTCGCCTCGCTCGCCCATGGCGCCTTCTTCGGCATCGGCTCGGTCGTCGCTGCCGATCTGGTCGCCCCCGACAAGAAGGCCGGTGCCATCGCGATGATGTTCACCGGTCTGACGGTCGCCAATGTCGTCGGCGTCCCGCTCGGCACGTTCGTCGGACAGGCCGCGGGCTGGCGGATCACCTTCACCATCGTGGCCGCACTCGGGCTGATCGGCCTCGCCGGTATCGCCAAGCTGGTCCCCGACATGCCCAAGGCGCAGGGCGTACGGCTGCGCCACGAGCTGGCCGCCTTCAAGAACGCCCAGGTGCTGCTCGCCATGGCGATGACGGTGCTCGGCTTCGGCGGCGTCTTCGCGGCCATCACCTACATCGCGCCGATGATGACCCATGTCGCCGGCTTCGCCGACGGCTCCGTGACCTGGCTGCTGGTCCTGTTCGGGCTCGGCATGGTCGGCGGCAACCTGATCGGCGGCAAGTACGCCGACCGTGCGCTGATGCCGCTGCTGTACGTGTCCCTGGGCGCGCTCGCCGTCGTGCTCGCCCTCTTCACGGTCACCGCCCACAACAAGATCCTCGCGGCCATCAGCATCGCGCTGATCGGCGCCCTGGGCTTCGCCACCGTGCCCCCGCTGCAGAAGCGCGTCCTCGACCAGGCGCACGGCGCCCCGACACTAGCCTCGGCCGTGAACATCGGCGCCTTCAACCTCGGCAACGCCCTCTCCGCCTGGCTCGGCGGCATCGTGATCGCCGCCGGCTTCGGCTACACGGCCCCGAACTGGGTCGGCGCCGTCCTCGCCGCGGCCGCGCTGCTGCTCGCGTTCGTCTCCGCGGCGCTGGAGCGCCGCGGCGGGACGCCCACGGGCACCGTCGTCACGAGCCGCCCTGCTCCCGTCGAGGCCGAAGCCGTCGCCCACCCCTGAGCCGATCCGTGCGCGGGGTCAGGGCCGCCCCCGCGCACCCGGCCACCGACTCCCCTCCCAGTACCGCACCACAAGGAGAACCCATGACCACCGCGACCGCAGTCACCCCCCTGACCAGTCAGGACGCCGACGCCCTCGTCCTCGCCGCCCAGCGCGCCGCCGAGGCCGCCGGAGTGCCGGTCAGCGTCACCGTCCTTGACGCTGGAGGGCACCTGCTCGCTTTCCGCCGCGACGACCGGGCCGTGCTGATCTCCGGCGAGACCAGCACCCGCAAGGCCTACACGGCGCTTCAGCTGGGCACCCCCACCGCCGATCTCGTGGACGCCGTCCAGCCCGGCGGTCTCTTCCACACGCTGCCGACCGCCCTGGACCGGCCGCTGCTGTTCATCGCGGGCGGCCTGCCGATCCACCGTGACGGCCGGCTGATCGGTGCGATCGGTGTCGGCGGCGGTGCGCCCGAGCAGGACCACGGGTTCGCGGCCACGGCCGTCGAGTCCGTCCTCTGACGGCACACCCGCCACACGAACGGACGAAGCGCTGGTTCCCGACGGGGGATCGGCGCTTCGGCGTGCGGACGCGGCGGTGACGCCTCAGCCGGCGGCCACCGTCAGCGGGGCGAACCGCCGGCTCCAGTCGCCCGGCAGCTCCGGGATGCCATACGTCATGACCGCGTTGAAGGCCACGGAGCCCAGACCCCGCCGCTTCAGCCAGGCCAGCAGCTCCTCATGGCGCACGTCGATGTCGGTACGCAGGGGCCGGTCGGTGTGGGCGGCGAGGGACGCGACCAGTGCCTGGGCCGTCTCCGTGTCCCGGGCGATCAGAGGGCCCACCACGTGTGTGGCCATGTTCGGCCAAGCGCCCGCGTACCCGATGATCCGGCCGCCGTCCTCGGCGACCCGCAGCTGGTCGGTGAAGGCGGGCAACCGCGTGATGATGTGGGTGCGATCCATCCCGAACACCTCCTCGTCCAGGCGGACGATCGCCGGAAGGTCCTCGGCGGTCGCCGCACGGGTGGAGACCGAGGGCCGGAATCCGCCCGGGACGAAGTGCCCGCTCACCATCTCCGCCCTGGCGGTGGTCTTGAAGCCGAGCTCCTCGTACAGGGGCCGGCCGTTCGGGGTGGCGTGCAAAGTCAGCGGCGTCGTGCCCATCGCGGAGACGACGTGACGCATCAGGCGCCGGCCGACGCCCCGGCGGGCGTACCGCTCGGCGACCAGCACCATGCCGATGGCCCCCAGGCCGGGCCGCTCCCGGGGCCCGTACTCGGTGACGACGCAGGCGCTGACGAGTCCGCCGTCGGGTGCGTCGATGCCGTATCCACGGCCGGCGGTCAGCAGCAGCCCCCACTTGTGTTCCTCGCGGGGCCAGCCCCGGTCCTGGGACAGGTCGGCACAGGCGGCCAGATCGCGGTGGGTGAGACGGCGGATGGGGAGAGCGGCGAGGGTAGGTGTCGGCACGCAGGTCAGGCTGTCTGACGAGTGCCCTGGTCGTCCACCTGTTTCAGGGGAGACGAACGCGCTTCCGGCCATGCCTTAGAGGATCGGCATGACAGGGGTGACGGCGCAGGGGGTTTCACGTGAAACGCGGACGAACGGCGGCTGATCGACCGGAGTGCGTCAGCCCAGATCAGGAGCGTGCAGCGCGCGCACGCCCTCGATGTTCCCGTCGAGGTAGTGCCGCAGCGACAGCGGTACCAGGTGCACGGACGCGATCCCGACCCGGTTGAACGGCACCCGGACGATCTCGTACTCGCCGATGGGCTCGTCCATCTCGGGACCGTGCCGCAGGGACGGGTCCATGGACTCCAGATGGCAGACGAAGAAGTGCTGGACCTTCACCCCGGTCGACGCCTCGTCCTGGCCGATGTGCTCGACGGTGTCGACGAAGCAGGGGACCACATCGATGATCTTGGCGCCCAGTTCCTCGTACACCTCGCGGTGCAGCGCGTCGACGACGGTGGAGTCCGTCGGTTCGACACCGCCGCCGGGCGTGAGCCAGTAGGGATCCATGCCCGGCTTGGTGCGCTTGATCAGCACCAGATCGTCGCCGTCCAGGAGGACGGCGCGTGCGGTGCGCTTGACCACGGGTCGGACGGTCATGGAGGGAATGTGGCCCGGCTGGTTCCACGTGAAACATCGCATCCCGTCACCGCGCGAGCCCATCGGGTGACGGTCGCAAAATCCCTGCTCAGGCCCAGTCCGCCGCCGCTCGCAGCAGCCACTCGTGAGCCCGTGCGATATGCGGCATCGCCAGGGTCCCGGTTCGGACCGCCAGGAAGTACGTCCGCAGGGGTGGAACCGGCGGATCGTGCAGGGCGACGACCTCGCCATGGTCGAGGGCGTCCACGCACAGATAGCGCGGGAGCACCGCCAGCCCCGCCCCCGCGACCGCACAGGCGAGGACCGCGCGCAGATCGGGGACGATCACGGTGCCGGGTGCGGCGGGGCGGGAGTCGAACACGGAGGCCCAGTAGCGGGAGACGAACGGCAGGGACTCGTGCACCTCCACCACCGGGACGTCCTCCAGGGCGTGCGCCCCCTTGTGCTGGAGATGGCCCGCGCCGATCCGCTCGATCCAGTGGGGAGCCGCGACCAGGACGTGCTCCTCGTCGCAGAGCGCAGTGGCCGTCAGCAGAGCGCCCCGCGGACGGGCCGTGGTGATGGCCAGATCATGATGTCCGGCGGCGAGCCCTTCGAGGGTCTCCTCCGCGGTGCCGAAGGAGGCGCGCAGCGCGAAGCCCTGGGTGTCCTCGCCCGTCAGACCGGTGAGTGCGGGCAGCGCGCGCTCGGCGGTGAACTCGGGAGGCCCGGCGAGATGCAGCGAGCGTAAGGAGGACTCGTCGTCGAGACCGGTCTCGGTGATCTCGACCAGGGCGTCGAGATGGGGGGCGGCCTTGTGGGCGAGCTCGTCGCCGATGGTCGTCGGGGTGACGCCTCGCGCCTGCCGGAGGAACAGGGGGCGTCCCAACTGCCGTTCCAGTGTCCGTATCTGCGAGGTCACGGCCGGCTGGGAGAGGCCCAGCAGCGCCGCGGCCCGGGTGAAGGAACCGGCCCGGTGCACGGTCACAAAAGTGCGCAGCAAGGCCAGATCCATGCCACCGTCCTCCCCTTCCCCGCCCTTCTCCCCACCCCCAGGGCAGGGCCCCACTATAAATATGTCGATAGGTCGCTGTCGCTACTGTGATTGGACACTGACAGAGAGTCAACTAGCCTTGTTCGCGCGGTTCTTCGCGCGCAGAACCGGGGGCGGTCCGAGCCACGAGGGGGGAGGCTCGGACCGCCCCATCCCTTTCCGACGGCTCCCGGCGCCGGTCACCGCGCCGATTCGTCCAGGGCTCGCAGCACATCCGCCACCAGGTCCTCCGCGTCCTCGGCGCCGACCGACATCCGGATGAAGCCCTCCGGCACGTCGTCCCCGCCCCAGCGGCCGCGCCGCTCGGCCGTGGAGCGCACCCCGCCGAAGCTGGTGGCGTCGTCGACGAGCCGCAGCGCCTCCAGAAAACGCTCGGCACGCGTGCGCGTGGGCAGCGTGAAGGACACGACGCAGCCGAAGCGCCGCATCTGCCGGGCGGCGACGGCGTGCGACGGGTCCTTGGGCAGTCCCGGGTACCGCACCGCGAGATCCTCCGGCCAGTTCTGCAGGGCCTCGGCGACGGCCAGGGCGCCGGCGTTCTGCCGCTCCACCCGCAACTGGAGCGTGGCCAGGGAGCGATGCGCGAGCCACGCCTCCATCGGACCCGGGATCGCGCCGACGATCTTGCGCCAGCGCCGTACGGCCGCCATGGCCTCCGGGTCGCGGCCGGTGACATAGCCGAGCAGCACATCACCGTGGCCGGTCAGCTGCTTGGTGCCGCTGGCCACCGAGAAGTCGGCGCCCAGCTCCAGCGGCCGCTGCCCGAGCGGTGTGGCGAGGGTGTTGTCGACGGCGACGAGCGCCCCGCGCGCGTGCGCCTCCTCGGCGAGGCGCCGGACGTCGCACACGTCGAGACCGGGGTTGGAAGGCGTCTCGATCCACAGCAGCCTGGCGCCGTCGAGGACACCGAGCTGGGCGTCGCCGCCGGTCGGCGCCGTGCGCACCTCGATGCCGTACGCCTCCAGTTGCTCGCGCACCAGGGGGAGCGCCTGGTAGCCGTCGCTGGGCAGGACGACCGCTTCGCCGGACCGCAGCTGGGAGAAGAGCACCGAGGAGATGGCGGCCATGCCGGACGCGAACACGAGCGTCTCGACGTCGCTCTCCCCCGGCGCCTCCAGGCCGCCGATGGCCCGCTCCAGGTGCGTCCAGGTCGGGTTCTCGTCCCGGCCGTAGGTGTACGGACCCGTGGGCTCGCCCGGCAGATGGAAGTGGGCGGCGAAGACCGGTCCCGGCAGGGTCGGCTCGTACTTGACCGGCTCCGGCAGCCCGGCCCGCACCGCGCGCGTGCCGTCTCCCGCTCCGGGAACCGGTGCCTGCCCCTGCGTACCGCTCATGCCGTCCTGCCCTCCACCTCTTCGCGGACCGCTGTGAGCAGGCCCGTACTCGCCGACTCCACCATGGTGAGGCATTCCTCGAAGCCGTCCCGGTCACCGTAGTAGGGGTCGGGCACGTCGAGGTCCTCGCCGGCGGCGGGGTCGTAGGAACGCAGCAGCCGGACCTTCGCCGCGTCGTCCGCCGTCGGGGCGAGTCGGCGCAGCGCTTTCCTGTGACCGGCGTCGAGGGCGACCACGAGGTCGACGCGTTCGAACCAGGAGGTCCGGAACTGCCGGGCGGTGTGCTCGCTGTCGTAGCCGTGCTCCTCGAGGACGGAGACGGTGCGCGGGTCGGCCGGGTCGCCCTCGTGCCAGCCGCCGGTGCCGGCACTGTCGACCTCGACCAGGCCGTCCAGCCCGGCCTCTTCGATCCGGGCCCGGAAGACGGACGCGGCCATCGGGGAGCGGCAGATGTTGCCGGTGCAGACGAAGCAGACGCGGTAGGTCATGGGGCGCTCAGTCACCGTCGGGCAGGACGACGTTCAGCGCCCAGGAGACGATCGAGATGATCAGGCCGCCCAGGACAGCGGTCCAGAAGCCCTCGACGTGGAAGCTCAGGTCGACCTTGTCGGCGAGCCACGAGGTCAGCAGCAGCATCAGGGCGTTGACGACGAGGGTGAACAGGCCCAGCGTCAGGATGAGAAGCGGCAGGCTGAGCAGCTTCACGACCGGCTTCACGACGACGTTGACCAGGCCGAAGAGCAGCGCGACGAGCAGCAGGGTGGCGATCTCCTTGCCCGTGCTGTCGCCGGTCAGGGTGATGTCATCTATCAGCCAGACCGCGACCGCCAGGGCGCCCGCGTTGGCGATCGTCTTGACTACGAAATTCTTCATGTGTCTGATCGTGGCAGACGAGATCGGCGAAAAGCACTGTGACAAGGGCGGATGACTGCGATGAAGGCCTTCCGGCTGGACGAACTGGAAGCGGAGCGTGCCGCCAACGACGGTGCCTACCTGCAGTTTCTGCGCGAGCGGAACATGTCGGTGGGGCTGTACGCGATCGACGCGGGCGCGCACGATCCACAACAGCCGCACAACCAGGACGAGGTCTACTTCGTCGTGAGCGGCCGCGCACAGATCACCGTCGGCCTGGAGACCACCCACGTGGCACGGGGAAGCGTCGTCTACGTCCCGGCCGGGGTGGCCCACAAGTTCCACCACATCAGCGAGGACCTGAGGGTGCTCGTGGTGTTCTCTCCCCCGGAGAGCTGACCTCGCGTCTCGGGGTTCCCTAGGGGTTCGATCAGGGGAGGACAAGGGCTGCGAGGTCCCCGCCGGACCACCTGCCGGTCCTAGCATCGAGTGCAGGGAATCAGCAGATTCGACAGTCAGGACCCGCACTGGACGGGCGGAGAGGTAAGGACGAGGGCGATGCGTGAGATCTTCGCGGGACTGCCGTGGTGGGTGAAGTGGATCGCGGTGCCGGTCATCGCCCTGGTGGTGTTCGGTGGGCTGATAGCCAGCGTCGTCGGCTTCGTGATCGGACTGCTCTTCAAGCTGCTGGTCTTCGTGGCCCTGGTCGGCGGACTGATCTATGTCGTCAGGAAGTTCACGTCGAGCTCGTCGTCGCGCAGCGACTGGTGACGTTCACGGGGGACCGGTGGGCGGTAACAGGAACCACCGGTTCCCTCGGGCGAGGGAAGTTTTCCCGGCCGTGCGGCCGTCAGGGGTGACGGGCCAATAGGCTCCGTGAATCGCGGGGTCGCCCCCGCGAGCGGCGTGCACCCCTCCCGTGTTCCCCCGCACGGGCTTCCCCTCGCCCCTCGGGAGTGACCTTGGCCACGGTTGACACCGCACCACCCTCACCGACCCACCACCCCCTGGAGCAACCGCGCTCCTCCGTGCCCCAGGTCCCACGGCAGACGTCACCGGCGTCCGAGGCGGCCCCGGCCTCCCCGGAGCAGCCGCCGTCCGCGACCCTCATCGGATCGGTACAGCGCGCCATGCGGCTGCTGGAGTGCGTCGCGGGTCACGCGTACGGCGCTCCCGCCAAGCAACTGGCCCGGGAGACGGGGCTCGCGCTGCCCACGGCCTACCACCTGCTGCGCACGCTGGTGCACGAGGGCTATCTCCGCCGCGACAAGGGGCTGTTCTTCCTCGGTGACGCCGCCGTGCGGCTGAGCAGCAGCAGCGCCCAGCAGAAACGTCGCAGCACCATGGTCGACGCACTCGCTCGATGGCGTGACGCGGTGGGTGCCCCGGTTTACTACGCCCAGTACCGCGACGGCGAGATCGAGGTCATGTGCGTCTCCGACAGCCCGGGCAGTCCGGCGGTGCACGAGTGGGCCGACTTCCGTGAGACCGGCCATGCCCACGCCATCGGCAAGTGCCTGCTCTCCCAACTGGACGAGGAGGCCCGCCGGGACCATCTGGACCGGTATCCCGTGCGTGCCCTCACGCCCTACACGGTCGCGGACAGCCATAGCCTGCTACGACGTCTGGACCAGGTCGGGCGCATGGCCCCCGTGACCGAACGTCAGGAGTACGCGCTGGGCACGGTGTGCGCGGCCATCCCGATCACGGTGGGCACGACGGCCGCGACGATGGCCCTGTCCCTCCCCCTCCACCAGGCCGACCGGCTGCACTCGACGGTGCACCAGCTTCAGGTCGAGATCGGCCGGCTCCTGGGGTCACTCGCACTCTCTATCAGCATCTGAAAACTCACTCCTTGTGATCTCTCGTGTACGTTCAGCAAGATTCCACCAGTGTCGGGGTCCGTCCCGGCCAGTCGAAGGCAACCGGCGGGGTAGGCGATGCGCGAGTCCGTACAGGCAGAGGTCATGATGAGCTTTCTCGTCTCGGAGGAGCTCTCCTTCCGCATCCCGGTGGAACTGCGCTACGAGACCTGTGATCCCTATGCCGTGCGGCTCACGTTCCATCTGCCCGGTGATGCCCCGGTCACCTGGGCCTTCGGTCGCGAGCTGCTGGTCGACGGCGTGGGCACGCCCTGCGGCGAGGGCGATGTACGGGTCTCGCCGGCCGGCTCCGACACCTTGGGCGACGTGCTGATCCGGCTCCAGGTCGGCCCGGATCAGGCGCTGTTCCGCTCCTCCGTCGCACCGCTCGTGGCATTCCTGGACCGCACCGACAAGCTGGTGCCGCTCGGGCAGGAGGGGGCGCTCGCCGACTTCGACGCGTATCTCGACGAGGCCCTGGACCGCATCCTCGCGGAGGAGCAGAGCGCGGGCTGAGGCGTCACAACAAGCTGGGGGCGGCAGTGGCGTAACGCTTCAGCGGAGGTCGGGGGCGACTCGGAGGTCCTGCCTCACCGCTTGCGCCGCCGCCCCCGCCCACCCCGCCCCGCGGCCGGTGCGGCGCCCGCCACGGCCGGCCGGGCCCCCACGGGCGCCGTGCCGGGCTCGGGCCGGTCGGCCGAGACCACCAGCGCAGCCAGGGCCGTCGTCACCGGCACGGAGGCGACGAGGCCGATGGAGCCCACCAGCGTCCGCACGATCTCCTCCGCCACCAGCTCGCTGTTGGCGACCGTGCCGACGCCGCTCTGGGCGATGGAGAAGAGCAGCAGCAGGGGCAGCGCGGCGCCCGCGTAGGCGAGGACGAGCGTGTTGACGACCGACGCGATGTGGTCGCGCCCGATGCGGATGCCCGCCCGGTACAGCCCGCGCCAGCCCATCGTCGGATTGGCCTCGTGCAGCTCCCAGACCGCGGACGTCTGGGTGACCGTCACGTCGTCGAGCACACCGAGCGAGCCGATGATGATCCCGGCCAGCAGCAGACCGCTCATGTCGATCGACGGGTACAGGCCGTGGATGAGGCCCGTGTTGTCGTCGGTGTTGCCGGTGAGCGCTGCCCAGTCGATGAACACCGAGCCCAGGACCCCGATCAGCAGGAGCGAGATGAGGGTGCCGAGGACCGCGACCGATGTACGCGCCGACGGGCCGTGACACAGGTAGAGCGCGATCAGCATGATGGCGCTCGCCCCCACCACCGCGACGACCAGCGGGTTCGAGCCCTGCAGGATCGCCGGCAGGATGAAGAAGTTGAGCAGCAGGAAGCTGATCGCCAGCGAGACCAGGGCCATGACGCCCCGCAGCCGTCCGACGAGCACGACGGCGACGGCGAAGATCCCGGCGAGCACCGAGAGCGGGACGCGCCGGTTGACGTCGGCGACGGCGTACTGGAGGTCCTTGGGGGCAGAGGGCTCGTAGGCGACCACGACCTCCTGACCTTCGCTCAACTGCCGTGACTGGTCGGGCTGGACGATCTCCGTGAACGTACGGCCCTTGTCCTTCCCCGTGTCGACGCGGATCGTCGCCTTCTTGCAGGTACCGCTCTCCTCCCGCGCCGCGGAGGAGCCCTCGCCGGTGGAGGAGCCTTCCGCGGCGGAGGTGTCCCCGGCCGGCGGAGCTCCGCCGGCGCCCACCTCCTTGCAGCTCAGCTCGACCACCTTCGTGACCGTGGCCTGCTGGGTCTGTCGGTCGAAGCCGACCCCGGTGCGCTCGTGCGCCGGGGCACCGCCCGGCCAGAGCACCGTGAGGCCGACCACCACGGCCGCGGCGAACGGGATCAGGACGGCCGCGATGACCTTGCGCAGATGCCGGGAGACAGGAGCGGCCGGACCGTGGGAGTGGCTGTGGGAGTGCCCGTGCCCGGATCCCTGCCCGTGTTCGTGCCCGCTGTCGGGCCCGCCCCCGGGCGCTCCCGAACCCCGCTGCTCGTCACGGTCGTTGTGCCGCGCGGGGCCGTTTCCCGGGCCTTGGCCGCGGCGCGGTTCGTGCGGCGGGTACGGAGGTTCATGCATCGTGGTCACCGATCGATCATCGCAAGAACGGAGAGGGCCCTCTGTTCAGCGCGCCCGAACTGGCGCTAGCGTGGAACCACCTTTGTACACGCGGGAGCTCGGAGCACCGGGCTGAGAGGGCGCTGACCTCCGTCCCAGCGATGTTTCACATGAAACATCACTCGTCACGAGTGACGTTTCACACGAGACGTCGGCAGACGGATACCGCTGCGTCGACCGCCGAACCTGTTACCGGGTAATGCCGGCGTAGGGAGTAGGTCTCATGACCATCAAGGACGCACGCACGCCTGCCTCGAACCAGGACGAATCGCCCTTGCAGGGCGAAGTCTCCGCGGAGGCCGAAAAGTCCATCGGCTGGCACAAGGCGTACATCGAGGGCTCACGCCCCGATCTGCGGGTGCCGGTCCGCCAGGTGCACCTCACCAACGGGCAGTCGGTCACGCTGTACGACACGTCGGGCCCGTACACCGATCCAGCCGCCGAGACCGACGTCCGCCGCGGGCTGCCCCCGCTGCGGGAGAACTGGATCGTCACCCGCGGGGACACCGAGGAGTACGCGGGCCGGCCCGTCCGGCCCGAGGACGACGGCATCAAGCACACAGCGCCGCGAGGGGGACTGCGCAACCTCGACGCGGTGTTCCCGGGACGGCCGCGCCAGCCCCGGCGCAGCCGCGACGGACAGGCCGTCACCCAGCTCGCTTACGCCCGCCGCGGGGAGATCACCCCCGAGATGGAGTTCGTGGCGATCCGGGAGAACGTCGACCCCGAGGTGGTCCGTGCGGAGATCGCCGCGGGCCGGGCGGTGCTGCCCGCCAACGTCAACCACCCGGAGATCGAGCCGATGATCATCGGCAAGCGGTTCCTGGTGAAGGTCAACGCCAACATCGGCAACTCCGCCGTGACCTCCTCCATCGAGGAGGAGGTCGAGAAGATGACCTGGGCGACCCGCTGGGGCGCCGACACGGTCATGGACCTCTCCACCGGCCGCAACATCCACACCACGCGCGAGTGGGTGCTGCGCAACTCCCCCGTCCCCATCGGCACGGTGCCGCTCTACCAGGCGCTGGAGAAGGTCGACGGCAAGGCCGAGGAACTGACCTGGGAGATCTACAAGGACACGGTCGTCGAGCAGGCCGAGCAGGGCGTGGACTACATGACGGTCCACGCGGGCGTGCGCCTGCCGTACGTGCCGCTCACGGCGAACCGCAAGACGGGCATCGTCTCCCGCGGCGGCTCGATCATGGCCGCGTGGTGCCTGGCGCACCACAAGGAGAGCTTCCTGTACGAGAACTTCGAGGAGCTCTGCGAGATCCTCGCCGCCTACGACGTCACCTACTCGCTGGGCGACGGCCTCAGGCCGGGGTCGATCGCGGACGCCAACGACGAGGCGCAGTTCGCGGAGTTGCGGACGCTCGGGGAACTCAACACCATCGCCAAGCGTTTCAACGTACAGACCATGATCGAGGGCCCGGGTCACGTCCCGATGCACAAGATCAAGGAGAACATCGACCTTCAGCAGGAGATCTGCGATGAAGCTCCGTTCTATACGCTCGGCCCGCTGACCACGGACGTCGCGCCGGCGTACGACCACATCACGTCCGGCATCGGTGCCGCGATGATCGCCTGGTGGGGCACCGCCATGCTCTGCTACGTGACGCCCAAGGAGCACCTGGGCCTGCCCAACCGTGACGACGTCAAGACCGGCGTCATCACCTACAAGATCGCCGCGCACGCCGCGGACCTCGCCAAGGGCCACCCCGGGGCGCAGGAGTGGGACGACGCGCTGTCCGACGCCCGCTTCGAGTTCCGCTGGGAGGACCAGTTCAACCTGGCGCTCGACCCGGACACGGCCCGCGAGTTCCACGACGAGACCCTGCCGGCCGAGCCCGCCAAGACGGCCCACTTCTGCTCCATGTGCGGGCCGAAGTTCTGCTCCATGAAGATCTCCCAGGACATCCGCCGGCGGCACGGCGGCTCGCAGGAGGAGATCGAGGAGGGCATGGCCCAGAAGTCCAAGGAGTTCGCGGCGGCGGGCAACAGGGTGTACCTGCCGCTGGCGGACTGATCGGTACCTTCTCGAAGCACAGATCACCCGGCCCCTGCAGGCTGCTCGGCTTGCGCCGCCCCCGAGGAGGCTGCCTCGGGGGCCGTCGCAGGAGGTCCCTGCGAGGGCCTCGTGTGGCGGGGCGCAAGCCGGGGGTCACTCCGGCTGGTGTTCCGGGCCTCCGAAGTCCGGGCTGGTGTAGTCCGGGCTCGAGAAGCGCGGGCGGTGGCCCCCGGCGGGGCCGTCGTCCGGGCTGCTGAACCCGGGGCGGCCGTAGCCGAGGTTCGGCATCCGGCCCGCCGGAGTCGACGGTGAGGTGGGGTGCAGGGCGGCGGTCGTGCCGGGGTCGGCCAGCGCTTCCCGCAGGAAGGGCAGGATGCCGCGTTCCAGCAGGGCCTCCCGCCAGGCCTGCCTGGCCAGGATCACTTCCTCGCTCAGCGCGCCGTAGGGCGCGCCGTCGAGGGTGGGTCGGTTGCGCAGGGCGGTCAGCAGGAGCCCGACGGCGGCGACCAGGATGGCCGCCGCCGCGATGGCACCGAACACCCATCCGGTGGTGAGCATGGTCTGGGCGAAGGCTCGCTCGGGATTGAACATCTTCAGGACGTATCCCACGAGCAGGAATATCGCCGCGGCGGTGCCGGCGAGGACGGGTGCCAGGACCGCGAGGACGGCGACGAGGCCGGGTCCCGCGGTCTCGGCGACCTCTCCGACGGTGGTGGCGAGTCCCATCGCGCCCCCGCCCGGCTCGCTGGAGCCGGTCTCACGGGACGACGACGGGCTGGACGGCGCCGGCTGGCGCAGTTCCTCACGGACCTTCACGTAGTGCTGGTACTCGGTCGCTGCGGCCGCCGTGATGAGCGCGGTGGCGTTCAGCGCCATGGTGCGCAGTTGTTCGGGGTTGAGCCGCTGTCCGACAGCGGCCAGTTCCGGGCGGTGTGGGGCGGAGCGCAGCGCCTCGTTGAGGATCCGCTCGTACTCCTGGCGGTCCTCGCTGAGCAGGTGCTGCGGAACGCTGTTCATGTGCATCCCCCGATGCTCCGTAGGGCTTGGGGCTCGCATGCCAACGAGCCGTCGGGCAGAAACGGAGGGGAGCCTGCTACGGATAAGGCGATGGTAGAGCGGCGACGGCACACGGTGACAGGGGGTTTGCCAAAATTGGGCCCCGGCCCACGCCTCTTCGCGCCCCCCGTGACCGGGGGACGCGCACCGGAGAACGGTCAGATGTCCAGGGGGAGTTGCTGGACCAACAGCTTTCCGGCCATGGTCACGCCGCCGTCCATCGCGATCGCGAGCCCGTCCGCGTAGACGTGCGGGCCCTCGACCAGCGGCCCGGAGTTGTCCTCGCCGTCCTCGGAGCCGACCTCGCCGAGCAGATACGGAATCGGGCTGTGGCCGTGAACGATGCGGGTGCCGCCGTACGTATCGAGCAGGGAGCGCACGGCCTGTGCGCCGCCCTCGTCACGGAAGGAGAACCGCTTGGTGAACTTGCGGAACAGGTCCCAGACCTCGTCGGCGTCGTTGCGGGTCAGCGTCTCGCGGACGGTGTCGTTGACCTCCTCGATGGACCGGCCGTAGTCGAGATAGGCGGTGGTGTCGGAGTGCACCAGCAGATGCCCGTCCACCTCCTCGACGGCGTCGAGCCGGGACATCCACTGCAGGTGGTGGTCCTGGAGGCGGTCCATGTCGGTCTTCTGCCCGCCGTTGAGCAGCCAGGCCGCCTGGAAGGTGGCGGTGCCCGCGCCCGAGTTGACGGGAGTGTCGCCGAACCGCTTGGCGCCGAGCAGCAGCAGCTCGTGGTTGCCCATGAGGGCCTTGCAGTAGCCGCCGGAGGCGGCGGCCTCCGCGGACAGCCGCATCACCAGGTCGATGACGCCGATGCCGTCGGGGCCGCGGTCGGTGAAGTCGCCGAGGAACCACAGCCGGGCGGTGCCCGCGCACCAGCTGCCTGCCGAGTCGACGAGGCCCTTCTCCTGGAGGGCGGCCGTCAGCTCGTCCAGGTAGCCGTGCACGTCACCGACGACGAACAGCGGCCCGGGACCGTCGGCGGACTGCTGGACCGGGACGGAGGCGGGCTCGACCTGCACCTGGACCGTGTCGCCGCGCTGGATGACCGGCAGGTCCCGCTCGGTGGGCGTGTAACCCTCGGGGTAGGTCTCCGGGTAGGTCTCGGCGGGAGGCGGCGGCACCACCTCGCCGGGGTGCGTGCTGTGGGCGTACGGACCGGTCTCGTGTACGTAAGCGGGCACCCGGAAGTCGCGCAACGTCGCCGTCCGCTCCACCTCGGGTCCCTGACCGGCCCCCTGAGTCATCAGACCCCTCCACCATCGCGCCGCAGCTGCACCGCTTCGGACTGCCTGGTCGCAGCGGCCCGCGGTGTCGTGGGCCCATCATAGGAATGCCGTTCGCGCCATGTGATGACCCAGGGGTGGTGAATCGGAACAGGACTCCCGTCCGGTGCGGCTTTCGCCCCGATTGGGCAGGAAAACGCCTACTCGACGAACCGCCCCGAACGCGCCCCCGGACCTGTGTGCGACGTGGCCTGGGGCGTGTTTCTATCAGTTCTCGGGGGACCTCGGCGCGCTGACCGTCGTGCGCGGCGGGCGTCGCTGGGACGAGGTGCGCACGATCAGCTCCGTCGGTATCACCTGCTCGACCGGCTGCTCCGAGTCGACTCCCTCGATGGCGTCGATGAGGAGCTGCACGACGGCCGTGCCGATGCGGCGCGGCTTGAGGGAGAGCGTGGTGATGGGCGGCTCGGTGTTCGCGTACACCGTTGATTCGCTGCAGCACACCAGAAGCAGGTCGTCCGGTACGCGCAGGCCGTAGCGACGGGCGGCGGCGAGCAGATCCGTGCCGTTCGGGTCGAACAGCCCGTAGACCGCGTCGGGCCGGTCCGGCCGGGCGAGCAGCCGGTCGGCGGCGACGGCGCCCGCGCACGGGTCGTGGGCCGGGTAGGCCTCGTACACGGGGTCCTGGCCGACCCGCTCGCACCAGCGCAGGTACGCGGTGGTCGACAGATGGGTGTACGTGTCCGTGGTCGTGCCGGTGAGCAGGCCGATGCGGCGGGCGCCGGCTTCGGCCAGGTGGTCGAGGATGCCGAGGACGGCGGCCTCGTGGTCGTTGTCGACCCAGGCGGTGACCGGCAGCGAACCGGCCGGACGGCCGTCGGAGACGACGGGCAGTCCCTGCCGCACCAGCTCGCTGACGACCGGGTCCTGGTCGGACGGGTCGATGACGACGGTGCCGTCCAGGGCGACGTTCGACCACACGTCGTGGCGCGAGGTCGCCGGGAGGATCACGAGGGCGTAGCCGCGGGCGAGCGCGGCCGAGGTGGCGGCTCGGGCCATCTCGGCGAAGTACGCGAACTCCGTGAAGGTGAAAGGTTCATCCCCGTATGTGGTCACGGTCAGGCCGATGAGGCCCGACTTGCCGGTACGGAGGGTGCGGGCGGCGGCCGACGGGCGGTAGCCCAGCCGGTCGGCGACCTCGCGGACATGGCGTCGGGTGGCGTCGGGGAGCCGGCCCTTGCCGTTGAGGGCGTCGGAGACGGTCGTGATGGACACCCCGGCGGCGGCGGCCACGTCTCTGATGCCCGCCCGGCTGGACCGGCCGCCCCGGCGAGAGGTTTCCGCGCGGCTCACCTGGTGCTTCCCTGCTGCTGTCATGGCGAGCCGATAGTAGGGCTCATCGGGTGGGGTAGGGCGGACGCATATGCGCGCGTTGACAGACACGTTTCTGCATGGTCATCCGGGGTCAAATCCCTTGGAAAACAAGAGAGTTGAACGATCCAATAGTAGGACGTGACGTGTCTGCGGGTGTGGGCCTGCCCCATGCCCGATGTTTCGAAGAGGTCTCAACTCACCTGCACGAGGGATGCGCGCCACGGCGCGAGCTACCGGCGCATAGATATATGTGCGGCGCGCCCCTGGTTTCGTACGCCTTCGTACGACGATGCCCTGGATGGAGATGCCGACGCGGTGGTCGGGCAGCCGGACCGTCTCACCTGTACGCATCGGAGCCGAATCCTCATAAGGTGAGGAGTATTGGAGCCGGCGGTGGTGATGGGCCGCCGGTGGTCGCGAGGAGGACTGCGGTGAGCGAGACGAGCCCCAAGCTGCGCGCCGAGCTGGAGGGGATCCCCACCTACAAGCCGGGCAAGCCCGCCGCGGCCGGTGGCCCGGTGGCCTACAAGCTGTCCTCCAACGAGAACCCTTATCCGCCGCTGCCCGGTGTGATGGAGACGGTGGCGGCCTGCGCCGCGTCGTTCAACCGCTACCCGGACATGATGTGCACCGGGCTCATGGACGAACTGTCCGAGCGCTTCGCGGTGCCGGTGTCGCACCTGGCCACCGGCACGGGCTCGGTCGGTGTCGCCCAGCAGCTCCTCCAGGCCACCTCGGGACCCGGCGACGAGGTCGTCTACGCCTGGCGGTCCTTCGAGGCGTACCCGATCATCACGCGGATCAGCGGCGCCACGCCCGTCCAGGTGCCGCTGACGCCGGGCGACGTGCACGACCTGGACGCGATGGCCGACGCCGTCACCGACCGCACCCGGCTGATCTTCGTGTGCAACCCGAACAACCCGACCGGCACGGTCGTGAAGCGGGCCGAACTCGAGCGGTTCCTCGACCGGGTGCCCCGGGACGTCCTGGTGGTACTGGACGAGGCGTACCGCGAGTTCATCCGCGACCCCGAGGTCCCGGACGGCGTGGAGATCTACCGCGACCGCCCGAACGTCTGCGTCCTGCGGACCTTCTCCAAGGCGTACGGCCTCGCCGGTCTGCGCGTCGGCTTCGCCATCGCCCGTGAGCCGGTCGCGGCCGCCCTGCGCAAGACGGCGGTCCCGTTCGGCGTCAGCCAGATCGCGCAGGAGGCCGCCATCGCCTCGCTGCGCGCGGAGGACGCGCTGATCGGCCGCGTGGGCTCGTTGGTGTGCGAGCGCAACCGCGTCGTCGACGGTCTGCGCGGGCAGGGCTGGACGGTGCCCGAGACCCAGGCCAACTTCGTCTGGCTGCGGCTGGGGGAGCGCACGGTCGCGTTCGCGCAGGCGTGTGAGCAGGCGGGCGTGGTGGTCCGGCCGTTCCCGGGCGAGGGTGTGCGGGTGACGGTCGGGGAGACCGAGGCGAACGACATCTTCCTGAAGGTGGCGGAAGGCTTCCGCAAGGAGAAGTAGCGGCCGGAGGGCTTGGCCGGGCGGCTGCGCCTGGCCAGGCCCACGGGTTGACCGCGGGTAACAGGACCCCCCGACGAAAGGGAACACGCGTGCTGCATAATGGCTTGTGAATGTGAACGCTTTCACAAGCGTAGGTAAGGAGCGGCGACGTGAACCTGGCTCTGGCGCCGGAGACGCTGGCGCGATGGCAGTTCGGCATCACCACCGTCTACCACTTTCTGTTCGTCCCGCTGACGATCTCGCTGGCCGCTCTCACGGCCGGACTGCAGACCGCCTGGGTGCGCACGGAGAAGGAGAAGTACCTCAGGGCGACGAAGTTCTGGGGCAAGCTCTTCCTGATCAACATCGCGATGGGCGTCGTCACGGGCATCGTGCAGGAGTTCCAGTTCGGCATGAACTGGTCCGACTACTCACGCTTCGTCGGTGACGTCTTCGGCGCTCCCCTCGCGTTCGAGGCCCTGATCGCCTTCTTCTTCGAGTCCACCTTCATCGGGCTGTGGATCTTCGGCTGGGACAAGCTGCCGAAGAGGATCCACCTGGCCTGCATATGGATGGTCTCGATCGGCACCATCCTGTCGGCGTACTTCATCCTGGCCGCCAACTCCTGGATGCAGCACCCCGTCGGCTACAAGATCAACGAGGCGAAGGGCCGGGCCGAGCTCACCGACTTCTGGCTCGTGCTGACCCAGAACACCGCACTCGCCCAGGCCTTCCACACCCTGGCGGCGGCGTTCCTCACCGGTGGCGCGTTCATGGTCGGCATCTCCGCCTTCCATCTCCTGCGCAAGAAGCACATCCGCGAGATGAAGACCTCGCTGCGGCTCGGCCTGGTCACCGTCGCGATCGGCGGTCTGCTGACCGCCGTCAGCGGAGACGTGCTCGGCAAGATCATGTACGAGCAGCAGCCGATGAAGATGGCCGCGGCCGAGGCCCTGTGGGACGGCGAGCGGCCGGCGCCCTTCTCGGTCTTCGCCGTCGGTGACGTCGACAAGGGCCACAACAAGGTCGCCGTGGAGATCCCGGGCCTGCTGTCCTTCCTGGCCAAGGACGACTTCACCTCGTACGTCCCGGGCATCAACGACATCAACAAGGCCGAGCAGGAGAAGTACGGGCCGGGCGACTACCGGCCCAACATCCCGGTCGCCTACTGGGGCTTCCGCTGGATGATCGGCTTCGGCATGGCCTCGTTCACGATCGGCCTGGCCGGTCTCTGGCTGACCCGGAAGAAGTTCCTGCTGCCGCAGCACCTGCGGGTCGGTGACGACGAGGTGCCCCCTCTGGTGCTGCTGCCCCACAAGGCGCTCAGCCCGAAGCTGGCCACCTGGTACTGGCGCATCGCGGTCTGGACGCTGGCGTTCCCGCTGATCGCCAACTCCTGGGGCTGGATCTTCACCGAGATGGGCCGCCAGCCGTGGGTGGTCTACGGCGTCCTGCGCACCCGTGACGCGGTCTCCCCCGGTGTCTCCCAGGGCGAGGTCCTCACCTCGATGATCGTCTTCACCGCCCTCTACGCGGTCCTCGCGGTCGTCGAGGTCAAGCTCCTCGCCAAGTACATCAAGGCCGGCCCGCCGGAGCTGACCGAGGCCGACCTGAACCCGCCCACGAAGATCGGCGGCGACTCCCGGGACGCCGACAAGCCGATGGCCTTCTCGTACTAGGCCGAGGGAGCTGCACAGTCATGGAACTGCACGACGTCTGGTTCGTCCTGATCGCCGTCCTGTGGATCGGCTACTTCTTCCTGGAGGGCTTCGACTTCGGGGTCGGAGTCCTCACCAAGCTGCTCGCCCGCAACCGGCCCGAACGACGGGTGCTGATCAACACGATCGGTCCCGTCTGGGACGGCAACGAGGTCTGGCTGCTCTCGGCGGGCGGCGCCACCTTCGCCGCCTTCCCCGAGTGGTACGCCACGCTCTTCTCCGGCTTCTATCTGCCGCTGCTGCTGATCCTGGTCTGCCTGATCGTCCGGGGTGTCGCCTTCGAGTACCGGGCAAAGCGGCCCGAGGAGAACTGGCAGCGCAACTGGGAGCAGGCGATCTTCTGGTGCTCCCTGCTCCCGGCGTTCCTCTGGGGCGTGGCGTTCGGCAACATCGTGCGCGGCGTGAAGATCGACCAAGGGCATGAGTACGTCGGTGACGTCCTGGACCTGCTCAACCCGTACGCCCTGCTCGGCGGTCTGGTGACGCTGACCCTGTTCACCTTCCACGGTGCCGTGTTCACGGCCCTCAAGACCGTGGGCGAGATCCGGGAGCGGGCACGTGCCCTGGCCCTGCGGGTCGGTCTCGTGACCGCCGCGCTGGCCCTGGTCTTCCTGCTGTGGACGCAGTTCGAGAACGGGGACGGGCGGAGCCTGGTCGCGCTGGTCGTGGCCGTCGCCTCCCTGGTCGCCGCGCTCGTGGCCAACCAGGCGGGGCGCGAGGGGTGGTCGTTCGCCCTCTCCGGCGTCACGATCGTGGCCGCCGTGGCGATGCTCTTCCTGACGCTCTTCCCGAACGTCATGCCGTCGTCGCTGAACGGCGAGTGGAGCCTCACGGTCACCAACGCCTCGTCGAGCCCCTACACCCTGAAGATCATGACCTGGTGCGCGGTGATCGCCACGCCGCTCGTCATGCTCTACCAGGGCTGGACCTACTGGGTCTTCCGCAAGCGGATCGGTACGCAGCACATCGCTGAACCCGTGCACTGAGGTGTGTTTCACGTGAAACCAATCGACCCACGTCTCCTGCGGTACGCACGCGCCACCCGTCTGTTCCTGATCGCGGTCGTCGCGCTCGGTGCCGTGGGAGCGGGTCTGGTGATCGCCCAGGCGATGCTCATCGCCGAGATCGTGGTGGGCGCCTTCCAGCACGGCCTCCCGGCCGCCGAACTGCGCATTCCCCTGGCGCTGCTGGTGGCGGTCGCCGCCGGTCGTGCGGTGGTGGCCTGGCTCACCGAGCTCGCCGCTCACCGGGCGAGCGCGGCGGTGAAGTCGGAGCTGCGGGGGCGGCTGCTGGAGCGGGCGACCGCGCTGGGACCCGGCTGGCTGGGCGGACAGCGGACCGGTTCGCTGGTCGCCCTGGCCACCCGTGGGGTCGACGCCCTCGACGACTACTTCTCCCGCTACCTCCCCCAGCTCGGGCTGGCGGTCGTCGTCCCGGTGGCGGTGCTGGCGCGGATCGTGACCGAGGACTGGGTGTCGGCGGCGATCATCGTCGGCACCCTGCCGCTCATCCCCGTCTTCATGATGCTGATCGGCTGGGCGACACAGTCCCGGATGGACCGTCAGTGGCAGCTGCTGTCGCGGCTGTCCGGCCACTTCCTGGACGTCGTCGCGGGTCTGCCCACCCTGAAGGTGTTCGGCCGGGCCAAGGCACAGGCCGAGTCGATCCAGCGGATCACCGGCGAGTACCGCCGTGCCACGATGCGGACGCTGCGGATCGCCTTCATCTCCTCCTTCGCCCTGGAGCTGCTGTCGACGCTGTCGGTGGCCCTGGTCGCCGTGACCATCGGCATGCGGCTCGTGCACGGCGAGATGGACCTGTACGACGGCCTGGTCGTCCTGGTGCTGGCCCCCGAGGCCTATCTGCCGCTGCGTCAGGTGGGTACGCAGTACCACGCGGCGGCCGAGGGGCTGTCCGCCGCCGAGGAGATCTTCGAGGTCCTGGAGACCCCCGCGCCGGCCACGGGCGGAGCCGAGGTCCCGTCGGGCGCGGTGACCTTCGACGGCGTCCGTGTCCGCTACCCCGGCCGGTCCGCGGACGCCGTGTCGGGCGCGTCCTTCACGATCGCGCCCGGTGAGACGGTGGCCCTGGTCGGGCCGAGCGGCGCGGGCAAGTCGACGCTGCTGAACGTCCTGCTGGGCTTCGTACGGCCCACCGAGGGCCACGTCCTGGTCGGGGGAGCCGACCTCGCAGGACTCGACCTGGCGCAGTGGCACGCACACGTCGCCTGGGTGCCGCAGCGCCCGCACCTGTACGCCGGAACCGTCGCCGAGAACGTCCGGCTGGCCCGTCCCGACGCCGACGACGACGCCGTACGGCAGGCCCTGCGGGACGCCGGGGCGCTGGAGTTCGTCGACGCGCTCCCCCAGGGCGCCGCGACCCTCCTCGGAGAGGACGGGGCGGGGCTGTCCGCCGGGCAGCGGCAGCGGCTCGCGCTGGCGCGGGCCTTCCTCGCGGACCGGCCGGTGCTGCTGCTCGACGAGCCCACGGCGGCTCTGGACGGGGCCACCGAGGCCGGGATCGTGGAGGCCGTGCGCCGGCTCGCCGTGGGCCGGACGGTCCTCCTCGTGGTGCACCGCCCGGCGCTGCTCGGCGTGGCCGACCGGGTCGTGCGGCTGGCGGAGCCCGAGACGTCCCCCCGGACGGGCGGCCCGCACCAGGCGGCCGTCGGCCGTCCGGCCGAGCAGTCCCTGCCGGCGGCCACCGCCCGGGCCGCCGCCCCCGAAGCCCCCCGGGACACCGCCTTCAGGCGGGGCGTCCTCGGCCGGGTGCGTGCGATGTCCGGACCCCGGCGCGGCCGGCTGGCCCTCGCCCTGCTGCTGGGCAGCCTGGCGCTCGGCAGCGCCGTCGGGCTCATGGCCACCTCCGGCTGGCTCATCTCACGCGCCTCGCAGCAGCCGCCCGTGCTGTATCTGATGGTGGCGGTGACGGCGACGCGTGCCTTCGGCATCGGACGGGCCGTGTTCCGCTACGCGGAGCGGCTGGTGTCGCACGACGCGGTGCTGCGGATGCTCGCCGACACCCGGGTCGCCGTGTACCGACGGCTGGAGCGCCTGGCGCCCGCCGGGCTGCGCCGCACCCGGCGCGGTGATCTGCTCTCCCGCCTGGTGGCGGACGTGGACGCGCTGCAGGACTACTGGCTGCGCTGGCTGCTGCCCGCGGACGCGGCCGTGATCGTCTCCGCCGGAGCCGTCGGCTTCACGGCGTGGCTGCTGCCCGAGGCCGGTGCCGTGCTCGCGGCCGGGCTGCTCGCGGCCGGTGTGGGCGTCCCGCTCGTCACGGGCGCCGTGGCCCGCCGCGCCGAGCACCGGCTGGCCCCGGCCCGGGGCGTGTTCGCCACCCGCGTCACGGACCTGCTCACCGGCACCGCCGAACTGACCGTCGCCGGGGCGCTGCCCGGCCGTACCGCCGAGGCCCGCCGGGCGGACGGCGTGCTCACCCGGATCGCCTCGCGGGCCGCCACCGCGACCGCCCTCGGCGACGGGCTCACCGCGCTGGTCTCCGGTCTCACCGTCGCCGCCACCGCGCTCGTGGGCGCCCAGGCGGTCGCCGCCGGACGGCTGGGCGGAGTGACGATGGCCGTCGTCGTCCTCACACCGCTGGCCGCCTTCGAGGCCGTCCTCGGGCTGCCGCTCGCCGTGCAGTACCGGCAGCGGGTGGGCAGGAGCGCCGAGCGTGTCCTCGAGGTGCTGGACGCCCCGGAGCCGGTACGGGAACCGCGGGCCCCGCGGCAGGCGCCCGCCACGCCCTTCCCGGTCGCGCTCAGCGGCCTCGGCGCACGCCACGCGGGCCAGGAACGGGACGCGCTCACCGGCTTCGACCTCGTGCTCGAGGAAGGGCGCCGCGTCGCCGTCGTCGGCCCGTCCGGCTCCGGCAAGACGACGCTGGCGCAGGTGCTGCTGCGCTTCCTGGACGCGAACGCCGGCGCGTACACGCTGGGCGGCGCCGACGCGGCCGCGCTGGACGGGGACGCCGTACGCCGGCTCGTCGGTCTGTGCGCCCAGGACGCGCACCTCTTCGACAGCTCCGTGCGGGAGAACCTGCTGCTGGCCCGGAAGGACGCCACGGAGGCCGACCTGCGGGACGCGCTGGAGCGGGCCCGGCTGCTCGACTGGGCCGACGGGCTGCCCGACGGCCTGGACACGCTCGTCGGCGAGCACGGGGCGCGGCTGTCGGGCGGCCAGCGGCAGCGGCTCGCGCTGGCCCGCGCGCTCCTCGCCGACTTCCCCGTCCTCGTCCTGGACGAGCCCGCCGAACACCTCGATCTGCCCACCGCCGACGCCCTGACCGAGGACCTGCTCGCCGCCACCCGGGGCCGCACGACCGTGCTCATCACCCACCGGCTGGCCGGGCTCGACGCCGTCGACGAGGTCGTCGTCCTGGACGCGGGACGGGTGGTGCAGCGGGGCCCGTACGCGGAGTTGGCGGCCGTGGACGGGCCGCTGCGGGCGTTGGCCGAGCGGGAGGCGGCGGCCGACCTGCTCGTGGGAGCGGTGTAGCGCCGGGGGCGGCGTCCGAACTGCCCCGTACGCAGCAACGGATCCCCCGGCCGGCGGACCTGAACAGGACCGGGCTGCGGCTGCGGGTCCAGGATCGCTGACATGCGTTCACATCGCCGTCGTGCCCGGGTCGTTCCGGTGCTGCTGTGCGCGCTCGTCCTGCTGATGTCCCGGCCCGCCGTCTCCGTCGCCGACGACAAGGACTCCCCGGGTGGTGACGGCCCCGGCGCGCTCGGGCTGAGCGCCCAGGTGGTGCGGCTGTACGAGGACGCGGCGCTGGCGACACAGCGGTACGAACGCGGACGGCAGGAGGCCGAGGCACACCGCGCCCAGGCCCTGCGGATCGAGAAACTGCTCGACCGTGAGCGGCGGGAGCTCGGTGTCCTGCGCCAGGACCTGGGGCGGATCGCTCGGGCCCAGTACCGCACCAGCGGCGGGATGTCGCTGACGGCGCAGATCGTCCTCGCGTCGAGCCCCGAGGAGCTGATGCGCGGTCAGCACGTGTTCTCGCAGACCAACCTGGCCGTGAACAACGCCATCGAGAAGAGCCGGCGCGCCGAGCACCGGCTGATGAAGGACGCGGCCAGGGCCGCCGCCGCGTGGGAGGGGCTGGAGAAGCGCAACACCGAACTCGCCGAGCTGAAGAAGACGGTGGAGCGCACCCTGGACGAGGCGCGGTGGGAGTTGCAGGGGCAGGCGGACGCCGCCGTGGCGGCCGGGTCCTGCCCCGGCGCCGTGCGGCTCGACCAGAAGCGGAAGAAGCTCTCCACCGCGTGGGTCACCCCAGTCGAGTCCTACGCCCTGTCGGCGTCCTTCGGCAGCGGCGGGCAGCGGTGGGCCCACCGGCACACCGGGCAGGACTTCGCCGTGCCGATCGGCACCTCCGTCCGGTCGGTCGCGGACGGCCGGGTGGTCAAGGTGTCGTGCGGCGGGGCCTTCGGCATGGAGGTCGTCGTCCTGCACACCGACGGCTACTACACGCAGTACGCGCACCTGGCCTCCGTCGCGGTCGACCAGGGCGAACGCGTCGACGCGGGCCAGTGGATCGGGCAGTCGGGCACCACCGGCAACTCCACTGGACCGCACCTGCACTTCGAGGTGCGGATCACCCCGGAGCTGGGGTCGGCGGTGGACCCGGTGCCCTGGCTGCGGGAACGGGGCGTGCGGCTCGGCTAGCGCGTCAGGCGTGTTCCGCCAGCAGCTGCTCGATGACGACGGCGACGCCGTCCTCGTTGTTGGCGACGGTCCGGCCGGAGGCGGCGGCGATCACGTCCGGGTGCGCGTTGCCCATCGCGTAGGAGCGGCCCGCCCAGGTCAGCATCTCGACGTCGTTCGGCATGTCCCCGAAGGCGACGACCTCCTCGTGCGAGATACCGCGCTCGGCGCAGCACAGCGCGAGGGTGCTGGCCTTGGAGACGTCGGGGCCGCTGATCTCCAGCAGGGCGCTGGGGCTGGAGCGGGTGACACGGGCCCGGTCCCCGATCGCGACCCGGGCGAGGGTCAGGAAGGCGTCGGGGTCCAGCGTGGGGTGGTAGGCGAGGATCTTCAGCACCGGCTCGGCGGCACCGGGCCCGTCCGGCGCCAGGATGTCCTCGGCCGGGGCCAGCTCGTCCGGGGTCTCCATGTGCAGCTTGGGGTAGTCCGGCTCCTGGTGGAAGCCGTACGTCTGCTCGACCGCGTAGACCGTGCCCGGCGCCGCGTCCCGCAGCAGCCGTACGGCGTCCAGCGCGTTCTCCCGGGCCAGCTCGCGGACCTTCACGAACCGGTGGGTGCCGGGACCGCCGTGCAGGTCGACCACGGCGGCGCCGTTACCGCAGATCGCCAGGCCGTGACCGTGGACGTGGTCGCTGACGACGTCCATCCAGCGCGCGGGGCGGCCGGTCACGAAGAACACCTCGACGCCCGCCTTCTCGGCGGCGGCCAGCGCGGCGACCGTGCGCGGGGAGACCGACTTGTCGTCCCGCAGCAGCGTGCCGTCCAGATCGGTGGCGATGAGCCGCGGGCGGACGACGGGCCTGCCGTCCTGCCCGAGCGGGGTCGAGAGCGCGGGGGACGCCGGGTTCTGGGGCTGCCGAGTCGCTGAGGTCACCTGGTCATCCTCCCGCATATGCCTGCACGCCCGTGCAGGAGTCCGCACATCTGATGCGGTACCTGAGGAGATACCGTCCCCGCGGGCACCGGCTGGACCGCCCGCACCCGCACCGTCGCCCGGCCGTCCGCCCTGGTCGCCCGGCCTCACCGGAGCTGGGCCTCCGCCTCCATGGCGATCTGCTCGAAGACCTTCACGTCGGCCGCGAAGTCCGAGTCCGGGATCGGCCAGTGCACCACGATCTCCGTGAATCCCAGCTCCTGGTGGCGGCCCGCGAAGTCCACGAACGCGTCCAGCGACTCCAGCGGACGTGCCCGGTCAGGGGTGAACCCGGTCAGCAGCACCTTGTCGAGCCCGCCCGGGTCCCGGCCGGCCTCCGCGCACGCGTCGCCCAGCTTCTCGATCTGCCGGCGAATGGCCTGAACCGACTGTTCGGGAGTGCCGTGCTCGTAAAGCTTCGGATCGCCCGTGGTGACCCACGCCTGCCCGTACCGCGCCGCCAGCTTCAGTCCGCGCGGCCCGGTCGCGGCCACCGCGAAGGGCAGCCGGGGGCGCTGCACACAACCGGGGATGTTGCGGGCCTCGTGCGCCGAGTAGAACTCGCCCCGGTACGACACCGAGTCCTCGGTGAGCAGCCGGTCCAGCAGCCCGACGAACTCGGCGAACCGGTCGGCGCGCTCACGCGGGGTCCAAGGGTCCTGGCCCAGCGCGGTGGCGTCGAAGCCGGTGCCGCCGGCGCCCACCCCGAGGGTGACCCGGCCGCCCGAGAGGTCGTCGAGGGAGATCAGCTCCTTGGCGAGGGTCACCGGGTGCCGGAAGTTCGGCGAGGTCACCAGCGTGCCCAGCCGGAGCCGGTCGGTGACGGCCGCGGCGGCGGTCAGCGTGGGCACGGCGCCGAACCACGGCCCGTCCCGGAAGCTGCGCCAGGACAGATGGTCGTAGGTGTAGGCCGCGTGGAAGCCGAGCTGCTCCGCCCGCTGCCATGCCTCGCGGCCCCCCTCGGACCAGCGGCGGTACGGGAGGATCACGGTGCTCAGGCGCAGACTCATGCGTCGAGCGTATGCGGCCGCACCGATTTCACGTGAAACGGTCACCGCACGCGCGCGCTCAGCCACGGAGTGCGGTCGAACGGCGGCCTGAGCTCCCGGTGCGGTCGGTCGCCGGGCAGGGCCACGATCAGGAAGCGGTCGGGGGCGGGAAGCGGCGGGCCCGGACCTGGGCGAGGCCGTCGTAGAGGGACGGCACGATGGCGGGCACGTCGTCGCGGGCCGACGTCCGGGCAGTCGACGCCCTCGACGGTGACCAGCGCGTCGTCGTCCAGACAGCGCCACACGCTCACGCCGGTCGCGCGGAGGCTGGTCAGGGTCAGTGTGCCTCGGGGAACCGCAGGTACTCCGGCGGCACGGCCTTCGTCAGCCAGACCCCGTTGGCGCTGACGTGGAAGACGTGCCCATCGCGGTGCATCGCGCCGGTGTCCACGGAGAGCACGACCGGGCGGCCGCGCCGGGCGCCGACGCGGGTCGCGGTGTCGCGGTCGGGCGACAGGTGGACGTCGTGCCGGTTCATGGGCCGCAGCCCCTCGGCGCGGATCGCGTCCAGATGGGCGGCCACGGTGCCGTGGTAGAGGTACGGCGGCGGAGTCGCCGCGGGCAGTCCCAGGTCGACCTCGACGCTGTGTCCCTGGCTGGCGCGGATGCGGGTGCCGTCCACGGCGAAGCGCTTCTTGTCGTTGGCCGCCACGACGTGGTCCAGCTCTTCGCGGGTGAAGGGGAAGCCGTGCGCCCTCGCGGCGGCGATCAGCGTGTCGATCTCCACCCAGCCGCCCTCGTCCAGCGTGAGGCCGATCCGCTGCGGCTGGTGGCGCAGATGCTTCGACAGATACTTGGACACCTTCACGGTGCGTCTTTCGTCCATGCCCACCAGCGTGCCGGGAACGAGACGAATCACGCGAACGATTTCGCGCAGGAGGTTTGGTCCACAACCAAGTGCGGTTATCCACAGCGGAATTGAACGAAGCTGTGGAGAAACAGCCGCCCGGCCCGCGGGTGCCGGGAAGCGGAACCGGCCACCCGCCTACAGCCGCGGTTTCACACGCGCGATCCTGCGCAGCGCCCTCGGGGCGAACCGCGCCAGCAGATACGCCCCTCGGGCCTTCGGCGTCACCGGGACCACCGCGTCACCCCGCACCACCGCCCGCAGGATCGCGTCCGCGACCTTCTCCGCCGGGTAGTTGCGCAGGCCGTACCAGCGCGCCGATCTCTTCCGGAGGCGCTGCTCCTCCTCGGCGTCCACCCCGGCGAAGCGCGCGGTCGAGGTGATCGGCGTGTTCACGAACCCCGGGCAGATCGCCGTCACGCCGATGTCCTGTCCCGACAGCTCCGCGCGCAGGCACTCGCTGAGCATCAGCACGGCCGCCTTGGAGGTGCTGTAGGCGGGCAGCGCCCCCGACGGCTGGTAGGCGGCGGCGGAGGCGACGTTGACGATGTGGCCGCCCTGCCCCCGCTCGGCCATCTGCTTCCCGAACAGCCGGCAGCCGTGGATGACGCCCCACAGATTGACGTCCAGGACTCGCTTCCAGTCCTCGGGGGTCGTGTCGAAGAAGGAGCCCGCCAGCCCGATCCCGGCGTTGTTCACCAGGATGTCCACCACGCCGTACTCGGCGGCGACCTTCGCGGCCAGCTTCTCCATGGCCGGCCCGTCGGAGACGTCGGCCGTCTCCGCCCAGGACGCGGGCGCGCCCATCAGCCGGGCCGTCTCGGCGGTCGCCGCGGCGGACTCGGCGTCCCGGTCCACGGCCACCACGCGCGCGCCGGCCTCGGCGAACGCGAGCGCCGTCGCCCGCCCGATGCCGCTGCCCGCGCCGGTGACCAGCACGAGCTGCCCGCCGAAGCGGTCGGCGTGCCGGCCGGTCGCCGGCACCTCCTTGGGCCGTCCGTCCTCCACCGACGTCACGAACTCCGTGATCCAGCCGGCCAGCCGGTCGGGGCGGGTGCGCGGTATCCAGTGCCGGGCGTCCAGGGTGCGCCGGGTCAGCCGCGGCACCCACTCCTCGAGGCCGTCGTACAGCCGCTCCGACAGGAAGGCGTCCCCGAGGGGCGTGATGAGCTGCACGGGCACGTGCGCGTAGGCGTCCTCGCGCGGGCGGCGCAGCCGCGCCCGTACGTTGTCCCGGTACAGCCACGCCCCGTGGGCCGCGTCGGACGGCAGCGACGGGGTCGGGTAGCCGTCGCCGGAGACCTTCTCCAAGCGCTCCAGCATGCGCGGCCAGCGCCTGCCGAGGGGACCGCGCCAGGCCAGCTCGGGCAGCACCGGTGTGTGCAGCGCGTACACGTACCAGGACTTGGCGCCCTGCCCGAGCAGCTGCGCGAGCCGGCGCGGGGTGGGACGGCGCAGACGCCGGTCGATCCAGTGGCCGAAGTGGTCCAGGGACGGCCCCGACATCGAGGTGAACGACGCGATGCGGCCCTCGGTGCGCCCGACGGTGGCGAACTCCCAGCCCTGCACCGAGCCCCAGTCGTGCCCCACCAGATGCACGGGCCGGTCCGGGCTCACCGCGTCCACGACGGCCAGGAAGTCGTCCGTCAGCTTCTCCAGCGTGAACCCGCCGCGCAGCGGACGCGGCGCCGTGGACCGGCCGTGGCCCCGGACGTCGTACAGCACGACGTGGAAGCGCTCGGCGAGCCGCACGGCGACCTCGGACCACACCTCCTTGCTGTCCGGGTAGCCGTGCACGAGGACCACCGTCGGCCGGGCGGGGTCGCCGAGCTCGGCGACGCACAGCTCGACCCCGCCGGTCGCCACCCGGCGCTCACGCGCGTCCTGAAGGGTCACTTCTCCTCCGCCCCGCGCCGCACCCGCGGCAGATCGTCCTCCGGTCCGCATGCCCCCGCGAGCCCGGCGGGAACGCACACGGTGGTCCCGGTCGCCGTACGTGCCCGTAACGTGACACCCGCGAATCTGACACCTGTTGGAGATCGCGTCAATAGCGCCGCCCGAGCCTGTGGAAAAGCCGCGCCTTGGGGAAAATCAGGGCTCGGGGCATTCGACCTCAGGGTGATCCCCAGGGCCGCGTAGTCCTGGAGTCTGACCCCGAAACAGCTCTGCGGGGTGACGACCGGCGTGGTGCGGGTCACTACCTTCGTGGTGTGACAGTGATCGCGACCGAAAGCCTGAGCAAGCGGTTCCCCCGGGTGACCGCGCTTGACCGGCTGACCATGGACATCGGGCCCGGGGTGACCGGACTCGTCGGGGCCAATGGAGCCGGCAAGTCCACCATGATCAAGATCCTGCTGGGTCTGTCCCCCGCGACCGAGGGCCGTGCCGAAGTGCTCGGACTCGACGTCGCGACCAAGGGCGCCGCCATCCGCGAGCGTGTCGGCTACATGCCCGAGCACGACTGCCTGCCGCCCGATGTGTCGGCCACCGAGTTCGTCGTGCACATGGCCCGCATGTCCGGCCTGCCGCCGACCGCCGCGCGCGAGCGCACCGCCGACACCCTGCGCCACGTCGGCCTGTACGAGGAGCGCTACCGCCCCATCGGCGGCTACTCGACGGGCATGAAGCAGCGCGTCAAGCTCGCACAGGCACTCGTGCACGACCCGCAGCTGGTCTTCCTCGACGAGCCGACCAACGGCCTCGACCCGGTCGGCCGCGACGAGATGCTCGGGCTGATCCGGCGCATCCACACCGACTTCGGCATCTCGGTCCTGGTCACGTCCCACCTGCTGGGCGAGCTGGAACGCACCTGCGACCACGTCGTCGTCATCGACGGCGGCAAGCTCCTGCGCTCCAGCTCCACCACCGACTTCACCCAGACCACCACCACCCTCGCCATCGAGGTCACCGACAGCGACGAGCACCCCGACGGCACCCGCGCGGTGCGCGACGCGCTCCACGCGCGCGGGGTCGACGTCCTCGACGGCAGCGGCGGCCTCCCCGGCGCCGGGCACATCCTGCTGCTCACCGCGGCGGGCGAGGAGACGTACGACCTGGTGCGTGACGTGGTCGCCGACCTCGGTCTCGGCCTGGTCCGCATGGAGCAGCGCCGGCACCACATCTCCGAGGTCTTCCAGGACGGCGACCAGGGCGCCGGCGCACAGCGGAAGGAGGCGGTCGGCCATGGCGGTTGAGCAGCCCATGCGGACACCGGCCCCGCAGCCGGGTGACCAGACCCGGATCCACAACATCGGCTACCGCAGCTACGACGGCCCGCGCCTCGGCCGCTCGTACGCCACCCGCTCGCTGTACTCGCAGTCCCTGCGCGGCGCCTACGGCCTCGGCCGCTCGGTGAAGTCCAAGGTGCTGCCGATGCTGCTGTTCGTGGTGATGTGCGTGCCCGCGGCCATCATGGTCGCCGTCGCGGTCGCCACCAAGGCCAAGGACCTGCCGGTCGACTACACGCGCTACGCGATCATCATGCAGGCCGTGATCAGCCTGTACGTCGCCTCGCAGGCACCCCAGTCCGTCTCCCGCGACCTGCGCTTCAAGACCGTGCCGCTGTACTTCTCGCGGCCCATCGAGACCGCCGACTACGTCCGGGCCAAGTTCGCGGCGCTGGCCTCCGCGCTGTTCCTGCTGACCGGCGCCCCGCTGATCGTGCTCTATGCGGGCGCGCTCCTGGCCAAGCTCGACTTCGCCGACCAGACCAAGGGATTCGCGCAGGGGCTGGTCTCCGTGGCACTGCTCTCGCTGCTGTTCGCCGGCATCGGCCTGGTCATCGCGTCGGTCACCCCGCGCCGCGGCTTCGGCATCGCCGCCGTGATCGCCGTCATGACCATCTCCTACGGCGCGGTCTCCACGCTCCAGGCCATCGCCGACGCCCAGAGCCTCGGCGAGGGCGGCAAGAGCGGGGCCATCGCCTGGATCGGGCTGTTCTCGCCCGTCACGCTCATCGACGGCGTGCAGTCCGCCTTCCTGGGCGCGAGCTCGGCGTTCCCGGGCGGGGTCGGCCCCGGCACCGGGGAGGGCGTCGTCTACGTCGTCGTCGTCCTCGGCCTGATCGCCGCCAGCTACGGCCTCCTGTTGCGCCGCTACAAGAAGGTGGGACTGTGACCACGCTCCAGATCGACCACGTCTCCCGCTGGTTCGGCAACGTGGTCGCCGTCAACGACATCACCATGACGATCGGCCCCGGCGTCACCGGCCTCCTCGGCCCGAACGGCGCCGGAAAGTCCACCCTCATCAACATGATGGGCGGCTTCCTCGCCCCCTCCAACGGCACCGTCATCCTCGACGGGCAGCCGGTCTGGCGCAACGAGGCCATCTACCGGCACATCGGCATCGTCCCCGAACGCGAGGCGATGTACGACTTCCTCACCGGCCGCGAGTTCGTCGTCGCCAACGCCGAACTGCACGGGCTGGGCGCCAAGGCCGCCCAGAAGGCGCTCGCCACGGTCGAGATGGAGTACGCGCAGGACCGCAAGATCCAGACGTACTCCAAGGGCATGCGCCAGCGCGTGAAGATGGCGAGCGCCCTCGTCCACGACCCCTCGCTGCTGCTGCTCGACGAGCCGTTCAACGGCATGGACCCCCGACAGCGCATGCAGCTGATGGACCTGCTGCGCCGCATGGGCGACGAGGGCCGCACCGTGCTGTTCTCCTCCCACATCCTCGAAGAGGTCGAGCAGCTCGCCTGGCACATCGAGGTCGTGGTGGCCGGACGGCACGCCGCGAGCGGCGACTTCCGCAAGATCCGCCGCCTGATGACCGACCGCCCGCACCGCTACCTGGTGCGCTCCAGCGACGACCGCACCCTCGCGGCCGCGCTGATCGCCGACCCGTCGACGTCCGGTATCGAGGTGGATCTGACCGAGGGCGCGCTGCACATCCAGGCCGTCGACTTCGGCCGGTTCACCGCCCTGCTGCCCAGGGTGGCGCGCGACCACGGCATCCGCCTGCTCACGGTCTCGCCGTCCGACGAGTCCCTCGAGTCCGTCTTCTCGTATCTGGTCGCGGCGTAGGAGGCCAAGATGTACGACCCCACAGTCGCCCGGCTCACCTATCGAGCCCTGCTCGGCCGGCGCCGGGCCCTCATCCTGGGTGCGCTGCCGCTCCTGCTCATCGTGATCGCCGTGGCCGTCCGCGGTCTCGCGGGAGCGGACGACCAGACCGCGTCCGACCTGCTGGGCGGGCTCGCGCTCGCCACCATGGTGCCGATCATCGGCGTGATCGCCGGCACCGGCGCCATCGGCCCGGAGATCGACGACGGCTCGGTGGTGTACCTGCTGTCCAAGCCGGTGAAGCGGCCCACGATCATCTTCACCAAGCTGATCGTGGCGATCGCCGTGACGATGGTGTTCTCGGCCCTGCCGACGTTCATCGCGGGCTTCATCCTCAACGGCAACGGCCAGCAGATCGCCGTCGCGTACACGGTGGCCGCGCTCGTCGCCTCCATCGCCTACGCCGCGCTGTTCCTGCTCCTCGGCACGGTCTCCCGGCACGCCGTGGTCTTCGGCCTCGTGTACGCGCTCGTCTGGGAGGCGCTGTTCGGTTCCCTGGTGCCGGGCGCGCGCACCCTGAGCGTCCAGCAGTGGTCATTGGCGGTGGCGGAGAAGGTCGCCGGCGGCGAGATGGTCACCTCGGACGTCGGCCTGACGACGGCCACGGTGCTGCTGGCGCTGGTGACCGTGCTGGCCACCTGGTACGCGGGCCAGAAGCTGCGCTCCCTGACCCTCGCCGGCGAGGAGTGAGCGCATCCCGCGGCTTATTCGGTGGCGCCCTGGTCGGCGTCCCGGCACCATGGTCGTGCCGAGGACGCCGGCCGGGTCCGGCGCCACCGTCCGGGAGAGGAGCTGAGCGATGTCCCTGCACGACAGTCCGTTCAGCTCCCGTCAGGGCGGCCCGCGGCGGGTTCCGGTGTAGTCACCCCACCGTCGAGCCCGCTTCCGTACGGGAGCCGCCCGGGGCGGCCGCTTCGAGCACGCGATGTCGCTCTCGCGTGGGCCGCCCACCCGGAGGATTGGCCGAGTGGCAAGGCACCGGCTCGCTGAGCCGTGGTCGGGGGAGACCCCGCGCACGTTCGATCCGTGCATCCTCCGCAGGAACCGCTACGGGCCACCGGTGCCCGGCAGGATCCGGTACCGGGCTCAGCCCAGCAGACGCTCCAGGACGACCGCGATGCCGTCCTCCTCGTTGGAGGCCGTCACCTCGTCCGCGACCGCCTTGAGCTCCGCATGGGCGTTGGCCATGGCCACGCCGTGCGCGGCCCACGCGAACATCGGGATGTCGTTCGGCATGTCGCCGAAGGCGATGGTGTCCGCGGCCTTCACACCCAGCCGACGGGCCGCCAGGGACAGCCCGGTCGCCTTGGACAGCCCCAGGGGCAGCAGCTCCACGATGCCCTCACCGGCCATCGCCACCGTGACGAAGCCGCCCGCCGCCCGGCGGGCCGCCTCGGCCAACTCGTCGTCCGACAGCTCGGGGTGCTGTATGTAGATCTTGTTCAGCGGGGCGCTCCACAGGTCGGACGCGTCCGTGAGCGGCGTCGAGGGCAGCGCGCCCGTCAGCGCGTAGCCCGGGCCGACCAGCACCTCCCCGTCCAGGCCGTCGCGGCTCGCCGCCAGGTACAGCGGGCCGACCTCGGCCTCGATCTTGGCCAGCGCGACACCCCCGAGCTGCCGGTCCAGCGTCACGGACGTCAGCAGGCGGTGCTCTCCGGCGTGGTACACCTGCGCGCCCTGCCCGCACACCGCGAGGCCCTGGTACCCCAGGTCATCCAGGATGTGCCGGGTCCAGGGGACCGCGCGGCCGGTGACGACGAGGTGCGCGGCGCCCGCCTCGGTGGCCGCGGCGAGCGCGTCGCGGGTGCGCCGCGAGACCGATTCGTCGGAGCGCAGCAGCGTCCCGTCCAGATCGGTGGCGATCAGCTTGTACGGCAGACCGTCGCGGCCGGCCCGGAGACCGGCCGCGACGCCCTCGGTGTCGTCGGCGCAGGCGGTGCCGCTCACTTGGCCACCGGCTCCAGGACCTCGCGGCCGCCCAGGTAGGGGCGCAGGATCTCGGGGACCCGGACGGAGCCGTCGGCCTGCTGGTGGTTCTCCAGCAGGGCCACGATCGTGCGCGGGACGGCGCACAGGGTGCCGTTGAGCGTGGCCAGCGGCCTGATCTGCTTGCCGTCACGGAGCCGGATCGACAGGCGGCGGGACTGGAACTCGCCGCAGTCCGAGGTGGACGTCAGCTCGCGGTACTTGCCCTGCGTCGGGATCCACGCCTCGCAGTCGAACTTGCGGGCCGCCGAGGAGCCCAGGTCGCCCGAGGCGACGTCGATGACGCGGAACGGCAGCTCCAGCGACGTCAGCCACTGCTTCTCCCACTCCAGCAGGCGCCGGTGCTCGGCCTGGCTGTCCGCCGGGTCGACGAAGGAGAACATCTCCACCTTGTCGAACTGGTGCACGCGGAAGATGCCCCGGGTGTCCTTGCCGTGCGAACCGGCCTCGCGGCGGAAGCAGGGCGAGAAGCCCGCGTAGCGCAGGGGCAGCTTGTCGGCGTCGAGGATCTCGTCGCGGTGGTAGGAGGCGATGGAGACCTCGGAGGTGCCCACCAGGTAGAGGTTGTCCTTCTCCAGGTAGTAGACGCCTTCGGCGTCCTGCCCCAGGTAGCCGGTGCCGGCCATGGACTCGGGACGCACCAGCGCGGGCGTCACCATCGGCGTGAAGCCGGCCGCCGTGGCCTGGGCGATCGCCGCGTTCACCAGGGCGAACTCCAGGAGGGCGCCGACGCCGGTGAGGAAGTAGAAGCGGGAGCCGGAGACCTTGGCGCCGCGCTCGACGTCGATCGCGCCGAGCAGGGAGCCGAGCTCCAGGTGGTCCTTCGGCTCGAAGCCCTCGGCGGCGAAGTCGCGGATCTCGCCGTGGGTCTCCAGCGTGACGAAGTCCTCCTCGCCACCGACCGGGACGTCGGGGTGCACCAGGTTGCTGAGCCGGGCCAGCAGCTCCTGGGTCTCGGCGTCGGCGGCGTCGCGCTCGGCGTCGGCGGCCTTGACGTCGGCGGCCAGCTGGCCGGCCTTCTTCAGCAGCTCCGCCTTCTCGTCCCCGGACGCCTTGGGGATGAGCTTGCCGAGCTGCTTCTGCTCGGCGCGGAGTTCGTCGAAGCGGACGCCGGACGACCTGCGCCGCTCGTCGGCGGACAGGAGGGAGTCGACGAGCGCGACGTCCTCTCCACGGGCGCGCTGCGAGGCGCGCACTCGGTCGGGGTCCTCACGGAGCAGGCGAAGGTCAATCACGTGCCCCAGGCTACCGGGGCACGGTACGCGCCCACGACTCACTATTCCGATACACGTCTTACGTCGCGTTATGAGGGGATTGCGAGCCGTGTCAATGAAGTGCGCCCGGCTCCCTGGAAGAAGCACTTGCGGGGCGGTCCGTTGACCGGATTCCCTTGCGGGCAGCGGGACTTGGAGGGTTCTTGTCCACAGGGACCGCCAGGCTCCGAAAAGTTATCCACAGGGTGTGTGGAAGAACTGTGGATGCCGGAATTGATCACTCCGTAAGATGGTGATCTTATTGAGGATTCCCAGGACAAACCCGCCCCACCCGCACCTTTGGGGGGATAGTGGTCGCCCCAAAGGGTGGCGCAAGGGGAAGGGGTGGACGAAGGGTGATGTGCGCGAAGGTGGACGCAGAAGGGCGCTGAGGACCGATTTGTCGACAGACTCACCCTTGCCTGTCGACTTGTCCCCAGGTCGAGATGCGGACCTGTGGAAAACTTCTGTGGATAACGACGATCAGCAGGTAGGACCGGCCGAGAGCAGACGGGGGCCTGCGGCCGGCTCAGGACCGGCGCCGCTCAGAACCGCCCGTCCTGGCAGCGCGCCACCCAGTCCGCCGCCGCCACGAACTCCTCGTCCGATGTCCCCAGGCGCGGCGGCTCCACGTCCGAGGGCCGCAGGTCCGCCCGCGGATACGAGCCCAGGAACCGCACCTGCAGACAGATCCGCTTCAGCCCCATCAGGGCCTCCGCGACCCGGCGGTCGGAGATGTGCCCCTCGGCGTCGATGCAGAAGCAGTAGTTGCCGATGCCCGCGCCCGTCGGACGGGACTGGAGCAGCATCAGGTTGATCCCGCGGGTGGCGAACTCGCCGAGCAGGTCCCGCAGCCCACCGGGATGGTCGTCCCGCTGCCACAGCACCACCGACGTCTTGTCCGCTCCGGTCGGCGCGGCGGGCCGGGCGGGCCGGCCGACCAGCACGAATCGGGTCTGCGCGTTCTCCGCGTCGTGGATCTCCGTCTCCAGCGCCACCAGGCCGTACCGGGCGGCGGCGAACTCACCGGCGAAGGCGGCGTCGTACTGGCCCTCCTGGACCAGACGCGCGGCGTCCGCGTTCGACGCGGCGGACTCCCAGTGGGCGTCCGGGAGGTTGTTCCTCAGCCAGTTGCGCACCTGGGGCTGCGCCGCCGGATGAGCGGAGACCGTCTTGATGTCCGACAGCTCGGTGCCCGGCCTGACCAGCAGCGCGAAGGTGATCGACAGCAGCACCTCGCGGTAGATCGTCAGCGGTGCGCCCGCGACCAGCTCGTCGAGCGTGGTCGTGATGCCGCCTTCCACGGAGTTCTCGATCGGCACGAACGCGGCCTCCGCCTCGCCGGCGCGCACGGCGTCGAGCGCGGACTGCACGGACACGTACGGGATCAGCTCCCGGGTCGCGGCCTCGGGAAGCGTGCGCAGGGCGACCTCGGTGAAGGTGCCCTCGGGGCCCAGATAGGCATAGCTCGCTGGCATGACATCACCCTAATGGGCCTGGCGAAACGGGGCGTGCGCCTTCCGGCCCCGGCCACCCGCGCGGGCGACGCGCGCACCGCCGGTCGCCGCCCCCGGCCGCCGGGGGCGACCCGGCCTCCGGCTCGTCCTCACCCCTCCAGCAGCCGCTGCCCCACGTACTCCCCCTCGGCCGCCCCGCCCGGCACCGCGAACAGTCCGCTCGCCTCGTGCCGGACGTACCGCGACAGCGCGTCGCCCCGGTCGAGCTTGCGCTGGAGGGGGACGAAGCCGCGCAGCGGGTCGGCCTGCCAGCAGATGAAGAGCAGACCGGCGTCCGGCACCCCGTCCGCGTCGATGCCGTCGTGGTAGGAGAACGGCCGGCGCAGGATCGCGGCCCCGCCGTTCTGGTCGGGCCGGGTGATGCGCGCGTGGGCGTTGAGCGGCACGACCAGGTTCCCCGCCCGGTCCGTCTTCTCCAGGTCCATCTCGGTCGTCTCGGTGCCGCCGGTCAGCGGGGCACCGTCGGCCTTGCGGCGCCCGATGACGTCCTCCTGCTCCTTGACGGAGAGCTGTTCCCAGTCGTCGAGCAGCATCCGGATGCGGCGTACGACGGCGTAGGAGCCGTTCGCCATCCACGCCGGGTCCTGCGAGCCGGACTCCGGGACGAAGATCCGCCGGTCGAAGTCGGCGTCCGCCGGCTTCGGGTTGCGGGTGCCGTCCACCTGGCCCATGAGGTTGCGTGCCGTCATGGGGTGTGCGGTGGCGCCGGGAGACCGGTTGAAGCCGTTCATCTGCCAGCGGACCCGTGCGGCCCGGCCCGCGTCCTTCTGGACGGCCCGCAGCGCGTGGAAGGCGACCAGCGCGTCGTCGGCGCCGATCTGCACCCACAGGTCGCCGTTGCCGCGTGCCTTGTCCAGTCGGTCGGAGGAGAACTCGGGCAGCGGATCAAGCGCGACCGGGCGCTGCTTCTCGAGTCCGGTCCGGGCGAAGAAGCTGTGCCCGAAACCGAAGGTGATCGTCAGGGAGGACGGTCCGGCGTCCAGGGCGACCCCCGTGTCGTCCTGCCGGGCGGCCTCACCCGCCATCAGCCGCCGGGCCGTCTCCGACCAGCGGCGCAGCAGCGCCGCCGCCTCCTTGCGCCCGGCGCCCGCCACCAGGTCGAAGGCGACGAGGTGACCGCGCGCCTGGAGTCGCTGCACGATGCCGGGCTGATGTTTCCCGTGAAACATCACCTCCCCCGCCCCGAGCGAACTGAGCGGGGCCGCCCCGGCCGGACGGGCGGCGTATCCGGTCGCCCCGCCGGCCGCGCCGAGCACCAGACCGGTCGCCCCGGCGGTCCCGAGCAGCCGGCGTCGCGAGAGCCCGCCCGTGGCCGGGCTCCCGGTGGCGCCCGCGTCAGGGGCGGCGGCGCCCGCCTGCGTGCGGGCCTGGGGGAGGGACTGGTCGGTCATGGTGGGGTTCAGCCGATCTGCGCGTTCTTGGAGACGGTCGCCTGGTCGATGTCGGAGGTGCGCACGGTCACGGCGACCTTCCATTCGCCGGCCATGGGGATCTGCACCCCGCTCGCCGACCAGTGTCCGGTGGAGATGTGGTCGGGGACGACGGGCAACGGCCCGATGTCCTGCGACTCCAGGGTGAAGGCGACCTTCACCTCGGGGACGTCGAAGGCGCGTCCGTTGGACCGCTGCACGTAGACGTGCATCTCGTTGGAGCCGGCGCGCGCGGGATCGAGGTCGATCCGCACGACGCCCTTGCCGTCCTCGCCGCCGGTGTCGAAGGACATGTCCAGGGTGAGCGCCCCGGCGGCGTTCGCCTCGGCGGTCGCGGACGAGGAGGCCGCCGCGGCCTGCTCCTCGGTACGGCCGGGCTCGGTCGACGTCAGCATCGTCGTGACGGCGAGCAACGCGACGGCGACACCCGCCTCGGCGAGCACCGAGCGGCGCAGCCCGGAGCGGTTCGGGTCGGCGTCGCGCTCCCGCTTGCGCCGGGCGGTGTCGACGGCGGCCCGCTGCCGGGCGAGTTGCGTGGCCCGTTCGGGGTCGCCGCCGACGTCGGCGGAACCGGCTCCGCAGGCATCGCCCGCCCCGGTCCCGGACGCGCCCTTCACCGCGGCGGACGTACCGGCACCGGTGGTGACGTGCTCCTTCTCGGCCTCGTCCGCCGTCACCTTCCCGGCATCCGCTTCCGCCACGCCGGACTCCGCCAGCCGTGCCGTCCACCGGCGCGAGATCCACGCGATGCCGACCAGCAGCACCACGAGCCCGATCTTGATGAGCAGCAGTTGCCCGTACCGGGTGCCGGTGAACGCCGACCACGATCCGAGCTGGCGCCACGACTGGTAGATGCCGGTCGCGACGAGCGTCAGCACGCTGCCGAACGCCAGCTGCGAGAACCGCCGTACGGCCGCCCCGTCGACGGGCGTCTCCGCGGGCGCCCGGTACAGGGCCACCAGCAGCGCGGTCAGCCCGCCCAGCCAGCCCGCGACGGCCAGCAGGTGCAGGACGTCGACCGGCATGGCCAGCCCCGGCTGGAGCCCGGTCGAGGCGTGCTCGGACATCGCCCAGCTCGCCGCGAGCCCCGCCGCCACGACGGTCCCGCCGATCGCGAGCCCGAAGGTGAGGTCCCGCTTCTCCTCGTCGTCCCGCTTGTCGTACGCCCCGAACAGCACCGCGATGAACAGCGCCGCCGCGGCGAGCAGCAGCAGCCGCGAGACGAGGGCCGCGCCGGTCTTGGTCTGGAGGACCTGCCCGAGCAGATCCAGGTCGAAGATGTCACCGACCTTCCCGCTACGGGTGTAGGAGCCCCGCATGAGCAGCAGCCCGAGCGTGGCAGCCGTCAGCGCGAGCCAGCCGGACACCACGAGCCGCTGCATCGACCGCACGGCCGTCCCGCGCCGCCAGCAGCCGAGCACGAACGCCGCGCCGCCGGCCAGGACGATGAACCCGGCGTACGACACGTACCGGCCGAAGCCGTAGAGCACGCCGACGACTCCGCCGCCCGCGCCCCGCCCGTCGACGGCGACGGAGGTCTTCGAGGGCGCGCCGATCGAGAAGGTGTAGGCCCCGGCGACGGGGTGGCTGTCCTCGGACACCACCTGGTAGGTGACGGTGTACGTGCCGTCGGGCAGGCCGCCGTGCAGCTTCACGGCGTAGGTCGTCCCGCCGGTGCCGACGGGGTCGCCGCGGTCCACGCGCCTTCCCTTGGGGTCGAGGACGCGCAAGGAGTCGTCGGACAGGGCGACCTTCTCGGAGAAGGTCAGCGAGACCTGCTGCGGGGCCTTGTCCACCACCGCCCCCTGCCGGGGGTCGCTGCCGGTCAGCGCGGCGTGCGCGGAGACCGGGCCGGCGCCGGCGAGGAGCAGACCGGTGGCGGCCAGGAGCAGCAGCACCAGCGTCCGGACCCGGGGGGCGATGGTTGACGTCAAGGCGATCTCTCCCTCAGTGTCCGGTCTTCGGGTTGTACGTCGCGGACTTCACCGGAATTCCGACCGTGACGGTGCCCGAGTCCGCGAAGTGGAGCTTCACGGTCACCTTCTCGCCCTGCTGGGGCTTCCGCTTCAGCTTTTCGAACATCAGGTGGTTGCCGCCGCTGCGGAACACGAGGGTCCCGTGCGCGGGGACCGTGAGGTCCTCGGCCTCCTGCATCGCGGAGTCGACCGTCACGTGGGCGGTCACCTCGCCGATGTCGCTGGTCACGGAGGTCAGCTTGTCCTCCGTACCGCCCGAGTTGGTCACCGTCAGGAAGCCGGCCGCCATCGAGCCGGACACCGGCTGCGGCATGTAGGAGCCGCTGACGGACAGGTCGGCCGCCGAGTCCCCGGAGCCGCAGCCCGCGAGGAGCATCGCCCCGGCCAGGATCGCGACGGGTGCGCCGCGACGGCTCACGGCCGGGCCCCCTTGATGAGCACGGGGAGGTCCTTGGTGTAGTCGTCCACCGAGGCGTCCTCGGTGTAGAGGACGTACCCGGCGTCGGTCTTCGGGGAGAACGCGACGACCTGGGTGCCGTGGGTGGAGACGACCTTGCCGTTCTTGTCCTTGTGCGGCGCCTCGATGGAGATGCCCAGGGTGCGGGCGCCGGCCTGGATGGTGTCGAAGTCGCCGGTCAGGCCGACGACCTGCGGGTCGATGCCCTTGAGCCAGGTGCCGAGCGCGGCGGCGGTGTCCCGCTCGGGGTCGGTCGTGACGAAGACGACGCGCAGTTCGTCCTGCTGGGCCTTGGGCAGCTGCTTCTTGGCCACGGCGATGTTGCTCATGGTGGTCGGGCAGACGTCGGGGCAGTTGGTGTAGCCGAAGTAGATCAGCGTCGGCCTGCCCGCCGTCTCCTTGCGCAGGTCGTACTTCTCGCCGTGGGTGTCGGTGAGGACCAGGTCCGGCTTCTCGAACGGCTTGTCGAGGACGATGGCGGCCTTGTCGGAGCCGGCCTCCTCGGAGACCACGGTCACCGGCGAGGCGCCGTCGTCACCGCCGCCGCAGGCGGTCAGGGTCAGGGTGGCGGCGGCGAGCAGGGCCGCCGCCGCGAAGGTCTTCTTACGCATGTGCAGTCTCCCGGGGGACGCCCCCGGGCCCCGGCCGGCGTGTGCGGACGGGGACCCGGGGACGACCCGAGGTATGGGTTCGGGGTGGGTCAGGCGGTGGTGCGCCGCCGGCCGGCGAGCACGCCGTAGGCCACGCCCAGCGCGCCGACGACGATGCCGACCACGCCCAGGACGCGGGCGGTGGTGTCGCTGCTGTCGGCGGGCTCGGCGGCGGACGTCTTGGCGGAGGCGGCCTCGGCGTCGTGGGAGCTCTTGCCGGCGGAGGCCGAGCCGTGGTGGCCGCCCTCCTCGGCGGCGGACAGCTGGAGCACGGGCGCCGGGTTCTCGGGCTCCTCCTGGCCCTCCTGCGGCACCTCGATCCAGCGGACGACCTCCTTGTCGGAGTACGTCTGCACCGCCTTGAAGACGAGCTGGTCGGTGTCCTCGGGGAGGGTGCCGACGGACAGGGGGAACTTCTGGAAGAAGCCGGGCTCGACGCCCTTGCCGTCCGCGGTCCAGGTGACCTTGCTGACGGCCTCGGTGATCTTCCGGCCGTGCAGCTCCAGCGGCTTGTCCAGGGTGGACTTGGTGACCTCGGCCTTCCAGCCGGGGACGGGCTGCGGCATCACGGACGCCAGCGGGTGGTCGGTCGGGAAGGTGACCTCGAGCTTGGTGGTCGAGGCGTTGTCGCGCTCGTTGGGCACCTTGAAGTCGACGACCGCGTAACCGCCCTTGGCGGCCTCGCCCTCCGGCTGCACGCTGACATGGGCGAACGCGGGCGCGGACAGGGCGAGCACGGCGGTGCCGGCGAGGGTGCCGGCGGCGGCGAGACGAGAGGCCTTCATTCGGAGCACTCCACTGTGAGTGAGATACGGGATTTCCGGGGGTGAAGAGGAGTACGCGTGCGCGGAGGTGCCCGATCACGGGGGATCGGCGCGAAACCGGTCACCGGGACCGGCGTGCCGGACCGCCCCACGGCCGGGAGACGGGCGCACGCGCGCGTGCCGCACGACGGCGGCCTCTTCGCACCCGTGGGTGGAGTAGTGGTCGCGTCGTGTCAGGCGGCGAGGCAGAGCGCGGCGGCGGCCGGCGGGCCGCGCCTGATCACGGTGTGCTGGAGGACGACGGTGCGCGGGGTGGGCAGAGCGTGTCCCTCGGCCCGCGGAGGGCGCGGGCCCGCCACGGGCGCTCCCGGCAGCCCGGCCCGCAGGGCGCGCACCAGCGCGAGCGCCCCGCGCAGGGAACGTACGAGTGCGCCTTCGGCAACCGCGTGCGCCGACAGCGCGGACATCTCGGCGATCCGCAGCACCGCCAGGTCCCCGCGCCGCAGCAGCCATCCCGCGACGAGCGCCGCGAGCAGGTGGCCGAGCAGCATCGGCAGGGACGGCAGCAGCGAGAAGGACGTCGCGTCCACGGCCGACGCCACGGAGTCCGCGTGGACGTGTGCGGCCCGCGCCCCGGCCCCCGGGCCGATCCGGGCGTCGGTGAGGATCCGCTCGGCCTGGACGGGACTGATCGCAGCGGCGGCGGTGCCGCACACGAGCCGCGCCGCCTGCTCGACGAGCGCCGCGTCGGGCACCGGTCCGGAACCGGAGGCCGCGGAGGACGCCCCGGCCGTCACCGCCCCGTGCTGTCCGAGCCCGAACAGCGTGTGCAGGACGGTCTGTCCGGCGGCGAGCAGCGCGGCCGTGCCGGGCAGCGAGCGCACCCGGCCGGTGAGCGGCACCGTGACGAGGACGACCCCCAGGAACCCGGCGCCCAGCGTCCACAGCGGGATCGCGGCGCACGAGCCGAGCGCGTGCCCGACCCCGGCCAGCACGACGCAGACCGCGGCGAAGACCGCGGCCCGCAGTACCCGGAGATCGCTTCCGGCGCGCGCTGTGCGCGGGTGGGGGGCAGACATGGCGGGCTCATCATCCCATTGGCCCTACGGCCGCCATACGGCAGGTCCGCAAGATGACATACGGCCGGAAGCTCACGTTCTGGTGTGGCCCGCCACCACATACACCGATTCATGCATAGGCGCATCGACCATATGGGCGGCATCACGTCACGGATGTGCTTACGGGCGGTCACACGCGGCAATACGTATCGGTATGTCGAGCCGCAGCCAGGAGGCTGGAGCATGAGCATCTGGTGGTCACTCCATCTGCGGCGCGACGCCGCGAGCGTGCCACTCGCCCGGCGCCTGCTCATGGGCACCATGGAGACCGCGGGGGTGGACCCCGACATCTCCTACGACCTCTCCGTCGCCCTCAGCGAGGCCTGCGCCAACGCCGTCGAGCACGGCGGCGCCCCCGCCCCGGACGGCTCGCCCCAGGCGTACCGCGTCACGGCCTACCTCGACGGCGAGCGGTGCCACATCGAGGTCGCCGACTCCGGCCCGGGCTTCACCCCGCCGCGCCGGGCCGCCCGCCCGGTCGCCTCGGACGCCGAGCACGGCCGGGGGCTGTGTCTCATCGAACAGCTCGCGGACCACGTTCAGTTCGGCAGCCTGCCGGGCCGCGGCGGGGCCGTGGTCAGCTTCGAGAAGATCCTCAAGTGGAAGAAGGACCCGGCCCTGATGCCCGCCTGAGCCACCCCGTCACGCCACCGGCACGACCGCCGGCTCCCCCGCCCGCCCGGGCTCGCGCCGGCCGAGGGCGTGCCGCGTCGCCGGACCCATCGCGTACGACGCGGCCAGCATCACCGCGCCCAGCGTCAGCCAGCCCGGGGTCCCCCAGTCCACGAGCAGCGACGTCAGCAGGAGCGGGCCGAGGGTCCGGGCGACGGTGACACCGGTCCCGAACAGGCCCTGGTACTCCCCGGTGCGCCCCTGCGGGGCCAGGTCGAACGACAGTTGCCAGGACCCCGCCGACTGCCCCATCTCGGCGATCACCTGGAGCACCGCCCCCAGCACCAGTACGCCGGCGCCGATCCACAGCGGGGCCCCCGCGCTCAGGGCGAACGCCCCGCACGCGGCGAGCATCACCCAGCCGGCCCGCCGGATCGCCCGCGTCGCCGTGGCCGGTCCCGTCACCCCGCGCGCCACCCGCACCTGGAGCGCCATCACGGCACCGGTGTTGAGCACGAACAGGGCCGAGACCATCCAGGCGGGGGCGTCGGTCCGCCGCGTGATCCACAGCGGCAGGACGAGACTGAGCAGCGGAAGCCGCAGCAGCAGCACGGTGTTGAGCAGCGCGAGCACCGCGTACGGCCGGTCGCGCAGCACCCCGAGCCCTCCGGGACGCCGGCCGGACCCGGCCCGGACGGCGGGCAGGCGCAGCAGCAGCCCCGCGCACAGCAGGAAGCTCAGCCCGTCCAGCGTGAACACCGCCAGGTACGCCGTCCGCGTCCCGGCGTGCAGCGCGAGCCCGCCGAGCCCGGCCCCCACGGCCAGACCGGCGTTGAGCGTCGACTGCAGATGGGCCAGCAGCCCCGTGCGCTCCCCGGTGGACACCAGCCCCGCGAGCAGCGCCTGGCGGGCCGCCGCGAGGCCGGACTGCGCGGCGGCGTACGCGCAGGCGACCAGGACGAACGGCAGGAACCCGCGCACGATCGTGAAGGACGCCACGGCCAGCCCCGTCGCCAGGGCCAGCAGCACCGCCGTCCCGCGCGGTCCGCGCCGGTCGGCGAGCCGGCCGAGCGGCACCCCGGCCAGCGAGCCGACCGCCCAGCCGACGGTCAGCCCGAGGCCCACGCGTGCGGGGCCGAGCCCCACGATCTGGGTGAAGTACAGCGCGGACGTCGTGTAGTAGGCGCCGTCGCCGACCGAGTTGCTCAACTGGGCCAGGGCGAGGACGCGCCGGGGACCGGCGGGCGGGAGAAGACGGGTGGTCATGACACGACCGTAGAGAGGGAGTGGGCCCGGCAGGAGGCCCATTCCAGGGGCTTCTCAGGGGCCCAATCCCTCGTCCAGAACCCGCGCCAGCACCTCCAGCGCTTCCCGGTAGGCCCCCTCGCGGGGCGTGCCGTACCCGACGACCAGCCCCTGCGGCCTGTCCGCGTCCGGTGTGTGCCAGTGGTCGCCCAGCCGTCCCACCGCGAGTCCGTGCGCCCGGGCCCGCGCCAGCACGCGCTCCTCGTCGTCGACCTCCACGAGGGCGTGCAGCCCGGCCGCGATCCCCCGCACCCGGGTGCGCGCCCCCAGCCGGTCCAGGAGCTGGTCGCGGCGCCGCCGGTAACGCAGTCGGCAGGACCGTACGTGCCGGTCGTAGGCGTGGCTGTCGATCAGCTCGGCGAGCGCCAACTGCCCCAGGGACTCGGTGTGGTGGTCGCTGTGCAGCTTGGCATCGGCCACCGCGTCCACGAGGTGCGGCGGCAGCACCATCCAGCCGAGCCGTAACGCGGGCCCGAGCGTCTTCGAGGCGGTCCCCAGATACGCCACCTGGCCCGGCGCCATGCCCTGGAGGGCGCCGACCGGCTGCCGGTCGTAGCGGAACTCCCCGTCGTAGTCGTCCTCCACGATCAGGGCGCCCCGCGTACGGGCCCACTCGGTGAGCGCCCGCCGCCGCTCCGGGTGGAGCGTCACCCCGGTCGGGTACTGGTGCGCGGGCGTCACGACGACGGCGGCGCACTCCCCGGGGACGCTCGCCCCGCGCCCGTCGACCTCCAGCGGCACCACGGCACCCCCGTGCCGCCGCACGACCTCCCGGTGGAACGGCAGCCCGGGGTCCTCCAGGGCGACCGGGCCGCCGTCGAGCACCCGGGTGAGCAGCGCCAGCCCCTGCACGTACCCGGAGGTGATCACGATGCGCTCCGGGGGAGCGACCACACCGCGGGCCCGGCCGAGGTAGCCCGACAGCGCGGTCCGCAGCTCGATCCGCCCGCGCGGGTCGCCGTAGTCGTAGGCGAGGGAGGGCGCCCTCGTGACCGCCGAGCGCAGCGCACGCAGCCAGGCCGCCGCCGGGAACGCCCCGACGTCCGGGCTGCCGGGCCGCAGGTCGAACCGCGGCGCGGGCGCCGGCGCGCGGGCCCCGGCAGGCCCCGCCTCGACGGGTGGCAGCGCGGCGACCCGCGTGCCCGAGCCCTGGCGGGCGGTCAGATATCCCTCGGCGACGAGCTGGTCGTAGGCGGCCTTCACGGTGTTCCGCGAGACACCGAGCTCCCAGGCGAGCTGCCGGGTGGCGGGCAGCCGCTCCCCGGGCGCGAGCCGCCCGTCCCGCACGGCGCCGCGCAGGGCACGCTCCAGCCCCGCCCGGCGCCCCTCGCCCGCGGCGAACGCGAGATGCAGGTCCAACCCCCACCCCCAGCGGCGACGACGGCCGGGCACCCCGCGGGGCACCCGGCCGTCCTGTGTCCGTCCGCCTCCGGACCTCAGCCCTTGAGCGCGGCCATCCAGCTCTCGACCTCGTCCGACCGCCGCGGCAGCCCGGCGCTCAGGTTCCGGTTGCCGTCGGCGGTGACGAGGATGTCGTCCTCGATCCGCACGCCGATCCCGCGGTACTCCTCCGGCACGGTCAGGTCGTCGGCCTGGAAGTACAGGCCCGGCTCGACGGTCAGCACCATGCCGGGCTCCAGCGTGCCGTCGACGTACGACTCCACGCGCGCGGCGGCGCAGTCGTGCACGTCCATGCCGAGCATGTGCCCGGTGCCGTGCAGCGTCCAGCGGCGCTGCAGCCCGAGCTCGAGCACCCGCTCGACCGGGCCCTCGACGAGCCCCCACTCGACCAGCCGCTCGGTCAGAACCCGCTGTGCGGCGTCGTGGAAGTCGCGGTACTTCGCGCCCGGCTTCACGGCCGCGATACCGGCTTCCTGGGCGTCGTACACGGCGTCGTAGATCTTCTTCTGGATCTCGGTGTACGTGCCGTCGACGGGCAGCGTCCGCGTGACGTCGGCGGTGTAGTACGTGTGCGTCTCGACACCCGCGTCCAGCAGCAGCAGGTCGCCGGAGCGCACGGGTCCGTCGTTGCGCACCCAGTGCAGTGTGCAGGCGTGCGGGCCGGCGGCGCAGATGGAGCCGTAGCCGACGTCGTTGCCCTCGACGCGCGCGCGGAGGAAGAACGTTCCCTCGATGTAGCGCTCGGAGGTCGCCTCGGCCTTGTCGAGGACCCTCACGACGTCCTCGAAGCCGCGCACGGTGGAGTCGACGGCCTTCTGCAGCTCGCCGATCTCGAAGTCGTCCTTGACCAGCCGCGCCTCGGACAGGAAGACCCGCAGCTCCGCGTCCCGCTCGGCGGTGACCTTGTCGGTCAGCGCGGCCTCGATGCCGGCGTCGTACCCGCGCACGAGCCGGACCGGGCCGGTGGCCTCGCGCAGCTTCTCGGGCAGCTCGCGCACGTCGGAGGCGGGGATGCCGTACAGCTTCTCCGCCTCGGTGAGGGAGTGCCGCCGGCCGACCCACAGCTCGCCCTGGCCGGAGAGCCAGAACTCGCCGTTCTCGCGGTCGGAGCGCGGCAGGAGGTAGATCGTGGCCTCGTGGCCGTCGGTGACGGGCTCGAGGACGAGCACGCCGTCCTCGGTCTGGTTGCCGGTGAGGTACGCGTACTCGACGGAGGCCCGGAAGGGGTACTCCGTGTCGTTGGAGCGCGTCTTCAGGTTGCCCGCCGGGATCACCAGGCGCTCGCCGGGGAACCGCTCGGACAACGCCGCGCGGCGGGCGGCGGTCTCGGCGGCCTGCGGGATCGGCTCGAGGTCGTGCAGCTCGGTGTCGGCCCAGCCGGACTTCATGTTCTCGGCGAGCTCGTCGGACACGCCCGGGTACAGGCCGTTCTTGCGCTGCTTGATCGGCTCTTCCGTCTCTTCCGGGGTCTCCGGGGTGAGCTCGTCGGCCACGGTCATCCTCCTCGATACGGCATTCGACCCCGTCCATCGTACGGTCGCGGCCGCCCGGTCCGGAGAGTGCGGGACGAGCCGTCCGCCGCTGCTATGGCGCAGGCCACGCGCCTGTTATGGGGCGGTCACCGAGGGCCCGCGGGACGTCACGCGAAGCGAGCGGCCAGCAGGACGACGTCCTCGTCGCTGTCGGTGTGGTCCAGCCCCTCGGGCAGCACGGTCTGCAGCACGTGGTCGGCGACCGCCTCCGGGTCCTGCCGCATCGCCCTGGGCACCCTGGCGGCCGCCGAGTGCAGCCGGGCGAAGGCGCGGTCGGTGGGGTCGCCGGTACGGTGCAGCAGCCCGTCGGTGTAGAGCAGCACCGTCTCCCCGGCCTCCACGGTCAGCTCCACGCTGGGCGCCTCCCAGCAGGCCAGCATCCCGAGCGGCGCGGACACGGACGTCTCCACGAACTCCGTGCGCCGCTCCCCGATGAGCAGCGGCGGGCTGTGGCCCGCGCCGGCCAGCGTGATCTTGCGCAGGGCGGGCTCGCAGTAGGCGAACAGCGCGGTCGCGGACCGGGCCGGCTCGGTGAGCCGCAGCAGGAGCTCCAGGTCGGACAGGACCGCCACCGGGTCCTCGCCCTCCATGACGGCGTACGCCCGCAGGCTGGCCCGGAGCCGGCCCATCGCGGCGACGGCGCTCGGGCCCGACCCGGTCACCGAGCCGACCGCGAGACCCAGCGCGGCGTCCGGCAGCGGCAGCGCGTCGTACCAGTCACCGCCGCCACGCGGCCCGGTGCCGTGCCGCACGGCGAGCTGCACGCCGGCCGTCCGGGGCAGCCGGGCGGGCAGCAGTTCCTCGGTCATGGTCCGCATGGCCGCGCGGGTGCGTTCGAGCTCGACGAGCCGGGCCAGGTGCGCGGCCGCGGACCGGGTGTAGAGGCCGACGAGGTGGCGCTGGCGCTCGCCCGGTTCGGCGGGCTCGTCGTACAGCCAGACGGCGGCGCCGAGGCGCGCGGCGCCCTCGGTCGACAGCGGCAGGGCGTAGCTGGCGGCGTAGCCGAGGCGGGCCGCGACCTCGCGGTGGCGCGGGTCCAGTCCGTCCCCGGAGAGCAGGTCGGGCTCGGTGATCTCGCCGTCGCCGCCGGGCAGCCCGTCGAGGATCCGCCCGTACGCCGTCGCGCTGCGCGGCACGGTCTCGATGTGCCCGAGGTCGGCGCGGGCGAGACCCAGGCCGATGGTGGTGTCGGGCCCCTGTCCGTCACCCGGTTCCAGGACGACGAGACCGCGCCGGGCGCCCACGAGGGCGGCTCCGGCGCGCAGCAGTTCCTGGAGGGCTTCGTCGAGCGTGCCGGTGCTGACCAGGCGCTCGGTGAGTTCGTGCAGGGTGGTCAGGTCCGACACCCAGCCGGCGAGACGGTCCTGGAGCAGTGTGCCCGGCGCGTGCGGTGAGGCGACCGCCGTGGCCTCCGGGGCTGCGGGTGTGGGCGGGACAGTGTGTGCGGGTGAGGGAACCGTTGAATCGATTCCGGCCACTTTCGGAGGGTGAGGGGCGTTCATGGCGTCCGGCTTTCCGACCGGTGCGTACTGCTCAAAAGCATCGCAAACCCCCATGTCATTCTGCGCCGCCGGCAGTGTCTCCACATGTACACGCACTCGTGAGGGGATGTCCAGCATTGTCCTGCGGGGATTCCTGGTGTCCATGGGAAGCGTGCGCATTCCGCGTACACCTCTTGCGCCAAGGCGAAGTTGGCTTGAAACTGCCTCAGTGAACGGGGTATTGCGGTCGACTGGTTTCACTCCACGGAGCGTCACAGCGGTCGTGATGGGTACGTAATCGGTGAAGACCAGGGGTGGTTGACGACCACCCGGAACCTGGTGACGGAGCCGAGCGTCCTAGCCACCGACGATCGTGCCCCATCCTCCCGTGGCGGAGGCGAAGAGAAATACGCGCGACGCAAAACGCCAGACTTCGCCACCCCACGCCATGCCCATGCTTCTGGTAGACGCAGTATGGGCGCGGCCGCCACGGATGCAGTCCACGTTCGGCCCATAGGGGTGTCCCTTGCCCGGAGCAGGGATGTGATGCGCCAACAGGTACGCACAGTGAAGTGATCGACACATGGTGTGATGTGGTCCTCGGTGTTGCCAGCGGTGCAACGGAAAGGAACGAGCGCTCATGCGCGAGATCCTCGGAAGGCGACGCAGGCTCCTGCGCGGCGACGGGAAGTCTGAGCTGATCAGCGCGGCCCTGACCTTCGCGACGCAATGGCGATGGCCCGTGCTCCCGGGCGTGACGGCACCTCCGCAGGGGCGTGCCCGCTGCGGCTGTCCCGACCCCGAGTGCACGGTCCCCGGAGCCCATCCCTTCGACCCCGGCCTCCTCGCGGCCACCACCGACGAGCGCATGGTGCGCTGGTGGTGGGCCAACCGGCCGACGGCGCCGATCATCCTCGCCACCGGCGGGAGCGCGCCCTGCGCGGTCAGCCTGCCCGCCCTGCCGGCCGCCCACGCCCTGGCCGCGCTCGACCGGATGGGCATGCGGCTCGGCCCGGTCGTCGCCTCGCCGGCCCGCTGGTCGATCCTGGTGAAGCCGTACTCGATGGAACAGCTCGGCGAGCTGCTGTACGCCAAGGACTTCGTCCCCGGCTCGCTGCGCTTCCACGGCGAGGGCGGCTATCTCGCCCTGCCGCCCTCCGAGACGGGGCAGGGGCCGATCACCTGGCAGCGCGCCCCCCTGCCCGGCTCCGCCTCGCCGTGGGTGCCCGACGTGGAGGCCGTGGTCGACGCGGTCGTGGAGGCCCTCACTCGTACGGGTGTGAGCGCGCCCGAGTTGTAGGGCTGTCCGGCGCGCGCGGACCGCGCACGGGCGACTGATCGTTAGATTCCGCCTATGCCGCGTCATTCCAGGGGAAACAGGGCACCGTCGTCGCATCGCCGCGGGCCCCGCCAGCGAAGAGTCCGTCTGATCGCCCTCGCGTCCGTCGCGGCGGCCGCGATCGCCCTGCCACTGGCCTGGGCAGCCGCCGGCCAGGTCGTCGAGGCCGGCCGGTCCACGGCCGACGTGCCCGCCAAGGACGCCCCGGCGCGCTCCTCGCGCGAGGGTGCCGCACACCCGTTCCCCCGCGCCGACGCGAAGGCGCCGTCGGTCGAGCCGTCCGGGCTGCTCGGCCTGGGCGTCGCCACGGCCGTGCGCTGCGGACCCGAACTCACCTCGCCCGAGGGCGTCGAGGCGCAGACCTGTGTCCTCACGCAGGGCGAGGAGACCTGGGCGCGCACCTACTACCGCAACGCCACCGGGGGTGTCCTGGACTCCGTGCTCAGTCTGATGGGGCCCGAGGGGCGCACGATCCGGATGCGCTGTGCGGTGGGCGCCGGGGACGAGCCGGGGACCTGCGAGACGCCCCGGCAGCGCACCCGCGCGGGAGCCGACGGCTACACGGCGGTCACCGAGTTCGCGGAACGGGCCGGACGCCGGGCGCTGTTGCTGCGTTCCGCCAGCAACTCCGCGCCCGCGTCGGCGGGGTCGACCACGGGCGGTTGACACCCGGCGGCGTTCCGTAAAGGGCCGCGCACATGGAAAGACCCGGTTGCTGGCGACGGGGGATGCACCAGCAACCGGGCTACTGGAACGGTAACAAGAAGTCGGCGGTTCGCAAATTCGATCCGGGCTTTCCAGTCACGGACTCCCTTGCTCCGCACGGGAGTTGTGATCGGATTCATCCCTCGCGGGCGGGCGCGTCCCGCTGAACCGCCGTTCAGCCGGGGACGGGCCCGCCCTCCTGGTCAGCTGAGGGTGACCTGCCGGTTGGTGAGCCCGCCGCGCGCGCGTCGCTCGTCCGGCGTCAGCGGAGCGTCGGTGGCCAGGGCGCCGGCCAGCCGCTCGGCGAACTCGGCCGCCGGCTTCTCCACGTCCTCCGCGCCGACACCGCTCGGCAGGTCCCAGACGGGCACGGTCAGGCCGTGAGCACGGAAGGAGCCCACCAGGCGGGTGCCTTCGCCGAGGCTCGACGCGCCCGCCGCGTGCAGCCGCGCGAGCGCGTCCAGAAGCTGCTCCTCGGGGTACGGCATGACCCAGCGCAGGTGGTTCTTCTCCGGGGTCTCGCACCAGTAGGCGGAGTCCACGCCGGTCAGCTTCACGGTCGGGATGGCCGCGGCGTTGGCGCGCTCCAGGGAGGCGGTCACCTCGGCGGTGGCGTTCTCCGCGTCGGGGACCCAGAACTCGAAGCCCGAGTGCACAACTGGCTCGAACGCGCCTTCGGGGTCGAGCAGGTCCTGCAGCCGCGGGCCGTCGGCTGGGGCGCGGCGGCCCTGGACCGGGGTGCCCGGCTGGGCGGCGAGGGCCTGCTGGAGGGTGTCGGCGAGGTCGCGGCTGATGTCGCCGGAGGCCGTGTCGTTCTGCAGGCCGAGGAGGACCGAGCCGTCGTCGCGGCGCAGCGCCGGCCAGGCCATCGGGAGCACGGTGGCCAGGGTGACGGACGGGACGCCCTCGGGGAGGCCGCCCTTCAGGGGCAGCTCGGCCGTGGCGGCGGGCACCAGCTCGCGCAGGGCGACCCAGTCGCACTCGCCCGGCAGCCCCTCGAACGGGCGCTGCACCAGCTCGGTCACCGCCTGCGCGGCGGCCCGGCCGTGACAGGCCTTGTAACGGCGGCCGCTCCCGCAGGGGCAGGGCTCGCGTGCGCCGACGACCGGGACCTCTCCGTCGGCGATCTGCGGGCGCTTGGCCTTGGTCTGGGGTCGCTTCTTGGCCATCGTGGGTGTCTCCCGGTTACGGCTGTCTGGTACGGGCGCGAGCCTAGCCGTTTCCGCCATGGTCGACGGGAGCCTGGGGACGGAGGACGCGCGCGTGCCGGGAGGAGGGGTGGTCCGCGGCCCGTGGGCCGACGGCCCGTCAGTCCAGGTCGTCGAAGGCGTCCGTGAAGCCCAGGCCGGGGATGGCGCTGACCGCCGGGGCGGTGACGCGCGTAGCGAAGTCGTCGCGCCGGTGCCCGGCGTGCGCGGCTCGGACGTCGTCGTGGACGACCACCCAGACCGTGACCTCGCCGTGGACGTCGTCGCGTACGCCCCAGTCGTCGGACAGGGCCCCGATGATGTTCAGCCCGCGGCCGCCGTGCGCGGTGACCGAGGGCGTCGCCGGAGCGGGGCGGGTGGGCCCGCCGCCGTCCGTCACCTCCACGGTGAGCCTGCCGCCGCTGTCCACCCGCCAGGCCGCGCGGACGTCGCCGTCCCCCGCCAGGGAGTCGCCGAGCGGCCGGCCGTGTTTGCACGCGTTGCTCAAGAGCTCGGACAGAATCAGTACGGCGTCGTCGATGACCGATTCCGGGACCCCGCCGCTGCGCAGCTGCGCCCGCATCCGGTGCCTCGCCTTCCCCACGCCCGCAGGACCATGGGGAACGGCCATGCTCGACGACGTGGGCACCTCCTGTGCCACCACCAACGCCACCCCCGAGACCTCCTTCGCCCCCACGCCACGGAGTGGATGCCCTCTTGGCCTGGACCGGAAACCGGCCAAACAAGGTCCGGTGACGCATTCGCCCGACCGAACACGCAGCGAACGCGCCGGAGCACTCCCTGTCACGGGATGGCTGGAATCCGGCGGTGTGGCTGAGAGTGGAGGATGAGGCCGCCGGGCCCACCGGGTCAAGAGGTCGTACCGGGATTGCGCCGTAGCGCCTGCGGGAGGCTCAGCGTCCGAGCTGGTCCAGCACCGCGCGCGGGCGGTTGGTGATGATGCCGTCGACGCCCAGCTGGACGCAGAGATCGACGTCCTGGGGGTCGTTCACGGTCCACACGTGCACCTGGTGGCCGACCGCCTTCAGGCGCCGCACGTACGCGGGGTGGCTGCGCACGATCCGGATCGAGGGCCCGGCGATGTGCACGCCCGCGGGCAGCCGCCCGTCCCGCAGCCGGGGCGAGACGAACTGCATCAGGTAGGCGGTCGGCAGGGTCGGCGACGCGGCGCGCACCCGGTGCAGCGAGCGTGCCGAGAAGCTCATGACCCGTACCGGGGACTCGGCCGGGGTGCCGGGCGCGTCCAGTCCGAACCGTTTCAGCAGGTGCAGCAGGCGCTCCTCGACCTGGCCCGCCCAGCGGGTGGGGTGCTTGGTCTCGATCGCCAGCTCCACCCGGCGTCCCGCGTCGGCGACGAGCTCCAGCAGCCGTTCCAGGGTGAGGACGGAGGTGTCCTCCGGGTCCTCGGGCCGGACCTCCCAGTCCGGCTCCTCCGCGCGGTTCTTCCACGAGTCGCGGTTCCGGCGGGAGCCGAAGTCCAGGGCGGCCAGGTCGGCGAGCTCCAGGGCGGACACCGCACCGCGGCCGTTCGACGTGCGGTTGACGCGGCGGTCGTGGACGCAGACGAGATGGCCGTCGGCGGTGAGGCGGACGTCGCACTCGAGGGCGTCGGCGCCGTCCTCGATCGCCTTCCGGTACGCGGCCAGGGTGTGCTCGGGGGCGTCCTCGGAGGCTCCGCGGTGGGCGACGACCTGGATCTGCTGCTGCCGTGCGTGGGTCACCGCGTCATGGTGCCACCGCGCGGGGGTACACGTGCGACCGCGGTGGTCGCGTCAAGGATGGGATTGTGCCCGTCTAGTGAGAAATGACCTATATAAAGAGTGGCCGTGGACCCACAGGCACCGCTTATGGTGCTCTGACGGCCGTTGGGAAAAGCTGACCGCATACAAATAGGTATGCACAGCCGAGCGCACCGACCGCCGAGGATCAAGCGTGACGGGCGTGCCCGCGTGCGACCGAAGACACCTGCCGTGGATCGAGGAGAGAAGCTGTGAGCACCGAGAACGAGGGCGCCGCGGTACCCCCGGCCCCGTCCGCACCCCCCGTACCGGTGGATGCTCCCGCTGCTCCGGCCTCCCCGGAGCACCCCGCTCCCGAGGGCGCGACGGCGCCGCTCCCGCCGGTTGCGGCCGGCAGCCCGTACGCCGCCGGCCCCCAGGCACACGGCGGTGGCGACGGCTTCCACACCCCCGCCTCGCCCGCCGCCCCGGACGCCTCCTGGCCACCCCCGCCGCCCTCGGGCACGTCCCCGTACGGCGACGGCGCGGGCGGCGGCATAGGAGCCGGCGGCATGGGCGCCGGTGGCTGGGGTGCCACGTACCAGCAGCCCGCGCCGAAGCCGGGCCGCGGGAAGGGCGGCATGCTCGCCGCCGTCCTCATCGCCGCGCTGGTCGCGGGCGGCCTGGGCGGTGGCCTCGGCTACACCCTGGCCAAGAACGACGACAACACCTCCTCCACGACCGTCTCCGCCCCCGACGGCGGCTCGGTCAAGCGCGACCCGGGCACGGTCGCGGGCGTGGCCGCCAAGGCGCTGCCCAGCACCGTGACGATCCAGGCCGAGAGCAGCAGCGGCGAGGGCGGCACCGGCACCGGGTTCGTCTTCGACACCGAGGGCCACATCGTCACCAACAACCACGTCGTGGCCGACGCGGTGGACGGCGGCAAGCTCACGGCGACGTTCCCGAGCGGCAAGAAGTTCGACGCCGAGGTCGTCGGCCACGCGCAGGGCTACGACGTCGCGGTGATCAAGCTCAAGAGCGCCCCGTCCGATCTCAAGCCGCTCACCCTGGGCGACTCCGACAAGGTGGCCGTCGGCGACGCGACCATCGCCATCGGCGCGCCCTTCGGCCTGTCGGACACGGTCACCACCGGCATCATCAGCGCCAAGAACCGCCCGGTGGCCTCCAGCGACGGCACCGGCAGCAACGCCTCCTACATGAGCGCCCTGCAGACCGACGCGTCGATCAACCCGGGCAACTCCGGCGGCCCGCTGCTGGACGCGCGGGGCAACGTGATCGGCATCAACTCGGCGATCCAGTCCACCGCCAACGGCATGGGCGGCACCGCCCAGTCCGGGTCCATCGGCCTCGGCTTCGCCATCCCGATCAACCAGGCCAAGTACGTCGCCCAGCAGCTGATCAAGACGGGCAAGCCCGTGTACGCCAAGATCGGCGCCTCCGTCTCCCTGGAGGACACCAGCGACGGCGCGAAGATCACCGACCAGGGCGCCGGCGGCTCGGACGCGGTCGAGCCGGGCGGTCCCGCCGCCAAGGCCGGCCTCAAGCCCGGTGACGTCATCACCAAGCTCGACGACACGGTGATCGACTCCGGCCCCACCCTGATCGGCGAGATCTGGACCCACAAGCCCGGCGACAAGGTGACGATCACCTACGAACGGGACGGCCGCACCCGCACGGTCGACCTGACCCTCGGCGCCCGCACCGGCGACAGCTGATCCCCCGCCCGGGCCCCACACACCCCGCGCACCGCACCAGGCCGGTACGCTGTACCCGCTCCGCCCCCGGCGGGCCGGAGCGCGGGTGGGTTGCCCGAGCGGCCTAAGGGAACGGTCTTGAAAACCGTCGTGGCGCGAGTCACCGTGGGTTCAAATCCCACACCCACCGCTTGCAGGCCAGAGAATTAGCAGGTCAGCGGGCCCGGCTCCGGGATGGAGCCGGGCCCGCCGTGTTCAGCCTGTCTCACCCCGGACCGCCCGTATCCCACGTCTGATCAGGACGTGTGGGCCATCCGTGGGCCAGGATCCGGGCTCATTGGTCACCCCTCAGCCCCTTGTCGATCAGGTCGTTCGCGAGCGCCTGCTGGCCCCGGAGAATCTTGGCGTAGAAGCGGAACAGCACGGTGAGGCTGTGGCCGGCCCGCCGCGCGACCTCGACGGGATCCACGCCCGAGTTGATCCACAGGGAGACCCCGGCGTGCCGCAGCGAGTACGGCACGTCCGCGAGCGGCGTTGCGGCCTCGGCCTTCGAGAGCGCCTTGACGCGGGCCCGGTCCCAGACCTCGCAGTACTCCGTGGACCGCACCCGGCCGCCCCGCGCCGCGCGGAACAGCCGCCCGTCCGCGGCGGTGCCGTACGTCTTGATGTGCTCGCGCAGCATCCCGACGAGCACGGGCGGGATGGGTACGGGCCTGGTCGCCCGGCGGGCCCGGCGCTTGAGACCGCGCTGCTCGTACGACGCTCCGTCGTCGGTCCAGCCGGAGCCGACTTCGGGACGGCTTCCGGCGAGGACCAGCTCGCCCCATCCCGACTCGGGCAGTCGGCAGTCCGCCGCGGTGAGCGCGGCGATCTCGGACGGGCGCATGGCCGCGTAGTAGAGGCAGCCGAAGAACGGGGCGAGGTGGGCGCCCCGGGGCCCCTGCTCGCGGACCGCGGCGATCAGGTCGGCCGCCTGTTGGGGGTTGGGGACGTATCGGAAGTCGACTTCGTCGTCCTTGGCCGGCGGATCCCAGTCGACGCGGGCGAGCGGGTTGGCGGACAGGACGCCCTTCTCGATCGCGTAGCGCATCGCGTTGCTGAGTACCATGCGCTTGCGGTTCGCGGTGTTGTCGGCCGCCGGCTCCCCGTTGAGCTTGCGCGACAGCGCGTCCAGCGCGGCCCGCGTCCGCTCGGGCTTGGCGGCCTCGGTCACCTTCACGGAGTGCTTCGCCGCCCACGCGAGCGCGGCCACGACTTCGGCCGGCGGTTCCTCCGCTTCCGAGCGGGAGACGAAGACGCCCTTGTCCGTCGGTGTCGCCCGGAACGCCCAGGCGTAGAGCGCCAGGCGCAGCACCTCGGGCTCGGGGGCTCCCCGTGTCGTTGACAGGAACGCCGGGGTGACCGTCGCGAGCGCCTCCGCGATGCTCGCCCGGTGCTTGGCGGCGGCCTTCGGCCACTTCATGACCGCGTAGGCCACCGCGTGCTCGTACCAGGTCGGCGTGTTGAGGGCGTCCAGCTCGCTCGCGGGCAGGCCCGTCTCCTCGTCGAACTGTTCGCGGTTGCGGAGCGCGGCCAACAGCTCCGAACGGCGCCCGTCCGCCTGCACCTTGAGCTTGAAACTGCGCGAGTGCGGGCGTGCCCCGACGCGCCACCGCAACTCGAACGGCTTCGGACGGTTCTTGCGGGCCCGGATGGACCAGATGTCTACGTCGTACGTGAGCATGTCTCTCCAAAGGAGAGAGGGCCCGCCGTATGGCGGGCCCTCTCGGGGGATCAGGGATTAGCGGATCAGGCAGCTTCCTCGCACCCGGACAGCCAGGAGTCCAAGTCCGACCGCCGCACGCGGAGCTGCCCGTTGGGGAGCTTGATCAGGCGCGGGCCCAGGCCACGGGCGCGCATCCGGTAGAAGGCGGCTCGGCTCATGCCGAGTTCGGCGAGGACTTCGGGAAGCTTGAGCATCTGCGGGCGGGCCATGGCTGTGTGCTCCTCCGTCTTTCTTCCTGCTGGGGGATCCGCAACATCCGCCACGCCGCAACACGGCTGGTCAGCGGCTCGGATCTGTGGCGGATCGCGGTCGTGTTGCGGATGGGTGCCGCCACACCGCGCGTGTGGGGCACCGGTCGAGTGGTCGGCTCAGCCCGCGATGCGGAGCGGGGCCGTGGCGGCTTCCGCGAGGCTGTGGCGGACGCTGTGCCGGTCATCCGCCACAGATTCACCCGTGCTGATCTGCGGTGTTGCGGATGTTGCGGATGTTGCGGACTCCTGAGGGGGCGGGGGGCAGTAGCGGGTCCAGGCGTCGGAGAGGTCGTCCGCGTAGTACCCCTTCGGTGTGCCGGACGGGGTGCGGATGCCTCGCGGCTTGATGGGCTTGTTGGCGGGCGTGACGTACTGCCCGAGCAGCTTTGACAGCATCCGCGAGTTCAGCGGCTTGTCGTCCACGTCGGCCCACGGGGCGTCGTCCAGGGCGAGGAGCATTTCCAGGATGACGGCGGTGGGCATACGGTCGGCCCCGCAGAACACCTTGTCGCGCATGTCGGTGAGCAGCCGGATCCCGAGCGATGCCTCGTCGCTGTCGTGGGCGGCGTTCACCAGTTCCAGGCAGGCGGCGCGGCCCCGGCGTGGCCAGTCCCCGCCAGCGGCCTCCGCGACGGCGAGGAGCGGCTCCCACACGTCGGCCGGCCGGTCGGTGACCCCTTCCGGCAGTTCCGGCCAGGAGCCCGCGACCTGGTCGCGGACGCTGTCGGCCCACCGCGCGAGTTGGTCACGCAGCGCGTGGCCTTCCTTCTCGTTGAGCCGCAGCCGGTAGGGCTCCACGTGCTCGTTCGGGGCCCGCTTCCGCATCCGGATGATGACGGAACGGGTCAGGATCGTGTCCGGCAGTGAGCCGAGACCCGCCATGGCGACGGCGCAGAAGGAAGAGAACCGCTGCACGCTCTGATTGGCTCCGTCCCCGACGCACCGGAGCATGGTGCCGATGCGCCGGTACCCCGAGTTGAGGAAGCCGCGGACCGGTTCGTTGTCGCCGGCCTTGGGGCCGAAGACGGTGTCGATCTCATCGAACAGCAGCGTCGGCCGTCCCTCGGCCGCCTCCACCAGCCGGAACAGGGCGTTGGGCGAGGCGTTCACCGTGGCCTCGGCGCGCGGCACGAGGGTTTCCACGATCTCCAGTGCGCGGGACTTCCCGGAACCCGGCTCGGGGGACAGGAAGGCGAGCCGGGGGGTGGAGTCGAAGCAGTCGAGCAGGTGGGCGTGAGCGTCCCAGAGCGTGACGGCGACATACGCGGCCTCGGTGGGAAAGACGTTGAAGCGGCGGTGAAAGGCTTCCACCTCGCCCAGCAGCGCGGCCCCGTCGACGGTGGCCGGGATGTTCTCGGGCCCGGTCATGCGGCGGCCCTTCCTTCCTGGTTGGTTCGGATCGGGCAGACGGCCCGGTGATCGACGTGCTCGGCCACGAGTGCGGCCACCTTGCGGTGGCCGACGGCGCTGCGATCCCGACCACAGGCGCATGTCGATGTCGCCGTGGGGATCGCGCCGCGGCCGGGTGCGGTCACCCGCAGCCAGGCGACGGGGCGACGTCCATCGGCCGGGCGCGGGTCAGGACGAACAGCAAGAGGGACGCCCTGACGGGCGGCGCCCCTCGGGCGCCCAGCGCCGTCCGTGGTGGGGGCCGGTTCGGCGGGGCTGGGCCGGTCACCGGTCCGGGGCGGGCTTTTCAGTGGAGGGCGCGGGCGGGCGCTCATGCCGTCTCCCGGGGCCGGGCGGTGCGGATCGACCAGTTCAGCGCGCTGCGGAGGGTCGAGCGGCACTCGTGCGGCTTCAGCCCGGCGGACTCTCCCGCTCCCTGAAAAGCCTCCTCGACCACGTGCCGGGGGATGTCGCCCCACGCGACGAACCGCCCCAGGGCGCGGGCGGCCTCGAACAGCGTCCGCTCGCGCATGCCCTCGGGGGCCTGCTCGATCCGGGCCCGTTCGCGCTCCAGGGCGACGGTGGCGCAGCGGCCGGCGTTCCTCGGGAGGGCGAGAGCGAGCGGCCGGACGGGTCGCGGCGTGGGCCGCAACAGCGCGAGCAGCCATCCGGGCAGCGGCGCGACCGGGGCCGGGTCGGTCACCTCGTATGCCCCGGCGGTCGTGGTGCTGCCGGGGGCCACGACGTAGCCGCCAACGGCCCGGGTGTCGATGTGTGGCCCGAGGACGTCCTGTGTGTTGGTCAGTCGCACTCCGTCCGGGGCGGTGAAGTACAGGTGGGCTCCACCGCTCGCGGTCCGCACCCGGTAGGTGGTGGGGACGGTATGCCCGGCGCGCTCGCAGAGCGCCATGAAGGTCGTCGCGCCGTACGGCGCGTCCGAACTGCCCTTGCCTTTGGGCACGTCCAGGTCGACGACGAGCAGCCCGGCCGGGCCGGTGGCGATGCCGACGTTGAAGGGGCCGGCCGCCCACGCCGTGCGGATGCGGTTGGGGTCAGTGGTGGCGCGCTGCTCCCACTTGCGGTGCCCGGCCGCGCATTCGCCCCAGCCGGTGCAGCTGCTCTCGCCGTGGAGCGCGGGCCGTTTCCCGCCCGGCCGCAGGGGGATGACGGGCCAGCCGCGTGCGGCGGCGTCCAGCGCTGCGGACAGCAGCGCTGGTCGTGTGTCATGGGTCATGCTGGAGACCTCCAACAGGTCTGTTGCGGACTGGTTGGGCGAGGGCGGTCCCGGTCTTTGGCGAGAGGGGGACCGCCCTCGGCGTAGCTACTCGCAGGTGCACTCGGGCACGTCGCCGTATCCGGTGTCACCGCACTGACAGCCGTGGGCGTAGGGGTCGGTGTCGTCGGTCGGTGCGCACAGTTCGCGGCCTCGGAAACGCGCTGTTCTCCTCAGCGGTGGTTGATGGTGCCGGTGGCCCTGCCGAATAGGCCGTTGGCCGTGATGTTCTGGGTGATCGGAGTCGGGGCCGCTGTGTCGCCTCCGCGGGCGACGCGAAGCAGGACGGGGATGGCGACGACAGCCGCGACGACGAGGGCAGCGGCGGACCACAGGGCATGGGTCATGGCGATCAGTCCTGGTGCGGCGTAGGAGAGGCCGATGCCGGCGGCGGCGATGCCGCCGCCCACGGTCGGCGCGAGCAGGGCGGTGGTCTTGGCCCACGCCGGGATCGGGGCCGCGGCGGGGGCCGGTGCGGCCGGGACCGACGCGGGCTGCTCGGTATAGGCGAGGGTCTGCAGGCCGTTCGAGAGGGTGACCAACTGGACACCGGGCGGGATGTCCTCGGGCCGCAGGACGACTGGTCGAGCCGGTCCGGACACCGCGAGGGGCGGGATGGTGGTGATCTCGTACGGGTTCTGGGGGTGCACAACGGAGTCCCTTCGACGGGACGGGCAGCACTCCCGGTGGCGGGGTGCTGCCCGTGCTCGCTTGTCGTGTCGGTTGTCGTCCCGCTTGTCGTGCGGCTTGTCGCTTGTCTTGTCTTGTCGCTTGTCGCCCCGCTGGTCAGAGCCGGTTTTCGGGGCTCACTGGGCCACCCACGGGCCTTCTCGCGGATGGGCGACAAGCCGCAGACGTTCACTCCTCGGGCGAGGCACCGGGTGCGTGGCGGCGGTGGACGTAGCGGGCTTTGGTGCCGGTGCCGACCCGTACCGCGGTGCCGTCCTCGGTCCACGCCTTGAGCCAGCCGACGACGGTCTGCCGGGTGGTGCCGTGTTCGTCCGCGAGCGCGCGGGCGATCGCGGACGCTCCGGTGCCCTCGGGCCCGGCGGCGAGCAGCAGGGCGAGCGCGGCCTGCCGGGCGGCGTTGTCCTCGTTGCGGAGCGCGGACAGGTTCAAGCCTGGTGTGGGCGGCTGCTCGGGTTCCCGGGCGGGGTGTCCCGATTCGGAGGCGGTGGCGAACTGGGCGTCGATCTGCTCACGGAACTTCCGCGCCAGTTCGTCCTCGCTTAGCGGATCGGCCGACCGCTCCTCGCGGAGCGCGGACAGGTTCAGTCCGTCGGTGTGACCCTGCTGCCGCTCCTGCTCCGTGGCCAGCGGGGCGGCGTGGTCGCGCATCCACGCGGTGCGGACGTGGTCCCAGCGCCGTGAGTAGTCCGGTCCGGCCGCCTTCGCGGACGTGGCGTCCAGGGTCGGGTGCCGGTCGGAGGTGGCGGTGACGATGTCCCGGATCTGGTTGGGCAGGATCCGCCAGGACTTGAACAGCGAGGCCGGGGACTCGGGTGTGCCCATGAACCCGGCGCCCTTGTAGGGGGCCTGGTCCACGCGCAGCCCGCGGGAGCCGGGGAACTGCTTGCCCAGATCCATGCCCTCGGTCTCGCCACCGGTGAGCGCGACCCGCACCTTGGCCTCGCGGCGGATCATCAGGTTGCCGAGCACCGCGCCGGTGGCCCCGAGCGCGGTCAGCACGGTGCGGATGCCCATGGCGCGTGCGATCCGGATCACTTCCAGGATCTTCTCCGCGAGCTTGCGCGACTCGCGGTCGCTGCTGGCCAGGATCTCCGCGCCCTCGTCGATCACGATCATGATCTGCGGGATGCGGTCGCTGATCGGCAGCAGATCCGTGTTCGCCTTGGACATCAGGTCCTGGTAGGCCATCTTGCGGTGCTTGGCGATCCGCACCGCCGCGTCCAGCATGAGCGCGGCTTCCTCGTGGGAGGCGGCGAGCCAGTCCACGCCGGGCCGCATGCCGTCGGCCGTCCGCCCGCTGCTGTCGAGCGCGGGCCGCACCCAGGGAAGGCCGGCCGATCCGGCGTTGAGGTCGATCACCCAGGTCAGGACATCGGTCGCGCGGGCGAACCCGGCGAGGATCGTGTGGACCATGTTCGTCTTGCCCGAACCGGTCGGGCCGACGACCAGAGCGCACTGCTCGCGCAGGTAGGCGCGGATCTCGTCGGCGTTGGTCCGCAGTCCCCAGGGGATCCCGGAGTGCAGGGAGAGGGGCCCGTAGTCGGAGGGGTAGGTGACTTCGGCGGCGAGCACGTTCACGGTGGTCACGTCCACCAGCACGCGGCCCTGGTCGATGCCCTGGGACGCGGTGGCGGTGCAGCCGTGCGGCAACCGCGCGTCCGCCGACAGCCGCGCGGATTCCCGGGCGATCCTGTCGTACGTAATGCCGCCCGGCGGGAGCTCGGCGTCGATGGTGAACCCGGTCCCGGTGGGCCACATCTCGACCGCGAGCACGCGCACGGTGACGCCGCACACCCGCTGGATACGGTCCACCCACTCCGCCGCGATCTGCCGGCGTTCGGCGGACAGCTCGCGGGTGACCTGCCGTTCCGCGGCGGCGATGGACTCCAGCTCCCGCGCCTCCTCGTGCAACAGCGTGGCCCGGGCGGCGGCCCCCATGCCCACGCCGATGGTGGCGAGCGAGCCGAGCGCGGCCCAGGACAGCGGGCCGGTGAGCATGGCCCACGTCGTCCACCCGGCTCCGACGAGCCAGGACGCGGCGCGCATCCCGACGGTGCGCGCGGCGAGGCGGTCACGGATGCTGGTGACGGTGTGGCCGATCGCGCCCGCGGCGCCGACGGCGAGGACCCAGCCGGGCGGCATCCCGGCGGCGGCTCCGGTGGTGGCGACGGCGAGGCATCCGGTGGTGGCGGACAGAGCGCCGGTCACGGGTCCGTGACCGGCCGCCCAGTCCCACACCGGGCCTGTATCGGCCTGTGTGGTCGTGCTCATCTCAGACGTTCCATCCCTTCTCGGCCTCGGGCCCGTTGCGCGGGTCCTCGTGTCGGGCGATGTCCTGCTGGTGCGCCTGCCGGAACAGCGGCCCCATGTCCTCCGCGACCGCGACGGCCGACATGAGCGCGCCGAAGATGTCGTTGAAGCCGTCCGCGACTTCCTTCTCCAGCGGGAACTCGGAGTCGGCGCGCTCGGCGAGGATCCGCATCACGTTCGCCACGCTCGTGAGCGCGGCCGGCAGGCCCTCGACCATGGCGAGGATCTCCATGGCGTTGTCTGGGTCGTACTGCTGCGCGGCGCATTCCATTTCCGCCGCGTGCTCCTCGAACCGGAACCCGGTCACGGTGGCTCCTTCACTAGTCGTCGTGCTGGGCGTGGCGGGGACGACGCCGGCGGGGCGCTCGGCCGTGTCTCCAATCTGCTCGGTGCCGTCGTCGGCAGCCTCGGCGTCCGCGGCGGCCTCCTCATCCCGCAGCGCGGCGAGCGTGGCCGCGTCGCGGCTCTCGCGGTCCCGATCGGCGTGCTGGGTTATCCGCCGGTACAGGCGGCGGCCGGGGTACTGGAGCCACGCCCACCCGAGCTTCCGCCCGAGTGGTGTGGTGACCATTCCGACCACTCCGAGCGCGGTCCCGAGCAGCGCTGCGAGCAGGCGCCGGCCCTGGAAGCGGGCGGCGGAACGCCACAGCGCCTTGCTCGCCCGTCGCCGCGCGGGGGCCTTGCGGACCTCCGCACGCTGCTGGGCGACTTGTCCGGCCGCCTTGCCGTCCCGGACCGCCCGAGCGCGGTCGACCGCCTTGCGGCGGGATGCATTCGCCGCTCCGAGTCCCTTGGCCGCAGCGCGGCCTATCGGCCCCCTGCGGGCCAGGGACGCGGTGCGGGCCTGGTGCTTGGCGGCGCGGCGGGCGTCCGCGACCGCGCGGCGGGCACCGGCCGTCTCCGTCCGGCGGGCTGCTCGCGATGGGGCCGCCGTACGGGCCGACTCTCGCAGTGCCTTGACCTGGCCCATCCGCCCCCGCACCGCGCCCGCGGTCGAACCGTGCGGCGCCGCAGGGCGGTTCGTTCGTCCGCCGATCTTCCCGGCCGGTGTCTTGATGCCGTCGGGCGTACGGCGTCCGCCCCTGCCGAGCACACCGGCTGTACCGGGCCGGTGACTTCCGCCGGCCGCCGCACGGCCGGGCTTGCTACCTGCGCGACCGCTTGTGGCCCGGCTACTCATGGGCCGCTGCTGCGGCATCCGGGCGGAACCGCTCCGGCCCGTCGCGCGGTCGCGAGCGGTAGCGGTTCGGGTAGAGCGCCGTCGATCGCGGCTGTTGCGGGTGGCGGCCGCGGTGCCGACCACGACGGCGCCGGTAGCGGCGAGCGCGAGCGCCACCGGGCCGCCGACCAGGGCTGCGGCCCCGAGCAGTGTGGCGGTGGTGTTCGTACCGCTCACCGCAAGCGGTACGACCGGCCACCCGCCCGGCGTGTGCGCCACGTCGACGGCGGCCTGGGCGGCGGGAGTGTGGGGCGAGGGGGGCGTTACGTCCGGTGGAGCATCCGGTGCCGCTACCGGCGTGATGGTGGTGTCCGTCATGCTGAGTGCGCTCCTTCACGGGAGTAGAGGCCCGGCCGGGACTGTGGAAGGTTGACGGCCGGGCCTTGCCGATGTGGGGCGGGGAAAACGCGCTGTCTTGCGCGCGGAGTTACCGGGTCAGCACCTCAACTGGAGCCGTGCTGTCGCGCAGTTCCTGGTAGCGGGTGGAGACCCATCCGACGGACCAGCCGCACAGCTCGGCGGCGGCCCGCACGGGCAAGCCCTCTTCGAAGGCGGCGAGCACGATGCGGCGGGCCCGGTCCTCGGGCAGCTTTTCGGCGGCGGGTCCGCCGGCGAGCAGTGCGGCGCGTTCACGCGCCGCCTTCTCCTCGCGCTCGGCACGTTCACGCCGGGCGGCTTCCTCGCGGGCCCGGAGTTCCTCCTCGCGGCGCCGCGAGGCTTCCCGTTCGCGTTCCTGCCGCTCCCGCTCACGCTGTTCAAGCTCGCGTTCACGGCGTTCACGGGCTTCCCGCTCGGCGCGTTCGCGGGCTTCGGCGCGCTCGCGTTCCTCCCGCCGGGCCCGCTCCTCCCGCTCGGTCTGCTCGCGGGCGAGGTGGGCCTCGTGTTCACGCTGTTCACGCGCCAGCTTGGCGGCGTGCTCGCGTTCCTCGCGCGCCCGCCGCTCGGCGGCCTCCCGGCGTTCGGCGGCCGCCCGCTCGCGGTCCTCTTGCTCCGCGCGCCTACGGTCCTCCAGCGCCGTGACGGCGGCGGCGATGGCGCGCCGGTAAGCGAGTCCGGTCTCCGCGGTGACGATCAGCAGCAGGGGCGCGACCGCGTGCACGGCCACGCCGACCAGGTCGTGCTTCAGGGCGGAGTCCGCGACGTTCAGGGCGAGGGTCATGCATCCGGTCATCCAACGCAGGACCACAGGCCACTTGCCGCCGTTGCCTCCGAGGCGGGCCAGAACCGCGTCCAGGCGGACCACGATGACGACGGCGGCGTCCACCACGAGCGGCAGGATCGGCGCCGTCCAGTCCCACTCGTCGGGTGTGTGCCGGGCGGCGAGCGGGGTGACGGTGAGGATCGAGTAGAGCATGGCCCCGGCCACGATCAGCCAGGTGCCAGCGGACAGCGCGCGTTCCGCTGAACGGATCTGCTCGGTGTTCACGCGTCCGCCTCCGCCCATGAACGCACCCGGACGGCAGCGATCAGCACGGCCGGCGAGGCCGGGTCGTCGGGGTTCTCGCTGTCCTCCGTCCACGTCCACTCGGCGCCCGGTACCGGCTCGAAGCCGAGCAGGCTGAGCGCGTCCGTGCGTTCCGTGAACGTCGGCACCGTGTGGCTGAACAGGTGGTCCGGCCACCGCTCGGTGGTGTTCAGTAGCACCACGTACAGGCGCCACCGACCGTCACGCATCGACAACTGCGCCGTGAACTCCTCCGCCATCAGGCCACCCCCGGAGAGATGGCGCCACGGCGGTTGGCCACGGTCCGCCGCGCGGCGAGCATCCGGCGGCGGGCCCGCCGGATGCGCCGCTGGTCCAGCTCGGACGGCGTGCGGTCCAGGGTGCTGATCTGTGCGTCCAGCAGCTCGACCTCGGCTCGGATGAGCGGCATCTCGTACTCGATGGCGTCCAGCTCCGCGGCCGTGGGCTCGCGGTCGGGGCCGATGGCGGTAACGGCCGTCTGAAGTGCAGCGATGTGCATCATGGGTCGTGTTCTCCCTAGCAGGTGGAACGGCCCGAACAGCGGTCCCGGTGTTCGCTGCACCGGGGCCGCGCGCCGTTAGAGCGGGTAAATCCGGCTCCCCTCAGCGCTGCTCTTGACGAGACGAGCAGCGGAGGCAACCGGCCGCAGTACCCGAGGGACTGCGAAGAGGTTGGGTTGCGCTGTACCTCACGAGGGCGTGAGCCCGCGTGGCCGCCTACTTGGCCGAGGAGAGGCGGCGTGATCCCCATGCAGTTGTCAAAGAGCCCTCGCTTCCTTCGAGCCCGTTTCACGGAGCCCTCAGGGCGTGGCGGGCCGCGCAGTCACCCGTAGTCCTGGGACTGCGTGGCCGCTAGTGAGACTCTGCACTCACAGTCCCGAGACTGTCAACAGTCCTGGGACTGTGTTTCACTGGTCGCGACGAGAGGAGGCTCGAATGGCGCCGAAGTGGCGAGAGCTGGCGGACCGGCTTGCCGAGCGCATCCGGAGCGGCGAGTACGCGCCCGGCCAGCAGCTCCCGCATATCCGGGACCTGGTCGATGCCGGGGAGGGGTCGAAGTCCACGGTTCACGCTGCCTACAAGGCGTTGGAGGCCGAAGGACTCGTCACCTCATCGCGCGGGCACGGCACCGTCGTACGGCAGCAAACCCCGTTGAAGCGGCTCGGCATCGAGCGGTACGACAAGGCCAAGTGGCGGGACGGCGACGAAGTCGCGTTCATCGCGGACCGCGTGGCGTCCGGACGGGCCTACAAGCGCAACGACCAGACCCAGACGGTCAGCCGGATCGTGGCGCCGACCGCCGTGGCGGCCGCTCACGGCCTACCGGAAGGCGCGGAGGTGTACGCGCGCGCACGGCTCGTGAAGGAAGGCGAGCAGCCGACGCACACCCTCACGAGCTACTACCGGCCCGAACACGTCGAAGGAACGCGCATCGTCGATCCGGCTCCCGGCCCCGCCGGCCGCGGCGGCGGCTTCCGCGTGCTCTACGACGCGGGATACGAGATCGACCACATGCGAGAGGAACTGTTCGCGCGCGTCCCCACGGTGGAGGAGGTGAAGCTGCTCCAGCTCCCGCCCGGCGAGCCGGTGGTGGAGCTGCACAGGACGACCTTCACGGCCGACGGCACCGTCGTCGAGTTCGCCATCGGCGTGCACGCGGCGTCCCGGTTCACGTGGTCCTACGACTTCAAGGTGCCAGACTCGTCGTCGTCGTGAGGGAGGCGCACAGTGATCTCGGATCAGGCATGGCAGGACGCCCAGGCCCTATGGGACTTCCAGCTCATGAAGCACGAACCGCGCACCTGCTCGGTCGCCATCGGTCTCGGCAGCCACGACCTGGGCGTGGCGGACACGACGGCGGACCTCTACCACCGCGGCTTCGCCCCGCTCATCGTCTTCACGGGCGCGACCAGCCGGACCACCCAGGACCGGATGCCGCGCGGCGAAGCCGAGCACTACCGCGAGCGCGCGCTGGAGCTGGGGGTGCCAGCCTCCGCCATCCTGGTGGAGCCCCGAGCCCGGAACACGGGCGAGAACGTCCAACTCTCCCGGGCCCTGCTCGCAGAGCAGGGCGTCGACGTCTCCTCCGTGCTGCTGGTGAGCAAGCCCTACGAGGAACGCCGCGCCTACGCCACCGCCCGCAAGCTATGGCCCGAAGTGGAGATCGTCAGCGCGTCCACGCCTATGACCTTCGGGGAGTACGTCGAAGCGATCGGGGACGCGAGGCTGGTTGTCGACATGCTGGTGGGAGCGCAACAACGTCTGCTGGTGTACCCGAGTGAGGGATTCATGATCACCATGGATGTCCCGGCGGATGTGACCGCAGCGTACGAACGGCTCTGTGCGGCGGGCTTCACGAGGCGGCTCATTCGCGCGGCTGCCGACCAGTCGACCGGATAGCAGCTTCCCTACTCCCATCAAGGCGGCTCGCTCCGCTCACTGCGCGCGGCCCGGCCCCCGGCCGGACCTGCGCTCCTGTCTCCGCCCCGCCCCACCTCACGAAGCTCATGACACAGCAGATGGCCGGAACCGGTGGTGCCAGCAGGCAACAGCTGGTAGACCAGGAACGATAGAGCTACAGGGGGGCGTATGAGCGATCTTGAGGTCCTTCAGTTGGCAGCACCTGCTGCACAGGCACTTGTCTCATGCATGGTTACAGACACGTGGCTAGCCGCCAAGGAAAGGTTTGCCCGCCTTCTGGGCCGCGGCAATGAGGAGCATGAAAGTGCAATCGATGCCGATCTGGAAGAGTCACGTAGCGCTGTAGTCGATGGTGATTCCAGCAGCACGATCGTCACCGAAGTATGGAGAGCCCGCTTCCGGCAAGCGCTTCTAACCAATCCTGAAATGGCCCGAGAACTGCGTGACCTCCTAGCTGAGATCGAGACCCCCAACACACAAAGCCAAACGGTGAATCAAAGCATGGTAGCGCGGGATCACGCCGTCGCATTCCAGCAGGGTTCCGGCACGCAGAACTATTACGGCTCATCAGACACCAATGACCAGTGAAGCCGTAAACCAAGGGTTGAGTAGTGGACCAGGAAAGCTAGTCCACGCTCATGACCACGCAACATCCTTCCAGCAGGAACATGGCGTCCAGGTCTACGTTGGAGCTGGGGGCGGGGAGAGTATTGGGGCCGCGATCACCCATGCCCGCCTTTCCAGCTTGAGTTTCTGGCCGCTCGTCGGGGAGGTGTCCGACCCCGTCAAGTGGGGTGTACACCCTGCACCAGCGCGGCAGCAGATAAGGTATGTTGAGTACGTAAGCCGCGACATAGATGCAGAATTCCTGGAGGCACTCAAGCCAGGACGCTTTGTCTTGCTAATTGGCGACTCAACGGCAGGGAAATCCAGGACTGCATTCGAAGCAGCTCAGCACCTTCTGAGTGATTACCGAGTCCTAATGCCATTCGACGGCAACGAGGCTGCAATTGCCCACGAGTTGGTCCAGCATGACCCTAGGGTGCTTCTATGGCTCGACGATCTCGACGTTTTCCTTGCTCCGCCTGCCGTTTCTGTTCGTGTAATTGATGAGATCACAAACAGAAATGGGATTATTCTCGCAACTCTGCGAGCTGAGCGATTCAATGAATTGTCTCTCCGGCAAGAACGTTCCGCATTCGACACCGAGCGCCTATTGGTTCGGAATGCGCGCCAGATCATGAGCAGGGCCGAAAAGTTCTTCCTTGACCGCCGATGGTCGCAGCGAGAGGTTAGCCAGGCCAACACCAGTTCCGACCCGCGACTCAAGGATGCAGTAAGTCACGCGGACGAGTACGGAGTCGCTGAATATCTTGCTGCTGGACCTCAGCTTTATGACGAATGGCGCAATGCGTGGTCTCCAGGAGCCCACCCTCGCGCAGCGGCATTAGTGGCTTCCGCTATTGACTTCAAGCGTGCAGGGATCAACAAGCCTGTTGGAATCGGAGTTCTGCTCTCCGCACACGAGCACTACTTGCGAGAAAAGGGAGGAGTGCGTCTCCGCCCGGAAACTTTCGAAGAGGCAATTGCGTGGGCCACTTCCCCTCTTCACGCGACCACCAGCCTACTTGTACCGTATGAATCGGGCACTTATAAGGCCTTTGACTATCTGGTGGACCGGGTAGCAAATTCGGAAAGTTTCACCGAAATTCCTGACGTCGTGTGGGACGAAGTCCTCGAAGGGAAACTCGAATTCGATTTTCATACGGTAGGCGAGTACGCTGCGAAGACAGGTCGCACAGACCTTGCAGAAAGAGCATACCGGCTTGCGGAAGGGTCGGACTCGCAGGGGCAGGACGCTTTTCGACTCGGTTACGTATTTTCCACCGCCGGCAACTATGACCAGGCTGTAAACTGGTACACAAAGTCTGCGGAAAATGGAAACATTCGCGCTCTCGCGAATCTAGGGTACGTCCATGTAAGGAAGCGTGACTTTCAGCAAGCCGAGAGATATTTCGGCGAAGCTGCCCAGAAAGGCGACGAAAAGGCAGCCCTAGGGCTTGCCACGCTTCTTCTCAAGCAACAGAGGCTTGACGAAGCTGACACATGGTGCTCCGTCGCAGAGGAAAAGGGGCTCGTCGACGCTAGCGTCTTGCGGGCAGACATTCATGTGGCTAGAGGAAATATCGATCTAGCTGAGCCGCTCTACCTGAGAATGCGGGATAAGTTCCCGAACAAGGTGGCCTTGGGGCTAGGCCTGGTGAATATGGAGAGGGAGAAATACAGGGAAGCTATCTCTCAATTCGAAACGGCTCTCACGGGGGGCGATCACGGGGCGCTTATTAGCATGGCCCGGTGTTACTCAGAACTGAATGAATACGAGGAAGCGGCATCGGTTACTCGACGCTACGTAAATGAGCACCCAGAAGACTCCACCGGTTACTTCAACCTCGCATTTTATCTTCAAATGATTGGCAACTTGGAGGAGGCGGAGCTCAATTACCGAAAGGCGGTTGACCTGGGCGATGTAAAGGCAATGACGAATCTTGCTAATTTGCTGTCGGACAGTGAGCGCACAGAGGAGGCAGAAGAGCTTTACAGTGCCGCAATCAGGAAGGGTGATTCCAAGGCGCCCGGTGGCCTGGCGCACCTATATCGAGTAACGGGACGTTTCTCTAAAGCGATCGGCATTCTTCATGATCCCATCCGCGAAGGGAACGCGGCCGCTTTCAAGGAGATGGGGCGAGTGCAAGAGGATCTTGGTAAAACCAATTTGGCTATCCTCTGGCTCCGAAAAGCGGTGGACTTGGGGGACAAGAATGCCGGAATCCGCCTAGGGTATATTCACGAAAGGCGTGGTGAGCCAAAGAAGGCGACACCTTATTATAGGGTCGCTGCAGAGGCGGGAGATGCTCACGCCTACCTCCATCTGGGCATGATCTTCGAAAAGCGTCGTGACATAGACAAAGCCAAAGAACTGTACCAGCAAGCCTTTGCTTATGGGGACTTCGAGGCGGCGTCTAGACTCGGCATGCTGTATCTACGCCAGCATGACTGGCAGTCGGCAAAAGATTGGTTCCAGAAGGGTGCGGAAAAGGGAGATAAGGAATCCAGGAAAATTCTGATGCTAGTAACTGAAAGCAATGACAGTTGACTTATTGGCTGGAGCCAGAGTCAACCTCGCACCCTGAGCGCACCAGATTGAATGGGCCACAGCGGGTGGCATCCTTGTCCCACGAAGTCACTGCCTTCTTCGTTCGACCAGTTCAGCGCCTGGCTGTCCGCGAATAGTCGCCACTTCCCGAGATGGGATCACGCCGTTGTCGCGGGCCAGTCGGAGCAACTCGCTGTTTGTCATCCACGACAAGCCTCGATAGCGTCGCTGAGGTCGGTGGGGATGCAACGAGGCATACGCGCGCCTGGTCGTTCGGCGGCACCCGCCGCCGTGGCTGACTGTCGTCGGCGGAGGTTCGTGCCACTGTCGTGCCAGAGGCAGCGGTCAGCCACGGTCAACGAGGGCGTCTCGCGGTCGAGTTGTTGGGCACCTCACCAGTCAGCGAAGCCCAGGTCACCGGCACGACACCCCAGCCTCTCTCCTGCGGTGCTCTCTCGACCGACGGTGGGCTCAGCCTTCCTCTACGACTGCAGGAACTCCCGTCGTGCGGGATTCGGTTCTGCTTCGGCCAGGTCGGTGAGCGCCTGCAAGAGGCGGTCGCGCTGGTCCAGAGGCAGCCGCACCAGCTCCCCGCACACGCTTTCCATCACCTTCACCGCAGCTATCGAGGAGCCAGAGGGCGTCGGCAACCAGCCCGACAAAGAGCCGGCACGAGCGGATCCATCGAAGTCATCCCCGCAACCTAGCCGACCCCTACGACAGCAAGGGCGTCATCTCCCGGGGCATGAGGATGCACCGAGAGTCCCGGCTGGTGAGTGTCTAACTGCGTGACAACGCCGACGAACGATGGCGGACGAGCACGGACGTCTACGGAACATCAGCGCAGGTGACAGACAAGCCGACCCGAGGCAGCACCCCCGTCCCAGTTCCTTCGGGACGAAGCGGTCCCTTGCGCAACAGCAACTCTATGGGCCATGCGTGGGCCAACGCTTCCGATGCTCCCAGTGCTTGACGAATCGGTGCAGGTCAGAGCGCTGCGTTCCCTGAACTCGTGATGGTCTTGAAAACCGTCGTGGCGCGAGTCACCGTGGGTTCAAATCCCACACCCACCGCCAGCAGAAACGGACCCTGACCAGGTGAATCGGTCAGGGTCCGTTCTCGTGGCCAGTGTCCACCAGTGCCCGTGACTCCCCGCTGTTTCCCGACCGAACGGGCACGAGAGGGGCACGTCGACTGACGTCCTCTAGGCGTAGGCGGCCAGCAGCGCGGCAAGTAGCCCAGCCCCCACAGCTGTGAAGACCCGTGGCTTCCTCCAGCCCGGTCCCGAAGCCTGGCGGTTCAGCTCCCACATGAGCACCAGACCGGCACCCAGGCCCAGCGCGTCGCGCAGCAGGAAAATGGCGGTGTTCACCGGGCGCCTCCTGGGGCCTTCGAACGGCAGACGCTCATGTCAGTCAACGGAGATGATGCAGCGTAACGGCAGTGCACCTCCGTGACGGTCAGCACCTTCAGGCGGGTCGGCGGGGGGTCCCCGTCGCCGTGATGCTCCTCGCGGAAGTCGATCTCCGCCGCGCGGTCGCCGCCGACGACGTCCGCGAAGTCCTCCGGACCGACCTCCAGGAGGTTCCAGGAGACGACGTCGCCGGGGGCGAAGCCCTCCCCGCAGCACTGCAGCTGCCCGTCGTCGATCCAGATCGTCACCGTCACGCCGCTGTTGTGCTGCACCCGGCCGACGCTCAGCTGTAGTAGGCGATCTTGTCGTCCAGGACGCCGATGGCCCGGCGCAGGGCGTCCACGCGTTGTTCCAGGGCGGCGCGGCGGTCGCGGAGGAAGGCGACGCGGTGGTGCGGGGGGTGGTCGGCGCGGAGCATCGCGACGAACTCCCGCAGGTCCGCGATGCCGAGGCCCGCGTCGCGGAAGCAGGTGACCAGGCCGATCCAGAACAGGTCGTCCTCGGTGTACTCCCGGTGCCCGCCGGCGGAGCGCCGGATCGGTCCGATGAGACCTTCGCGCTCGTAGTACCGCAGGGTGTCGAGGGAGACGCCGGTGCGTTCGGCGGCCGTCGCAGGGCTGACGGTGGTCATGGGGGCCGGCTCCTCGGGCAGGGGTCAACGGGCTTCCTGGAAGCGGGTCATGTGCGCGTCGGTGAGGCGTACTGAGCGGGCGGCGAGCGCCTCCTCGAGCTGTTCCACCCGGCTCACGCCGACGATCGGATCGATGCCCTGCCGCATCAGCCATCCGAGGACGACCTGGTTCCGCGTGGCGGAGAGCTCCGCGGCGACCTCGTCCAGGACGGCCAGCACCCGGGCCGTTCCGGGGTGATCGTAGGCCGCCGGAAGCGGCTTGTCCGGACGTACGTAGGAACCCCAGATCAGCGCGCTGTACGCCCACACGGCGAGCCCTTCGGACCGCGCGAGGTCCAGGTCCTCGGCGGTGAGCAGACGGTGGCCGGCCTCCGGGAGGGGCGTGAGGGGGCGCGGCTGGGCGAGGGAGTGGCGCAGTTGCAGGGCCGTGTACGGCTCCACGCGCCGCTCCCGCGCCAGGGACCGGGCGCGTTCGACCCGCCAGGCGGCGTGGTTCGCCGCCCCGACCCGCAGGGCCACCCCCTTGGCGACGAGCTCGCCGAACGCGCCGACCGTCTCCTCCAGCGGCACGACGCGGTCCTCGGCGTGCGCCCACAACAGGTCGACGTGGTCGACGCCCAGCCGTCCCAGGCTCTCCTCCACGCCGGCGTGGACGGCCCGGGCGGACAGCCCTTCGGCGCTCCGCGGCCAGGAGTGCGGGACGAGCGGGTTCTGCCGGACCTTCGTCGCGATCCGCACCGCGTCGCGCGCGCCCGGGCGGGCCCGCAGCCACGCGCCGATCACACGCTCGCTCGCGCCGCCGACCCCGCTGGGGTCGTTCCAGAAGGAGTAGCAGTTCGCGGTGTCCAGCCAGACACCGCCACCGGCGACGAAGGAGTCGAGGATCGCGAAGGCCCGGTCGGCGTCGACGCGGGTGCCGAAGGCCATGGTGCCCAGGACGATGTGAGGCGCGTTGGTCGTCGTCATGCGGCTCATGCTGGTATCTGGAGCGCGCTCCAGGTCAAGAGCGCTCCCGCCCGCCTACAGCGCGTGGTCCTCCGCCAGCCCCTCCCAGTCGACCCCCCGCAACGACTCCTCCGCGTCCTCGCCGGACGGCACCCGGGGCGTGGACTGGAACCAGACGACCGTGAGGGACGAGCGGTGCAGGACCGGGTCGTGGGCCGGGTCGAGGGCCGTCGAGTGGAAGCGGCCGACGCAGGCCACGGGCGGCAGGACCTCGACCGGGCCGAAGGGTCCCGCCTGCTGGTCGGGGCGCTCCAGCTGTGGCGGGACGAGGTGGACCGGGGTCCTGGGATCGGTCCGCTGGGCGGTGTTCAGGAGGCCGTGGATCGTCATGTCGTTGACGAGCTTGCAGGGGTAGCCCTCCAGCATGCCGCCGTACGTCGAGGTCAGCCGGAGTTCGGCGAGGTCGAGGGAGCAGCCGGACATGAGGATCACACGGGTCAGGGACATGGGCGGCACTGTAGGGCGGGGGTGCGGGCCGGGTCGCCCGACTTTCGCCGTGCGCCGGCGTCAGGGGTGGTGGCCCGTGAGGCGGGCCGCCGAGGCGAGCGTGGCGCGGGCCTCCCGTTCGGTCAGGCCGGTGTCGAGGGCCGCCTCGACGAGCGGTTCGACCAGGGCGGGCCCGATGCCGTCCTCGTAGGCCCGGCAGGCGGCCCAGAACAGGCGGGTGTTGCGCTGGCCCTCGTGTGCGGCCAGCACGAACTGGACGAGGCCCTGCCCGTGGCCGCCGGCCGACGGGGGCGTCGGGTGGTGCGAGCGCGGCGGCGGGAGCAGCAGGCGCAGCAGCGCGCGCGGGCAGGGCGCCGGGCCGATGTGGGCGGTGCCGGGGGCGGTGCGGTAGACGCCGTGCTCGGTGCGGGAGCCGGGGCCGACCAGGTAGCCGCCGGCGCCGCGGATGTCGATGCCGGGCGCGAGCCGGCCCGCGGAGTTCGGCACGACCACGTCCGGCGGGCCGGTCAGCCACAGGTGGCGACCGCCGCTCGGCGTCAGGACGACGACGGTCGGCGGGATGGTGAACAGGTGCCGCAGCGCCAGTTCGCGCAGGGCCGCCGAGGAGTCCGCGTCGGACTTGGTGTCCAGGTCGACGCCGACCAGATGGTGCGGCGGCAGTCCGCAGGCGATGCCGTAGCCCGTGGCCCAGGGGGCGGCGGCGAAGAGCTCGCGGATACGGGCGGGGTCGGTGGAGGCGTCGTAGACCCCGTGGCCGGGGCGGCCGCACGCGCCGTGGCAGGGCGTCGGCGAGGGATCGTCGCGGTGCGGGGAGCGCAGGGCCGGGAGCTTCGTCCGGGACAGGGGGATGACGGCCAGTCCGCGTTCGGCGGCTGACAGGGCGTGTGCGAGGGCCAGCGTCGTGGCCTGCCGGTCGGTGGTGGCCATGCCTCTATGTTCGTACGAGTGTTCGAAAAAGGGAAGAGGGGGCGGTGCGTGCCGGCGGGTGACACGCCGGTCGTGACGAGTGGTTCGAGGGGCCGATGGAACCTTTCGTCCCTTGCGGGGCTTGAGGCCGGACTGTCCTGGCTGTCCCGAGTGAGCGCTAAGTGTGGTGAAAGGGGTTTATCGACTTGTCATCACGCTTGAGGGCGAATAGGGCTGTCCGGGGTGGTTCGCCGGGGTTCCGGTGGGCAACTCTGATCTCGCGACGTCGTGCAGGACTCCGGGGCGGTCGGCCAACTGCCCGGAGGCAAGCAGTACTTCACGCACCACCAATGCGTCCGGCGGGGAGCCTGGGCGCACCTGTTCTGGAGGAACAACATGGCAAGCATCCGCACCGCCCGCGTCGTCGCGGCCGTCACCGCACTCCCGCTCGCCGCCGCCCTGCTCGCCGGGGTGGCCAGCGCGGACAACGGCGCATTCGCGGACGACGGATCCAGCGCGGCCGTCTCGACCGCCGTCCAGGGCCTCCTCGGCAGCGGGGTCGGCGGCGACAACTTCGGCACCTCATCGACCACCCAGCAGCAGGCGACCGGGTCCGGAGCCTCGAACGAGAGCAACACGGCGCAGGTCAACGGCTCCTCGTTCAGCTCGGTCAACCAGGGCGACGACAACACGTCCGTCACCTTCACCCCGCTCTGGTGGTGAGCTGAGAGGGCCGGTGCCCCGGTGCTCAGGCACCGGCCCTCTCCGTCCGTGGATGTGCTTGTGGGGTCTCACATGGCTGCGCGGCGGTGCTCCGGTACCGCCGCGCAGGCGTGTGCGCACCCCGGCGCACCCCCGTGCCCTTGACAGCCCCGCATATCTGACGGACAGTCAGAAACCTTCGGAGGCCTCGGCGGAGGACCAGGAGGCGGCGGTGGGCGGCGACTTGGCGGCGCGGCTGAAGGCGTACGAGGGGCGGCCGGCCGCCACGGCGTGCGCCGGCAAGGACCCCGTGAACGCGCCGATGATCCGGCACTGGTGCGAGGCGATGGGGGACACCCATCCCGCGTACACCGGCCCGGACGCCATCGCCCCGCCCACCATGCTCCAGGTGTGGACCATGGGCGGCCTCTCCGGCCACGTCGGCCGTGCGCACGCCTACGACGAACTGCTCGCCCTGCTCGACGAGTCGGGCTGCACCTCGGTCGTCGCCACCGACTGCGAGCAGGAGTACCTGCGCCCCCTGCGGCCCGGCGACGAGATCACCTACGACTCGGTGATCGAGTCGGTGTCGGAGCGCAAGACGACCCGGCTCGGCACCGGGTACTTCGTGACGACCCGCACGGACGTCCGCGCCGGCGGCGTCCTCGCCGGCACCCACCGCTTCCGCATCCTCAAGTACGCGCCCGCACGGTCCGGGGGCGGGACGGGGCGAGGCATCCGTCCACGGCCCGTCGTCAACCGCGACAACGCCGGGTTCTGGGAGGGCGTACGCCGGCACACCCTGCTCATCCAGCGCTGCACCGGCTGCGGCACCCTGCGCCACCCCTGGCTACCCGGCTGCAACGCCTGCGGCTGCCTGGACTGGGACACCGTCGAGGCGTCCGGCGAGGGCACGGTCCACTCGTACGTCGTGGTGCACCACCCGCCCTTCCCCGCCTTCGACCCTCCCTACGCGGTCGGGCTCATCGAGCTGGCCGAGGGCGTGCGGATGATCGGCGGCGTCGTGGGCGTGCCGTACGACAAGGTACGCATCGGGCTTCCCGTACGGCTCGAATTCCGGACGTACGAACAGGAACTGGTGCTGCCGGTCTGGCGCGCGCGGGGAAGCCTCCCGGCGCCCGCGCAACCCGCGGACGCGCCGGAGAACGCCCTGCCGCCGCTGGAGATCCCGGTCACCCGCACGCTGATCGTCGCCGGTGCCCTCGCCTCGCGGGACTACCAGGACATCCACCACGATCCCGAGCTGGCCCGCCGCCGCGGCTCGCCCGACATCTTCATGAACATCCTGACGACCAACGGCCTGGTCGGCCGCTACGTCACCGACCACTTCGGCCCCACGGCGGTGCTGCGCGGGATCGCCATCCGGCTCGGCGCGCCCAGCCACCCCGGCGACACCCTGGTGCTGACGGGCACGGTCGAGTCCGTCGACGGCGACACGGCGACCGTCCGCGTGGTCGGTACGAACGGCGCCGGCCGGCATGTGACCGGCACGGTGACGGTCACCGTCCCCGGGGAGGACCGGTCATGAGCGTGCGCGGAAGGGACCTGCTGTCCGGGCGGGCGGCCGTCGCCGGGATCGGGGCCACCGAGTTCTCCAAGGACTCGGGGCGCAGCGAGCTCCGGCTCGCCGTGGAGGCCGTACGGGCCGCCCTCGACGACGCGGGCCTGGCGCCGGGGGACGTCGACGGGCTGGTGACGTTCACGATGGACACCAGCCCCGAGATCACGGTGGCCCAGGCGTGCGGGATGGGCGAGTTGTCCTTCTTCTCCCGCGTCCACTACGGCGGCGGCGCGGCCTGCGCCACCGTCCAGCAGGCGGCGCTCGCGGTGGCGACGGGGGTCGCGGAGGTGGTCGTCTGCTACCGGGCGTTCAACGAGCGGTCGGGGCGGCGCTTCGGCGCGGGAGTCCAGCACCGCGAACCGTCGGCGGAGGGCGCGGCCCTCGGCTGGGCGCTGCCCTTCGGGCTGCTCACCCCGGCGTCCTGGGTGGCGATGGCCGCCCAGCGCTATCTGCACCGGTACGGGCTGACACCGGAGGCGTTCGGGCACGTCGCCGTGGCCGGCCGCCGGTACGCGGCCACCAATCCGGCCGCCCACTTCCACGGCCGGCCCCTCACCCTCGCCGACCACGCGGCCTCGCGCTGGATCGTCGAACCGCTGCGCCTGCTGGACTGCTGCCAGGAGACGGACGGCGGCCAGGCCCTCGTCGTCACGTCCGTGGAGCGCGCCCGGGACCTGCCGCACCCGCCGGCCGTCGTCGCGGCGGCCGCCCAGGGGGCCGGCCGGGGGCAGGAGCAGATGACGAGCTTCTACCGGGACGACCTCGGCGGCCTGCCCGAGGCGGGCGTCGTGGCGCGCCGGCTGTGGCGGACGTCCGGGCTCCGCCCGGGGGACGTCGACGTGGGCATCCTCTACGACCACTTCACGCCCTTCGTGCTGATGCAGCTGGAGGAGTTCGGCTTCTGCGGCCGGGGGGAGGCCCCGGACTTCGTCGCGGGGGAGCACCTGCCCCTCAACACCCACGGGGGCCAGCTCGGCGAGGCGTACCTGCACGGGATGAACGGCATCGCGGAAGGCGTACGGCAGGTGCGGGGCACCTCGGTGAACCAGGTGCCGGGGGCGTCGAGGGTGCTCGTGACGGCCGGGACGGGGGTGCCGACCTCGGGGCTCGTCCTCACGGGCGACGGGTGACCGGCGGGGTGACCATGGGGGACATCCCGCAGTGGAGGGCGGGCGTCCGTCCACCTTCAGGAGGTGGAGCGGGCCCCACCCCTACAACCTGAGGCGGACGCCGCTTCGGCACCTGCGGCCGATCCGCCGGAGCGGGGTCCGCTCATAGCGTGGAGCCATGACCCCACCCGTCTGCACCAGCGCCTCCGACGCCGCGACGCGGTCCCTGCCGAACGCGACGTACCCCTCCTTCTCGTCGTACGTACGGGCCCGCCAGCCGGTGCTGCTGCGCACCGCCCGCTCGCTCACCGCGAACCCGAGCGACGCCGAGGACCTGCTGCAGACGGCGCTGACCAAGACGTACGTGGCCTGGGAGCGCATCGAGGACCACCGGGCGCTCGACGGGTATGTGCGCCGGGCGCTGCTGAACACGCGCACCTCGCAGTGGCGCAAGCGCAAGGTCGACGAGTTCGCCTGCGACGAACTGCCCGAGCCGGAGCCCCTGCCCGGCCACGACGACGACCCGGCGGAGCGGCAGGCGCTGCGCGACGCCATGTGGCGCGCGATCATGCGGCTCCCGGCCCGGCAGCGGGCGATGGTCGTCCTGCGGTACTACGAGGACCTCAGCGAGGTCCAGACGGCGGAGGTGCTCGGGGTCTCGGTCGGCACGGTGAAGTCAGCGGTGTCGCGGGCGCTCGGCAAGCTGCGCGAGGACCCGGAACTGGTGCCGGTCCGGTGACCGTCCGACGGCTCCGGCGCCGCTGAGACCCTCCCCTCGCCCGTAGCCGCAGAGCCCCGTGAACGCAACGTGACATGATCGATCACCCGGCCCTAGTGACATACCGCGCGGTATGCGCGCAGAATCTCCGCAACCCTTACCACCGCGTAGGCAATGTCGCCCCCGGGAGGACGCCGTGCTGAGCACCATGCAGGACGTACCGCTGCTGATCTCGAGGATCCTGGCCCACGGGTCGACGATCCACGGCACATCGCAGGTCATCAGCTGGACAGGCGAGGCCGAACCGCACCGCCGCTCCTTCGCCGAGGTCGGAGCCCGCGCCGCCCAGCTGGCGCACGCCCTGCGCGACGACCTGGGCGTGACCGACGACGAGCGGGTCGCGACCCTCATGTGGAACAACGCCGAGCACGTCGAGGCGTACTTCGCGATTCCCTCCATGGGCGCGGTCCTGCACACCCTGAACCTCCGCCTGCCGGCCGAGCAGCTGGCCTGGATCGTCAACCACGCGGCCGACCGGGTGGTCATCGCCAACTGTTCGCTGCTCCCCCTGCTCGCCCCGCTGCTGCCCCACCTGAAGACGGTCGAGCACGTCGTGGTGTCGGGCCCCGGCGACCGTTCCGCCCTCGCGGACGCCTCCGTCCAGGTGCACGACTACGAGGAGCTGATCGCCGGCAAGCCGACGGCGTACGACTGGCCCGAGCTGGACGAGACCCAGGCCGCCGCCATGTGCTACACCTCCGGCACCACGGGCGACCCCAAGGGCGTCGTCTACTCGCACCGCTCGATCTACCTGCACTCCATGCAGGTCAACATGACCCAGTCGATGGGGCTGACCGACCAGGACACCTCGCTGGTCGTGGTCCCCCAGTTCCACGTCAACGCCTGGGGCCTGCCGCACGCCACCTTCATGACGGGCGTCAACATGCTGATGCCGGACCGCTTCCTGCAGCCCGTGCCCCTCGCCGAGATGATCGAGCGGGTGAAGCCGACGCACGCGGCGGCCGTGCCCACCATCTGGCAGGGCCTGCTCGCCGAGCTGACGGCCGAGCCCCGGGACGTCTCCTCGCTGACCCAGGTCACCATCGGCGGCTCGGCCTGCCCGCCCTCGCTCATGGAGGCGTTCGACAAGCTGGGCATGCGGGTCTGCCACGCCTGGGGCATGACGGAGACCTCGCCGCTCGGCACGGTCGCCCGTCCCCCGGCCCACGCCGTCGGCACCGACGAGGAGCTCGCCTACCGGCTCACCCAGGGCCGCTTCCCGGCGGGCGTCGAGGCCCGGCTCACCGGCCCCGGCGGCGAGCGCCTTCCCTGGGACGGCGAGTCTGCGGGCGAGCTGGAGGTGCGCGGCCCCTGGATCGCGGGCGCCTACTACAACGGCCCCGACGCCGAACCGCTGCGCCCCGCCGACAAGTTCAGCGCGGACGGCTGGCTGAAGACCGGCGACGTCGGCACCATCTCGGCCGACGGCTTCCTCACCCTCACCGACCGCGCCAAGGACGTCATCAAGTCCGGCGGCGAGTGGATCTCCTCAGTCGACCTGGAGAACGCGCTGATGTCCCACCCGGACGTCGCCGAGGCCGCCGTGGTCGCCGTCCCCGACGACAAGTGGGGCGAGCGCCCGCTGGCCACGGTCGTCCTCAAGGAGGGCGCCACCGCCGACTTCACCACCCTGCGCGCCTTCCTCGCCGAGGAGGGCCGGATCGCCAAGTGGCAGCTCCCGGAGCGCTGGACGGTCATCGCGGCGGTGCCGAAGACGAGCGTCGGCAAGTTCGACAAGAAGGTGCTGCGCCGGCAGTACGCCGAGGGCGGCCTGGACGTCACCCAGCTCTGACGGGGCGTCCTGGCGGGGGACTGCCGTCGGCCGGCCGCGGGTGGGTGCCGACCGAAGGGCCGCGCGGTTCCCCGCGGCCCTTTCGGTCGGCACGGACGTCCTCCGGCTCTGCTGGGGCACCGTTGTGGCGGGGGACTGCCGTCGGCCGGCCGCGGGTGGGTGGTGGCCGGCCGCGCGGTTCCCCGCGCCCCTTTCGGGGCGCCGCGTCAGTTGGTGCCGATGCGCGACAGCAGGTCCACGATCCGGGCCTGGACCTCGGGGCTCGTGGACCGCTCCGCCAGGAACAGCACCGTCTCGCCCGACGCCAGACTCGGCAGGTCGGCCTGGTCGACGGCGGCCGTGTAGACGACCAGCGGCGTGCGGTTGAGCTGCCCGTTGGCGCGCAGCCAGTCCACGATCCCGGCCCGGCGCCGGTGCACCTGCAGCAGGTCCATCACGACCAGGTTCGGCCGGAAGTCCCCGGCCAGCGCCACCGCGTCGGCGTCGCTCGCCGCACGGGCCACCTGCATGCCCCGCCGCTCCAGCGTCGCCGTCAGCGCCAGCGCGATCTCCGCGTGCTCCTCGATCAGCAGCACCCGCGGCGGATGCTGCTCGCTGTCCCGGGGCGCCAGCGCCTTGAGCAGGACGGCCGGGTCGGCGCCGTACGCGGCCTCCCGCGACGCCTGCCCGAGCCCCGCGGTCACCATCACCGGCACGGACGCGGCGACCGCCGCCTGCCGCAGCGACTGGAGCGCGGTCCGGGTGATCGGGCCGGTCAGCGGGTCGACGAACAGCGCGGCGGGGAACGCCGCGATCTGCGCGTCCACCTCCTCGCGCGAGTGCACCACCACCGGCCGGTAGCCGCGGTCGCTCAGCGCCTGCTGGGTCGTCACGTCCGGCGCGGGCCACACCAGCAGCCGCCGCGGGTTGTCCAGCGGCTCCGGGGGCAGCTCGTCGTCCATGGGCTGCGGGCGCGGGGGATCGGCGACCTCGACGGCGCCGCCCGGCCCGTCCAGCGGCTCGGGCCCCTCGGCGGCGTTCTCGTCCGGGGCGCCTATGGCGTACGACCGGCCGGCCGCCTCCGCCACCGGCGCGAGCCGCGTCTGCCCGGCCCCCGACGATGGGGAGGGCTGCGGCTGAGGCGCGGCGGGCGCCGCCTGCTCGGCCTGCGGATGCGGGCGGGCGGGCTGCTCGGCGGCCGCACCGCCCCGGGTGGCGGGGTCGGGCGGCGTGCCCAGCTTGCGGCGCCGGCCGCCGTTCGTCTGGTGCGGCGGCGGCGTGGCCGGCGAAGGCTGCTGGACCTGCGCCGCCTGCCGGGTGAACGGCACCCCCTGCCCCAGCGTGCGCACGCTGATCGCGCGCCCCTGGGTCGAGTTGGGGTCGACGGGGGCGCCGGGCGCCTCGGCGGGCAACGGCTGCGCGGCCCGCTGCTGCCGCCCGGCCGCCGTCTCCGGCGGCAGCGGCGTCCCGGGCGCGGGGGTGCCCTGCGGCACCTGCGGCTGTACGGGCCTCGGAGCGGCCTGCGGCGGTACGGCGCCGCCCCCGGCAGTGCCGCCGTCGGCGGGCCACTGCTGCGGGACGCCCTGCGCGGGGTTGCCGGGCGCCGGGGTGCCCTGGACCGGCGGCGCCTCGGCCGGCAGTGGACCGCCGGGAACGGCGGCGGGGGGTACGGGCTGGGCGGGAGCCGCCTGGGCGGCCGGGGCGGTGACGGGCGCGGGGGCGGCGGCCGGGACGGGCCGCGCCTGCGGCACGCCCTGCTGCGCCGGAACGGGGGCGGCCACCGGAACCTCCGGTGCGGCCTCCTCCGGCGGGCGGGCCACGGCACGCCGGCGCCGTCCGGTCGGCGCGGTCGTGGGGTGCGGCTGCGGCGGGGTGTGGTCCTCGGCCGGGTCGTGCGCGAGGGCGTCGTGCCGGCCCTCGTCGGCGGCGTCCGGTACGGCGGCCTGCGCGGCGGCGGCCGGTTCCGCACCGGTGCCGGGCGCGCGGTCCGCGTCGGCCGGCGGCAGCGCGAACACCTGGCGGGGCCCGGCCTCCTGGGCCTGCGCGGCGGCGGCCCGTTCGGCCGCGGCGGCCAGCGCCCGCCGGCGCCGCCCGGTCGGCTGAGAGGTGTCACCGGCCGCGGAGGCGTCCGGTCCCGCGGGCTGCCGGGCGGCGTCACCGGCCGCCGGCAGCGCGGGCGCGGGGGCCAGCGCCTGCTGCTGCCCGCCGTCGGGCCGGGCGCGGCGCCCGCCGGACGCGGGCACGCCCTGCGGCGGCACGGTCCCGCCCAGGTTGTTCCCGGCGGCAGCGGTGCCCGCCGCCTGCTCGCCGGCCATGACGACGGCACCCTCGGAGACCCCGTCCGCGCCGGCCTCGGCCGGGCGTCCACGGCGCCGTCCGGTACCGCCGGAGACCTCGGGCGCGTTCTCCGCCGCGGCGGCCTGGGGGAGCGCGGGCGCGGCGGCCCGCCTGCGCCGCCGTCCGGTCGGCGCGGCATCTTCCACGCCGCCGGCGGCCTCGGCCTCGGCGCCGGGGGCGTCGCTCTCCAGGAAGGCGTCGACGGAGGGCCGCCGGGCCCGGCGCCGACCGCCGCCACCCGTCTGCCCGGTGTCGTCGGAGCCGGCCGGTTCCTCGGCGGGGACCTCCGCGGGAGCGGCGGGAACGGCTCCCGCACCGCCTCCGATCGGCACCTCGAGGACGAACGCGCTGCCGCTCATCCCCGGCACCTCGTGCGTCTGCAGGACACCGCCGTGCGCGCGGACGATCCCGCGCACGATCGGCTCGTGCACCGGGTCTCCCCCGGTGTACGGCCCGCGCACCTCGATGCGTACGACCTCGCCGCGCTGCGCCGCCGCGACGACGACCGTGTTGTCCAGGTAACCGCCCGCCGACACCGGTGAGTTGCCGGTGGCGTCCACCCCGGCCACGTCCGCGACGAGATGCGCGAGCGCGGTCGCCAGGCGCTGCGGGTCGACCTCGGCCTCGATGGGCGGCGCGTGCACGGCGAACTGCACCCGCCCCGGCCCGATCAGCTCGACGGCCCCGTCGACGCCCGCGGCGACGACCGCGTCGAGCATCACCTTCGTCCGCTGGATCTGTTCGGCCCCGGCGTCGAGCCGCTGGTAGCCGAGGACGTTGTCGATCAGGGTCGTGATCCGCGAGTAGCCCGCCGACAGGTGGTGCAGCACCTGGTTGGCCTCGGGCCACAACTGCCCCGCGTCGTCGGCCGCCAGGGCCGCCAGCTCGCGGCGCAGCTCGTCCAGCGGGCCGCGCAGGGAACCCCCGAGCAGCGTCAGCAGCTGCTCGTGCCGCATGGCCAGCGCCTCGTGCCGGTCCTTCTCGCGCTCACCGAGGGCGGCGTACCGCTCCTCACCGGCGGCGAGTTCTTCCGCGTGCCGCTCCTGCAGCTCCTCGATCTCGGCGACGTGCTTCTGGCGCAGCGCGGTCAGCTCGGAGGCGTGCTCCTCGGCGAGGCGCTCCAGCTCCTCCTCGTGCTGCCGCTGCGCGGCCGACTTCTCCTCGGCGAGGGCGTCGTAGGCCCGCCGGTCGGTGAAGGTCATCACGGCGCCGACGAGCTGGTCGCCGTCGCGTACGGGTGCCGTCGTCAGGTCGACGGACACCTGGGCGCCGCTCTTGGACCACAGCACCTGCCCGCGCACCCGGTGCTTGCGCCCGGAGCGCAGGGTGTCGGCGAGCGGGGACTCCTGGTACGGGAAGGGTGAGCCGTCGGCCCGGGAGTGCGCCACGAGGGTGTGCAGCTCGCGCCCCCCGAGGTCGCTGGCCCGGTACCCGAGGATCTGGGCGGCGGCCGGGTTGACGAGGACGATCCGCCCGTCGGTGTCGGTGCCGACCACGCCCTCGGAGGCCGCGCGCAGGATCATCTCCGTCTGCCGCTGCGAACGCGCCAGCTCGGCCTCGGTGTCGACGGTGCCGGTCAGGTCCCGGACGACGAGCATGAGCAGCTCGTCGCCGCTGTAGCCGTAGCCGTCGTAGGCCTGCTGGCCGTTCTCCAGATTCGCGGACGTGACCTCGACCGGGAACTCGGTGCCGTCGGTGCGGCGGGCCGTCATCCGGGTCGGCTTGGTCCGGCCCTGCGGATCCATGTGGTCGGGCCGGCGCATCGAGCCGGGGATCAGCTTGGAGTCGAACTGCGGCAGCAGGTCGAGCAGCCCGCGCCCCACCAGCGCGGTGCCCGGCGCCTCGAAGGCCTCCAGGGCGATGGTGTTGGCGTTGACGACGGTCCCATTGGCGTTGACCAGCACCAACGCATCGGGAAGCGCGTCGAGTATGGCTGCGAGGCGAGCAGCGCCTCGGGATGGCCTGCTGCTCACGAGACGCTTCCTCCCTGTTACCGCACCTAGCCGACCGCTCCGGCCATCTTGCCAATCGGTCCGCAGCGTGTCACGCGAGGGAGTCTAAGGGCTGGGGTTGCGCTCGCGACGCCGGATGAGAGCGAGGTCGCACCAGGCGGTGACGTAGAACGTATGACCGCCCGGCCCGATGTCCCTCCGGCCTGCGTCCCTTGTCCCGCCGGGCTTCGCGACACCTTCGCGGGACCTTTACGGACCCGGTGCGTCCGGTATGCCGAGGCCGGGCGGGACGCACGACCGCTCTACGTACCCAGCCCCTGCGCCCGCACGTCGGGCAGGAGCGGCACGAACCGGTTCCACCGGGCGATCGCGCAGCCGTCGCCCCGGTCGAACCGGGCGTCGACCGGACGCCCGGCCCACGTCCCGGTGACATGCGCGGTGGCCGGTCCGCCGTACTGCATGGTGCACAGACCGCCGGGCGCTTCGGGGGCGAAGAGGTCCCGGCCCCACCGAGTGCCGCCGTCGAGCGCGGCGCAGGCTCCGGCGGCGTCGGGGTGATCGCCGCCGGCCGGGTGGCAGGTCAGCTCGTGGGTGCCGTCGCCCGCACCGGTGCCGCGGACCGTGACGGTGAGGTGATCGCCGAAACGGGCGCGCTCGGTGGGGGCCGGGGCCTGGGCCTGTGCGGCGGCGGGGACGACGGTCCCGGACGCGACGGCGACGAGGGAGCCGGCCGCGAGGAGCAGCCGGGCGGAGACGGAACGGTTGACCTGCGACATGCCCTGCCTAACGCCGCACCCCGCCGGACGTTGCGCGCGCAGCACGCCGGGGAAGAGCTTTGCCCTGCGGGCTCTCCGCCTAGTACCGTGGAGGTCGATTGGTGACAGCACGCTCGACTGTGTCATCATCTGCACGCACCGAACGCGCTCGCGCGGGCGGTTGTGCTGGAGGCGTCGCCTAGTCCGGTCTATGGCGCCGCACTGCTAATGCGGTTTGGGCCTTAAAGCCCATCGAGGGTTCAAATCCCTCCGCCTCCGCCCTCCGACAGGGAGCCCGGCTGATCTCAGCCAGGCTCCCTGTCCGCGTTCGGAGCCCTTTGCGTCCACAGGACCCGCCTCAGGGTGTTTCCGCAGCTCACAAGGGGTGCGGCAAACGGATTTCACATGGCGGCGGCAGTCATGTAATGTTCTTCCTGTCGCCGCGAGCGGGCCGGAAGGGCCGGGAGCGGCGAAAAAACAGAACAAGCACTCGTAGCTTAACGGATAGAGCATCTGACTACGGATCAGAAGGTTGCAGGTTCGAATCCTGCCGAGTGCACACAGGTCAAAGGCCCCCTGGGATCATCTCAGGGGGCCTTTGACATCAACGGCTGACATCAACGCGGTTGAGAGTGCCGATCACTCCTCGGCGTCCGCCTCCTGCTCGCCGCTGGACTCGTCCAGCCCGAGGGCGTCGTCCATCCGATCAGCGGCGGCCTTGAGCGTCGTGCTCATCACGTGCGCGTAGGTGTCCAGCGTCATCGTGATCGTGCTGTGCCCGAGCGTTTCCATGATCGTGCGAGCGTCCACGCCCTGCGCGAGCAGCAGTGAGGCGCATGTATGCCGGAGGTCGTGCACCCGCACCCGCCGCACGCCGGCGTCTCGGCACAGGATGGTGAGCATCCTGTTCAGGCTGCGGGGGTCTGTGATCCGACCGTGCGTCGTAGTGAAGATCAGACCGTCCGGCTGTCCGGGGGCGGGCTGCCACTTCTTCCCCGCGACGTTGCGCTCCTGCTCCTGCTGGGTTCGGTGCTGGGTAAGTGCCCGCATGCAGTGCTTCGGCAGAGACACCGTGCGGATGGAGCGTGTGGTCTTGGGGGTACCAAAGATCAGCTCTCGCCGGATGCGCTGGACGTTCCGGCGGACGCGAAGCTGACCGTTTGTGAGGTCGACGTCCGCCCACGTGAGGGCAAGTGCTTCACCCCGTCGCAGGCCTGTCGAGACGAGCAGCAGCCACAGGGCGTAAAGACGGTGGGATCGGGCGGTCTTGAGCATGAGGCGAGCCTCTGCGGCGTCCAGCGGACGCACCTCCTTGCGGGTGACGGTGGGGGTCTCAACGATCCGGGCGACGTTCCGCGCGATCAGCTCCTCTCGGATTGCCTGCTGGAGAGAGGACCGGAGGACGGCATGGATGTACTGGACGGTCCGGGCGGACGGGCGACGCTGGCAGCAGCGGCCCACGGCGCAGCACGAGCGTTTGTCCTCTGGCCGGTCCTTGTCTGCACCCCGCAGGCAGCACAGACAGGAGTCCTTGAACTCCGCGAGGAACCGGCGCACGTCCGCCGGGGACAGCCGGTTCAGCCGCTTCTTACCGAGGGCGGGGCGGATGTACAGGCGGGCCAGACCTTCGTAACTGTTCAGCGTGGACGGCTTGAGTCGCTGCGGCGCGATGGTGGCGAGCCAGTACGTGAGGTAGTCGCCGAACGCCATGGTGGACTCTGCGGCCGGAATCCCCTGGCGCGTCTTCTCCTGCAACTCCGTGAGCTTGTCGGCCACTTCTTTGCGGGTCTTGCCGTAGACGAACTTACGGGTGCGTGTCCCGTCGGGGCGGTAGACGTAGGCGGCGGCGTGGTAGCGGCCATCCGCACGCTTGCTGATCGTTCCCTCGCCGTTGGCGCGCTTGGCCATCAGTCGGTCTCCTCGATGCGGTTCTGCATGTAGCGACGGACGGACTCGACCGGGATGCGGCGGGCTCGTCCGGCCGTGAAACTTTCGAGTTCTTTCGAGCGGATGAGGTCGTAGACCTTGCTGCGGCTGAGGCGCAGGGCGGTCATGACTTCCGGCACCTTGAGCGCCTGCGGACTCGGGGGTGTGGCGGTGGTCATGCGGTGACTCCTCCGGGGCTGTCCGTCGGGGGTCCCTGTGAGGGCCGCTACTTCCGCTACCTCCGCTACCGCGCAGGTCAGGGGCCTGTTCGGGGTAGCGGGAAGGGGTAGCGGTAGCGGATGGGTAGCGGGGCGGTAGCGGCAACCGGGGCGGGTTGCCGCTACCGCGTTTGTGCTGGTCAGGCCGCGTTTTGGGTGCCGGGTAGCGGAGGTAGCGGACTTTCGGGGGGTGGGGGGCAGTAGCGGGCCCACGCGTCCTTGAGATCGGTGGCGTAGTAGCCCTTGAGGACGCTCCCGGCGGCCTTGATGTTGCGGGAGGTGATGGGCTCGTTGTCAGCCGTCATGTACTCGGCGAGCATCCGGGACAGGCGCCGGTTGTCGAGTGGCTTGCCGTGCAGGTCCGCCCATGGAGCGTCGTCCAGGGCGTTGAGCCGGTCCAGGATCGCGACGGTGGGCAGGCGGTCGATACCGACCATCACGTGATCGCGCAGGTCGGTGAGCAGCCGGACTCCGAGGCTGCCTTTGTCGTTGGCTTTGGAGGCGGTGACCAGGACGACGCAGGCTTCGCGGGCCCGGTCGGGCCAGTCCCCGCCAGCGGCGTCCGCGATCGCGAGCAGCGGTTCCCACACGTCGGCGGGCCGGTCCGTGACGCCTTCGGGCAGGGCCGGCCACACGTTCATGACCTGCTCGCTGACCTGCTCGGCCCATGTGGCGAGCCGGTCGCGCAGGGCGAAGCCTTCCTTCTCGTGGATGCGGGTGCGGTAGGGCTCGATGCTCTCGTTTCGGGCCCTGCGGCGCATGCGGATGTTGACGGAGCGGTCCCGGATGGTGTCGGGCAGGTAGCCGAGCCCGGCCACGGCGACGGCGGCGAAGGAGTGGAACGCCTGCACGGTCTGGTTGGCGCCGTCTCCCACGCAGCGGAACATCGGCCGGTTGCGGCGGTGGCCTGCGTTGATGAATCCGCGGAGCTGTTCGTTGTCCCCGGCCTTGGGGCCGAAGATGGTGTCGATCTCATCGAAGAGGATCGTGGGCCGCTTCCCGTCGACCCCGGCCACCGCGCGGAAGAGCGCGGCGGCGGAGGCGTCGACAGCGGCCATCGGGTTGGGCACGAGCGTTTCCACGATCTCCAGCGCCCGCGACTTCCCCGACCCCGGTTCCGGGGACAGGAACGCCAGACGCGGGGTGGACTCGAAGCAGTCGAGCAGGTGGGCGTGCGCGTCCCATAGGACTACGGCGACGTAGGCGGCCTCGTGGGGGAAGACGTTGAAGCGGCGGTGGAAGGCTTCCACCTCGTTGAGCAGCGCGGCGCCGTCAATGCGGTCGGTCATGCGGCGGCCCTCCTTTCGGGGGGTGCGGCGGGAGCTCCCGTGCAGGCGGATCGGTGGGCGTCGTACTCGGCGACGAGCGCGGCCACGTTCTCGGGGCCGGTGGCAGCGCCGGTCTGCCCGCAGCGGCAGGCGTAGGCGGCGGTGGGCAGGGCGCCGGGGCGCGTCGACCAGCGGGCGCCGTCGTAGTGGTGGCGGTAGACCGGTGGGGCGAAGATCCGGATACCGGGCGCGTCCGGGGTCGGGTCGGCCCCCGGCCGGGCGGTGGATCGGTTCGGACGAAGAGCAGTTGGGACGCCCTTGCGGGCGGCGCCTTTCGGCTCGCCCAGGGCCGGTGTGTCCGCAGCCTGTGCAGCGTCCGGCGGGCCGTCCGGGGTGTTGGGGATGCTCTTCAGGTGGGGGCGGGAAGGGGTGCTCATGCCGTCGCCCTCCTGCGGCTGTTGTGGGTGATGGACCAGTTGAGGGCGCTGCGCAGGGTGGAGCGGCACTCGGACGCGGACAGTCCGGTCGCCTCGCCTGCCTCCTGAAGAGCCTGTTCAACCAGGTGCCGGGGGAGGTCGCCCCACGCGACGAAGCGTCCGAGAGCGCGGGCGGCCCGGAACAACGCCGCTTCCCGTGAGCCGTGTTGGGCGGTGGCGACGTTGCGTGTCTCGTTGGCGAGCGCTACGTCCGCGTATCGCCGTGATTGCCCCGCTACGGCCACAGAAGGGGCCTGGGCGGGCTTGGGGGCGGGTTGCAGGATGCTTTGGAGCCACGAGGGCACCGGGGCGGTCTCGGGGGCCCTCAGGGCTTCGTACTGTCCGGCGGGCAGGATGCTGCCCGCAGCGACGACGTATCCGCCCCAACCGCGGGTGTCCACCGATTCGGCGACGGTGCCCGCCGTGGAGCCGATGCGGACCCCTGCCGGGGCAGTGAAGTACAGGTGGGTTCCGCCGCTGGTGGTCCGCACCCGGTAGGTATCGGGGACGGCATGCCCGGCGCGCTCGCAGAGCGCTCCAAAGATTGCCGCGCCGTCAGGCGCGTCCGAACAGCCCTTGTGCTCTGGCGTGTCCAGGTCGACCACGACCAGCCCGGACGGACCGGTCGCGATGCCGACGTTGAACGGGGCCCGCGACCACGCGGCACGAATGCGGTCGGGGTCCGTGGTCGCGCGCTGCTCCCACTTGCGGTGTCCGCCGCAACATTCGCCGGTACGGGTGCAGGACTTCTCACCGTGCAGGGCGGGCCGCTTGCTGCCAGGACGCAGGGGAAAGACGTGCCAGCCACGTTCGGCGGCGGCCAGCGCTGCATTGAGCAGCACTAAGCGGGGGTCATGGGTCATGCTGGATATCTCCAGTTCCTTGTGTGGGTGACTGGTTGGCAAGGGCGGCCCCGGTTTCATTGGAGTGAGGTTCGGGGCCGCCCTTGGCGTAGTTAGGCGTCGGTGGATTCGTTGAGCAGGGCGGCGGGGTCGGGGTGGAAAGCCTTGGTGTAGAGGCGGACGCGGTAGCCGTCGCGGGCGGGCCGGCGCTCGATCGGGTCGCACTCGAACGCTTCGGTGAGGGCGTGCACGATCTCCGGTTCGTCGGCGGGGTCGCAGATGATGCGGATGTCGAACATGGGCCGGTGTCCCTTCGGGTTGGTCAGCCGTGGAAGTGGTTGCGCTTGAACGTGGCCTTGCGGATGTTGACCGTGGTGCCGCCCTGGTGGCCGCTCGCGCTGAACACCTGCACGGCGATCCATCCGCCGAAGATCACGGCGGCCAGCACGATGAGCTGAGTCACCAGAGCAGTCAGCGCCGCGATGAACGTGGTCAGCAGCAGGAGTCCGCCGCACACGGCGAGGAACCCGACGCCTCCGAGGGCGACATTGACGGCCGCGCGGGAAACCGGTGGCTTGGTGGCGAGGGGTTCGGGCTGCATGGGGCTGAGGCTGTAGCCGGTGACGACGCGCCCGTCCGGCAGGACGACGCTCGCCACCGCCGGGACCGTGCCCGGCTGGACCGGCACCATCGGGTAGACGGTCGCGGGCTGTATCGGGGTGGGTCGATGGACGTCGACGTCCCGCACCGGGGACGTCTGGGGAACGTGTTCGGGGAACATGCGGAATCCCTTCGCGGAGTGGTTCAGGGAGGCAGACACACCCCCTTGGGGGCGTGCTCTGGAGGGGGTTTCAGGGCCTTGACCTGGGGCGCCTCCCTGCCTCCCTGACTGATCATTCGTGCAGGTCAGGGCCAGGGAGGCGGGTCAGGGAGGCGTTCAGGGAGTTCTCCCTGCCTCCCTGCCCGTTCGGGGGTCGGCTCCCTGCCGTCATCCGGCGGAAGCGGAATCGCCGGTGTCGCGGTTGGCGAGGGCCCGGGCGACGCGTTCGCGACCGACGACCATGCGGCCGTCAGACTTGTACGGCTCCGCGCCGGCATCCTCCAGAACGCGCTTGAGATCACCGGGCGTCCACGTGCCGTAGGCGTCCTCGCTCAGCGCCGACAGCCGCTTGAGGACATCGGCAGTCAGGACACGCGAGGCGTCCCCGAGGACGGAAGCGATATCGGCGAGCGCGTCGCGTTCCTCGCCGCGCTCGATGCTGTGCAGGGTGCTCACGCCGTCGCGCAGGGCCTTGGCCCGGTCGGCGATCGCGTGGGCGTCATCGGTGCTGATGTAGTGCGTTCGCACCGTGATGGACGACTGCCCCTTCGGGATCTCGATGCCGTCCGAGGCAACGACCAGGGTTCCCTTGTCCAGACCGGGGCGCAGCAGGTTGGGGGCGGCGCCGCCGTCGACGGCCTTGTCCCCGAGCGCCATGCGCGCTTGGGACTCGGTGCCCAGCGCGAGGGAAGCGCGGGTGTGGGCGCCCTCGCGCACGAGCTTGGGCAGGTTCTGGTCGGTCGGGTCCTGGGTGCCCTGCCACAGCAACACGTTGACCGCGCGGCCCTGGTTGTGAATCTTGCGGGCACCCATGAAGTACCGGGACGTAGCGCTGGAGCCGCCGTAGGGGCGCTTGTCCTCGCCCTTGACCGGACACATGAACGCCACCTGCGCTTCGTCCACGATGACGACCAACAGGGGGAAGTCGGTGCCGGGCGGGGCCTGGAGGCGGCGGTTCATCTCCTCCACGGCATCCTCCAGCATCTCGGTGACCTGGATGACGTGGTCGTCGGTCGGGCCCTGGATGAGCCGGGTGGCGATCCCGTCGAACATGGCCCAGTCACCGGCGCCCTTGAGGTCACCCATCCAGAACTCCACCGACCGATCCAGCGCCAGCCACAGGGCCAGCGCACGCAGCGCTGCGGTCTTGCCCTGGTTGGACAACCCGGTGATCAGAAGGTGCCGCTGGTAGAGGCTCAGCGCGGCGGCGTCGCCTCGCAGGTCCTGCCCCCACGGCGCCTTACCGGTCTTGTAGTTCGCGGTCAGCGTCTCGTCGGTGACCAGCGGGGACGGGCCGATCGGCTCGTCCAGGGCTCCGGAGTCGGCGATCCACAGCCGCACCGTGCGAGCGGCCTGGGGGATGGTGATGAACACTTCGTGCTCATGGCGGGTCAGGTTCTCCGCGAGCTTGCGGCGCCGCTTCTGCACCTCGTTCGTCGCCACCCCCGACGGCAGGGTGACGTCGACCTCAACACCGCATCCGGCGATGGTGATCGGCCCGAGCATGGAGGCTCCGGCGTCACCCATCTCCTTGATGGCGGCCTTGAGTGGAGCGATGCCGAGGTCGCGCAGGGCCTTGACCACGATGGACGGGGTGATCGGCTCCCCCTCGCCCGAGCGGACGTTGGCGGGCAGGGCCCACTGTGGTGCGGCCTGTTGCTTGCGGCCGACGGCCCACAGGGCGAGCAGGGCGAGGAACGGGCCGATGGTGAGGGCGGGGCCCCACACGATCTGCACGATCCGGATGAGCAGGGCAATGAAATCGATCGTCGCGGACAGGGGTGTGATGACGTCTGCGGCCTGGCCGGTGCTGATCGCGAGGATGACGCCGAGGCCGACCAGCACGCCGACGCTCATGCCGGCGCCGACGGCGACGCCCTTGGCGGCCTCCACGGGCGAGTGCAGGAGATCCATGCGGCGGCGGTGGCGGGCGTCGCGGAAGCGCTGGAGACGCTCCTCCCACTCAGCGGCCAGTTCCATGTTCCCCGCGGCTTCCGCCGTGCGCATGTACCGCTCGTAGCGGGAGCCGGTGCGGCCGTCCCACGCACGGCGGGCTGCGATCCGCCCGCCGTTGAACGTGTAGAGGCTGTGCCGGGCCGCCGCTCGCGCGGCCGCCCTGGTCCTCTCGTGCGTGACGGCCGTCTTCACCGCGCGGCCGGAGCGGACCCACAGCGGCACGGGGCGTGCCGGAGGTGCGTCCGGCACCACGGTCAGGGTCGTCACGGGCGCCGGGTCGGTGTTCTTGTGGAGGTGAACGACGTTCTCGGACATGCTGGGGTGTCTCCTGACTGCCCCTTCTTGGGGCGGGAGTGAGGGAGAGAGCCGGGGTGGCCGGGTCCGTGCAGGGAGGCGGTCACCCCGGGCGGGATTGGCTGGTCAGAACCAGCCGGACGACTTGCGTGCGGCCTTGGCGCGGGCGGCCTCGGTGATCAGTCGCTGACGCTCGCCGTGCAGGGCGGTCAGCTCAGCGGTCAGGCGCATCTCCACGGACGAACCGAGGGAGTCCATGCGGTTCTCCGCGCCGGTCGTGCTGCGGTGCTGGTGGGCGCGGTGGGCTCCGGAGGCGAGTGCGCGGCTCATGGCGAGGCGTTCGCGGGCGGTCAGGGGCCACCACTCGCCCCTGCGCACGGCTTCCAGCTTCTTCCTGGTCTTCTCGATCTCACGGTCAAGGCGGCGTATCTCGGAGTTGGCCATGTCAGTGACTCCGTTCGGACCCGTCAGGGTCGGGAAAGGCACACGGGGTGCAGGTGCCAAGCGAGGCGGGGATGACGTATCCGGCATCACGCCGGCACGCGGGACAGCGACGGCGAGCGGCGTTCGCCTTGGCCAGGGCCGCCCACCGGGCCGCCGTCATCGGACGCACCGGCTTGGCGCGGTCGACGCGGTAGAGGTAGGCGATCAGCGGGCCGCGCCGTCGGCGGGGCCGTTCGAGCTGAGCGGCTACGGCCTGGCCGCCGGGGCGCAGGCCGAGGGCGCGGAGTTGGCGGCGGGTGGCGTATCCGTCCGGGGCGAGGCGCCACCGGTAGACCGGTAGCGCGGCCATTACGCGGCCTCAGCCGCCGTAGCGGCCCGCTCGGCGAGCAGGGTGTCGCGCAGGGTGCGAGCGTTCGCCGGTGACGTGCGCACGGCACGGCGGATGCCCTCGGCAGTCACCTTGGCATCGGGCCAATCGGCCGTTGCCTTGCGCGCTTCGGCGAGCAACTGATCGGCGGTGCGCTTGGGTCGGGGCGATCGGGCTGCCTCGGGGAGTCGACCGGTCGCCCGACGGGATCGGGTCGACTCGGCAGGCACCGTACGCCGCTCGATCGGGGCGAGCGGGAGAGCGTCGCCCTGCACGATCGGCTTGAAGACCAAAGCCGCCTTCACGTGGTCGACCGGTCCCTGATCGGGCACCCGCGCGAGCGTCGCGGTGATTGGCTCCGGAGTCGATTCCAGGAGGTCAGCTGTAGACCGTTTCATTGCGGTCTCGGTAGATTCCTCCGCATTCTCGATCGGGCCTGGGATCGGGGTGGGGCGGTGGTGCAGGACCTTGGCGACCAGATCGGAACCGAAGTAGATCGACCCGACCGGCAGCGATGTGGCGAGCAGGACGAGCGCCCAGTTCGCCGGGTCCCAGTCGGCCAGCCGGGTCCAGTCGACCCGGGCGCCCCCGCCGCTGTGGAGCTGCGGCACGAGACCGTGGACGTAGTTGAGGACCAGCGAGGCGAGTGTGTAGGTGCCCAGCACCCGCAGTGCGAACTTCCGTGCGTCGCCGGTGAGTACCAGGGTGGCGATCAGGGCCAGGGCCATCAGGCCGTCGACCACGAACGGGTACAGCATCGCGGCTGTCTCGTCCGCGCCGACCGCGCCCGCGATGTCCCGCAGCGCATTCCACGACACCCGAAACGCCATACCGACCACGGCGACCAGCGCCAGGACCAGGGCGGCGCGTCCCTTGCGGTGAAGGTTCATGCCGCACCGCCCGACGTGCTGCGGGCCGTGCGGTTGAGCAGCGCCACGCGGGCGGCGAGCGCCCGGCGGCGGGCCCGGCGGATGCGCTGGTGGTCCAGCTCCGTCGGGGCGCGGTCCAGGGTGATGATCTGTGCGTCGAGCAGGTCGACGTCCGCCAGGATGACGGGCATTTCCTGCTCGATCGCGTCCAGCTCCGCATCCGTCGGCTCCATGAAGTCGGCGAACGCGGTAACAGCGTCCTGAACAGTAACGATGTGGTCCATTGGGTCTGGTTCCTCTCACCAGGAACGGCCCGAACAGCGGCCCCGGTGTTCGCGCACCGGGGCCGCACGCCGTTGAAGTCGGAACATCCGGCTCCCCTCAGCGCTGCACGTGCGAGACGTGCAGCGGAGGCAACCGGCCGCAGGAGGCTGCGGACACTGAGTTACGCGCTGTACCTCACACGGGGGTCCCGTGTGGCCGCCTACTTGGCCGAGGAGAGGCGGCGTGATCCCCATTCAGTTGTCAAGGTGCTGACGCTTCCTTCGTACTCACCCCCAATGAGCTGGGGACTTTCCTCCGGGCATACCTGTACGGCAAAACCGTACGTGACACCCCGTCCGGCTTGTCTGGAGGAGTGCCGTAGCAAGAGATTGCACGAGTTGGGCTTGGAGAGTCAAGCCCCCTGGTCTAACTTGTACGGAGGAGTCGGAGTAGAGGGGTTGCCTTGGCAGTGCGACGCGGTATGACGAAGGCGCAGGAAATCGCCTATGACCTGCGGGAACAGATTCAGTCCGGCAGGTTGACGGCCGGTGAGGCCCTGCCCAGCGAATCCAAGATGATGAGCCAGTACGGCTACAGTCGCGAGACGATTCGTGCCGGCGTGCGTCTGTTGATTGAGGAAGGCCTGGTCGTCACTGGGCAGGGTCAGGGCAAGTACGTCCGCGAGGACTACCCGCCAGTCGTCTGGAACTGGACGACGCTGGAGAGTCGGAGCCGCCATGCAAACGCGGTTGAAGGGCGCACGGCGGGCGACCAGTGGGCAAGCGTGATCGCGGAGAACGGCAACGCTCCACGCCAGGACATCACGGTCTCCATCGTGGAGCCTCCGCCGCATGTCCGTGAACGGTTGCAACTCCCCGTAGACGGTCTTGCCGTTGCACGTAAACGCGTCCGGTACATAGACAACCGGCCCTATGCCCTGGCCGATTCGTACTTCCCACAGGACCTCGTGGTCGGTACGCCCTTGATGGAGCCACGAGACGTCTCCGCACCCGGCGGCATCCTCGCCTCCGTGGGACTCGTGCAAGCCAAGTACGTGGACGAAATCTCAGTCCGTATGCCCACTCACCAGGAAGCGGAACAGCTTGGCCTTCCCGCAGCAACTCCAGTCGCAGAACACACCCGAACGGGCTATGGCGCGGACGATCGCCCCCTGCGCTGCATGGTCACCATCCTCCCCGGAGACAGGCACAAGATCCTCTATGAAGTCAGTACGGACTGAGTACCTCCGCCCCGCAGCAGCGGAGGACGTACCCGCCCTCATGGCCCTACGCGCAGAGGCCGAAGGGTGGCTACGGACCAAAGGCACCGACCAGTGGAGTGACCCAGAGACCGGCGAACGCGCCATCTCCAAGTGGCGCGCGAGCATAGACGAGGGACGCGCATGGGTCGTTGTTGGCGAACGTGACGAAGTGCTCGCCACCGTCAGCCGTGGTCCCGTCGATCGAGACTTCTGGACGGATGCCGACCGCCCCGAAACAGCGCTGTACCTGTACAAGCTGATCGTTGCCCGCGAAGCGTCGGGTCGACAGCTAGGAACGCGGCTCATCGACTGGATGTCCCGTCTTGCCGCCCTGGAAGGGCGTACGTGGGTACGCATCGACACGTGGCGGACGAACACCGGGCTGCACCACTACTACGAACGGTTGGGCTTCGAGCACGTACGCACTGAAGCCCCGGCCCATAGGCGCTCGGGGTGGCTCGCACAACGCCGGTCCGGTCATGTAGTCCTGCCACATGACCTCCTGCCGGTCGGCCCCGAGGTGGATGCAACAACGGGTGTCGAAGTGCCGCACCAGCGGGGGGACGCAGCGTCAAACGACGGCCTGACCAGCGACAACGGAACGACGCCCTGACATCAACGCCTGACATCAACAGTCACGTACACCGGGAAACAACTGAGTACCAACACCGTCTCGTGACTGGGGAATCACGGCACTGAATGGCTGGTCGACGCCTCGTGTTTCAGGGGCGAACGCGCCTACGGATCAGAAGGTTGCAGGTTCGAATCCTGCCGAGTGCACACAGGCGAGAGGCCCCGGAGAGATCCGGGGCCTCTTGCGTTTCACGGTCGTACAGCACCGAAGTACAGCAACCGCGTCAGCCGGTGCCGCCCATCGCGTCCGACAGCTTGCCGATCGCGGCCCGCACCTCCTCCTCGCTCGCTTCGGCGTAGACCTCCATCGTCATGGCGATCTGTGAGTGCCGCAGGATGCGCTGGGCCACTCCGCCGGGCGCGCTTTCCGGCTCCGCTGCGGGCGCCGCTCCTGCCTTCGGCCCGCTCCGCCCGCGCTGCGCCGACGCGCGCCCACATGTGGATAGGGCCGGTGGCCATGAGTCGATCACCGCAGAGAGCGGCCCGCGGTCAAGGCAATGCCTCCGGCGGGGGATCGGCCGGCACCGGGACGGAGGGGGCGCCGTCGCCGACTGCGGGCCCGTAGTGGTGTACGTGGGGAGCTCCCATCCCGTCCGCCATCGACCCAGGCAGAGCCGAGCAGACGCGGCCCATGGCGTCCAGGTCGTTCGTACAGTGGCGCGCTCCACCTGGACGCCATGAACCACGCCCGCTCCACGGTGTGTGGGTCGACGGCGGACGGGATGGGAGCTGGGGGTGTTGAGGTTGGGGGACGCTGGCCCGGCACCAACCAGAGTCGACCTTGGAACCGAAGTAGGCACGCGGCGCAGGGGAAGGCAACATGGCTGCGTGAGCCAGGAGCAAAGGGCAGGCGGATTCATGGCAGCGCTCCGCGACGCCGAGTCGGAGTCATGGTCTCGCAGAGCTGCCGCAGGCAGACAGCTTGCGACGAGTGCAGGTCGAGAAGAAGTCGCGCCGGTCCTTGAACGGCTTCTGTTGGACCCTCACGACACTGGAGTCACGCAAGAAACGGCGGAGGCACTGCTGCAACGACGGGATCTTGTTGGTCTGCGCACCGTTCTTGCGGCGCTGTCACGGGCTGAGGCGTGGTGGACTGCTGACCAGCTCGACGGGGAGGTGTTCAACCATCAAAGCTGGATGATCGCCGATGGCCACCTGGACCAGTTCGTGCAGCAACTCGAAGCACTCACAGCCGACGAGGACCCTGGCGTCCGCGGCGAGGCTTTGCGGTTCCTCGGGAGGGAGTCGATTGGCTGACAACGTCGGCGCGGTGGTGGAGACGGTGAGGAGTAGGAGCCTGCGGCGAGAGTCCTGGGCCGTCTGTGGGCCGTGCGAGGTGAACCGACGTTGACAGATGATGACAACTAGTCGCCGGATCTTCGCTAGTCAGAAGGCGGAAGACACTGAAGCGGCGCACGTGGGAGACTTGGTTCACCACTTCCAGATGAACTCAAGATTAATGGTTCCCATTCCAACCAGTGGAACTTGCGTCATGTACCCGCCCACCCATTTTTCATCGCAGTCATGCACGCCAGCCCGCCCCGAAGTGCACTCAGCTCCCCAACACTTGATCGCGATTCCAGCAATCATGGCACGCGCTAGCTACCTTGTGTAGTGGACTGCGATTCTCTGTCTGGCTCCGGCATGGTCGGCGCAGGCGGGAGCCACACCGGCCCAAGACACCGCCTTACAAAGCGGCGGTGTCCGGTGTAGGGCTACGACTCATGTCCAACTCAACCCTGAGTAGACGTCTCCGGTCACCCACTCTCGGCCGGTGTGGCAGGACTGTGCGTCCTGGGCACCATGACGAACCCCGAGGGCCCGTACGTGCAAGTGCACTTCCGGCTTGAGATCGCGGACGACTGGCCCACGGCGTCGGTAGAGAGCCTGTGGGCGGTCGACCAGGGCGACGGCACCGCACGGCTCGACAACATCCCCTGGTTCGTCCGAGGCATCGCCTGCGGGGACATCGTGGTCACCGAGCCCGATGAAGAGGGCGTGCGATGGGCCGGCGAGGTGGTTCGGCGCGCTGAGAACTGCACCATCCGTCTCAGGCGACCGGCGGGCCGGCGAGCCTTGGTGCGACGAGTGACTCGCAGCTCGTCCGTGGCGTCTTGCTCTCCACGTGCGGCTGATGGAATTGCGGCCCAGACTTGGAAGGGGCGGAACAGAGCGGCCGCCGTCTGCTGCGTCTTCGTTCATTCGCCAGTGCCAGGGCCCTTGTGCGGTCGGCACGCGCCCAAGGCATGGCCATATGTGGCAACCCTTTGAAGGGAAATCTGATGCCCGATATGCCCAAGTCAGCTCTTGCCGCCGCGGTTGCCGGGGGGTATGTGCTCGGCCGGAAGAAGAAAGGGCGGCGCGCCTTCGCACTTGCGGCCTACATGGCCGGCCGCCGATTGGGGTTGGAACCGCAGCAACTGCTGACGGAGGCGGTCAAGAAGCTACGTGAAACCCCTCAGGTTGCCGAGCTCGGCGAGCAACTACGCGGTGAGATATTCGAGGCCGGACGTCAGGCTATGGGTGCGGTCGCCGACCGTAAACTCTCTGCACTTGCCGACTCACTCCATGAACGTACCGCCCGCCTCGGCAGCAAGGACGAAGAGGGAGAGAAACCGGAAAGGGAGGAGCCGGAGGAGGAGGAGCCGGAGGAAGAGGAAGAGGAAGAGCCGGAGGAAGAAGAGGAGGAAGAAGAGCCGGAGGAAGAGGAAGAGGAAGAGCCGGAGGAAGGGAGAAGGCGGAAGAGGAGGCCGGAGGAAGAGGAAGAGCCGGAGGAAGAGGAAGAGGAAGAGGAAGAGGAAGAGCCGGAGGAAGAGGAGGAGCCGGAGGACGAAGAGGAGGAGCCGGAGGAAGAAGAGGAGGAGCCCGAGGATGAAGAGACGGAGGAAGAAGAGGAGGAGCCGGAGGACGAAGAGGAGGAAGAAGAGGGGGAGGAAGAGGAAGAGCCGGAGGAAGGGAGAAGGCGGAAGAGGAGGCCGGAGGAAGAGGAGGAACCGGAGGAAGAGGAAGAGGAAGAGGAGGAGCCCGAGGAAGAAGAGACGGAGGAAGAAGAGCCGGAGGAAGAGTGGGAGGAGGAGGAAGAGGAAGAGGCGCCGGAGAGGAGGGCGCCGGAGAAGAAGCCGCCGGAGAGGAGGGCGCCGGAGAGGAGGGCGCCGGAGAAGAAGCCGCCGGAGAGGAAGGCGCCGGAGAAGAAGCCGCCGGAGAGGAAGGCGCCGGAGAGGAGGGCGCCGGAGAGGAGGGCGCCGGAGAGGAAGCCGCCGGAGAAGAAGGCACCCGCGAAGAAGGCGCCCGCGAAGAAGCCGCCGGAGAAGAAGGCGCCCGCGAAGAAGCCGCCGGAGAAGAAGGCACCCGCGAAGAAGCCGCCGGAGAAGAAGCCGCCGGGGAAGAAGCCGCCGGAGAAGAAGCCGCCCGCGAAGAAGCCGCCCGCGAAGAAGCCGCCCGCGAAGAAGCCGCCGGAGAAGAAGCCGCCGGAGAAGAAGGCGCCCGCGAAGAAGGCACCCGCGAAGAAGCCGCCGGAGAAGAAGGCACCCGCGAAGAAGCCGCCCGCGAAGAAGGCGCCGGAGAGGAAGGCGCCCGCGAAGAAGGCACCCGCGAAGAAGGCGCCGGAGAAGAAGCCGCCCGCGAAGAAGGCACCCGCGAAGAAGGCACCCGCAAAGAAGGCACCCGCGAAGAAGGCAGTCCCGCGGCGAAGGTAGACCCATGTGAGGAGTGCGGCACATGAACTTCGGGACGAAGAAGTCGCCGCGCAGTGTCTGATCACCGCGGTTCCGCCGTCGCAGCCTGCTCTGACAGACGCCGATCGAGCAGCGTGGCTCATGACAGTGGGGGCAGCGCTACACATGCGCGCCTGATCGGTTGACGCATCCGCCATCGGGGCTGACTGTCGCCGCCGGGGCTCAGACCTGGGTCTGCCGCACGCCAGTGCACGCGATCAGCCTGCTGCCGTCATCGGTGAGGAACAGCATGAACGTCCACAAGCCATCGGCAGTCCTGATCTGCCCTATGCGAACCGACTGCTGATGCCGACCGAGCAACTCCACGGCGCGTTCCAAGTTCGTGGTCTCGATGCCTCGACGACGCGTGAGCCGCCATAGACAAGGGCGAGCGACTGGGCCGACGTAGCCCCGTCCCAGACCACGTAGGAGCCGCCGCGGCGGAGCGCCACCAGAGCGGCTACAGACGCCTCATCGCTACCGACCAGCAATCGTTCGAGTCGTTCTCGCTCCACGCCCGTCACCCCCACCTGAATCCTGCTGTACAGCAGACGGATACAGCAACCACAGCAACCGGCCCCACCCCGTAGCGCCCCCTTGAGGCCAGAACGCAACCTGTATGACCGTCTCCGACCCATCTCTCTAGAGCTACGGATCAGAAGGTTGCAGGTTCGAATCCTGCCGAGTGCACATGGACAAGAGGCCCCGGATCACTCCGGGGCCTCTTGCGTTTCACAGCGCACAGTTCCGCTGGCCGGTGTCAGAAGCCGTGATCACTGTTCCGGCTGTCACGCCCGGTAGCCCCCTCCTGGGTCACGGACGCCCTGCGTCGGCGGCCGGCGTTCGTTGCCCCCGTCCGGGGCGTCGTGCTTGGCTCGCGTGATGAGATGTCTGTTGACGGCCGGTGGCCTGCGGAACGAGACGTTGCGGGATGCCCTGCGGGACATGCTGGGCAAGCCTTTCGAGGCGGCGAACGTCGTGTACGTCCCCACGGCGTCGGTCGCCGAGTCCGGGGACCACGGGTGGCTCCTCGCCGACATGAACCGGGTGCACGCCCTCGGCTGGCGGGAGTTCGACGTCCTGGAGCTGAACGGTCTGCCTCCGCGGATGGTGCTCGACCGGCTGCTCCACGCCGACGTCGTCCACGTCGGGGGCGGCAACCACTACCACCTCGCGCGCAGCATCACCGGCAACGGGCTGGCCGACGGCTTCCTGGAGGCGCTGGAGAGCCGGGTGTACGTGGGGTTCAGCGCCGGGTCGATGATCTTCAGCCGGCATCTGGACGAGCACTCGGCCGACGTCATCGGGGACACCGCGGATCTCCGTGTGCTGGGGGCGACCACCCTGGAGCCGCCGTTCGGGCTCTTCGACTGGTACCTCAAGCCCCACCTGTACTCACCGGACTTCCCCGAGCGGGACGACGCCTGGGCCGACCGCATCGCCGCGCGGGCGGACTTCCCGGTCTACTTCATCGACGACGACACGGCCGTGCGCGTCAGGGACGGAGAGGTGGACGTCGTCTCCGAGGGGCGGTGGCGGTTCCATCCGTGACGCCGCCCCGGCCGGCGGGCCGGACGTCGGTGGCTTGTGCGGCACGGGGGTCAGGACCGTGCCGCACAAGCGGTCAGTGGCCGGTGCCCGCCATCTCGGACCGGGGGGTGGGGGTGGAGCCCGTACGCAGGACCCCGGCGCCCACGGCCGTCGTCACGCACAGCAGGGTCAGCAGGACGAAGGCGTGGTTCAGGGCGACGACGTGGGTCAGCCAGCCGATGACGGCGGGGCCGGCGAGCATGCCGACATAGCCGAGCCCGGCGACACGGGACACGTTCGCGCCGGCCGCCGCGGGGTCGGCGTGGCCGGCCGCGCTGAACAACTGCGGGACACAGCCGGACAGGCCCAGACCGAACAGGGCCCAGCCCGCGAACGCGGTCCACAGCCACGGCCCGAGGGCCACGAGCGTGATGCCGACGGCGGCCATGGCCGCGCCGTGCCGCAGGATCGCCATGGAGCCGAACCGGGCGCCGAGCCGGTCGGCCAGCAGCCGGCCGGTGGTCATGGCCGCCGCGAACGTGCCGTAGGCGAAGGCGGCCGTACTGGTCGACGCCCCGAGGACGTCCTTCAGGTGCAGGGCGCTCCAGTCGTTGGCGGCGCCCTCGCACAGCATGACCATCAGCGCCAGGACGGCGAGGAGCCAGACGAGCCCCGCGGTGCCCCGGCGTCCGGCGGCCGGTGACGACTCCCGCGCGGCATCCCCGGCGCCCGTCTCCCCGGCGGCGGGGCCGGCCGGCATCAGGACGCGCGCCGAGGCCAGGGCGATCACGATGCTCACCGCTCCGACACCGGCCAGGGTCACGACCGGGCCGGCACCGGCGGCGGTCGCCCCCGCCGCCACGAGCGCGGCGAGCACCCCGCCGACGGAGAACGTGGCGTGGAAGCCCGACATCACGGGGCGGCCGTACGCCTTCTCCACGTGCACGGCGTGGGCGTTCATGCTCACGTCCAGACCGCCGTTGCAGAACCCGAAGACCAGCAGGGCGCCCGCCAGCGTCCACGGATCGTGGGCGAGACCCGGCAGCACCAGGGCCGCGCCGCACAGCACGCCGGTGGCGGGCACGACGACGCGCGCGCCGAGGCGGTCGGTCAGCGGTCCGGCCACCTGCATCCCGGCGAAGGCGCCGAGTCCGAGCAGCACCAGCAGGCCGCCCAGCGTCGCGTGGCTGACGCCCACCCGCTCCTCGACGGCGGGGATGTGCACCACCCAGGCGCCCATCAGCGTGCCGCAGAGGACGAAGTAGACATAGGTCGCCACACGGGCGCCGAGAAGCGAGCGTTCCATGGCTCGCCACGGTAACGAACATGTCTTGTGTTTGAAAGAGCCTCCAACGAACGCATTGCGTGTGCGTTTCCGGGTGGTGTTCAATCCCCGTATGAGCAACGCAGACCGGCACGGGCTGATCGCGAAGGCCGTCAGGGACTCCGGCGGTGCCACGGTCCAGGAGCTCGCCGAGCTGACCGGCGCCTCGGAGATGACCATCCGGCGCGACCTCGACACCCTGGCCGCGCAGGGCGTCCTCGAACGGGTCCGCGGCGGCGCCCGCACCCTGCTCCTCCGCGGCGAGGAGCCGCCGTTCGCGCTGCGCGCCCACGAGGCGGTCGACGCCAAGCGCCGGATCGCCGCCGAGGTCTCCGCCCTCGTCGCCGACGGCGAGAGCGTCGTGCTGGACAGCGGCACCACCTGTCTGGAGGTCGCCCGGCTCCTGCGCGAACGGCCCGTCACCGTGATGCCCCTGTCCCTCCAGGCCATCCACCTGTTCGGCGAGGCGCCCGGCCCGGCCACGCTGGTGGTGCCCGGCGGGCAGCCCCGCGCCGCCGAGGGTGCCCTCACCGGCCCCCTCACCCTCGCCTCCCTGGCTGCCCTGCGCTTCGACACCGCCGTCATCGGCTGCTGCGGGCTGAGCGCGGCCGACGGCCTGACCGCCTACGACCTCGACGACGCCGCGGTGAAGAAGGCGGGCATCGCCTCCGCCCGCCGCGTCGTCGTCGCCTCGGACGGCGGCAAGCTCGGCCGCACCGCCTACGCGTACGTCGGCCCCTCCACCGTCCTGCACACCCTCGTGACCGACGGCACGGCACCCGCCGGCGAGGTGGCCGCGCTCGAAAGCGCCGGCACCGTCGTCAGGACCGTCTGACCGGGGCGAGACGGCCGGCGTGTGGCGGCCTCCGTCCCGTCAGGCGTACTTCCAGCGCCACGCGTTCCCGCTGTACACGCATCTGATCCGGGCGCCACTCGCGGTCGTCGTGGTGGCGCCGTGGTCGCTATTGCGGCAGAACTGGCCCGCCGAGTAGCAGTTGCCCGAGTTGGAGACGATCGAGCAGGTGCCGGTGCTGTTCCCGCCGCCGCCGCTGCCGCTGTCCGTGCCGGCCGCCGCCACGGTGGCCGTCCTCGTGACCGTGACCGTGGGGCCGGGCCTGGCCTTGGCCTTGACCGTCTCGGTGACCGTCGGACCGGGCTCGGGCGTGGTCGTCACGGTCGCCGTGACGGTCGGCGCCGCCTTCACCTTCGTCTGGACGGGCTGCTGCTCGTCGCCGTTCCCCGGGGCGGCGACCAGGAGGCCCGCCAGGAAGAGACCCGAGCCGCCGAGCCAGACGCGCTTGCGCCGGCGGAGGGGGCGGGTGTCCGGCGGGCGGGGTGCCGGTGGCGTCGGTGCGTTGTACGGGTTGGCCATCTCGTCCCCCCAGAGCGATACGGATGGGGTGACGGTAAGGCTCCGCGAGCCGGAGTGTGAAGGGGGTGTGAACAGTGTGACTGTCTTGTGATGGGCGCGCTCAGGCCTCGTCGTGCTCCCGGAGTTCGTCGATGTACGTCTGCGCGAGCCCGGTGGCCCGGCGCCGAGCAGGTCGTCGCCGGCCTTCATCGCCGTCGCCACCGTCGGATGTTCGGTGCTGGGCGCGGGGATCTGCGTCGCCTCGGCCCCGCTGATCGTGGGAGGGCTCGCCGTCACGGTGACGAGCGTCCTCGTGACCTGGGTTCTCCATCTGACCGGCTGGGGCAAGCCGTCGGGGATCCGGCCGCGCGGCCAGTGGGGGATGCGCGTGCGTGACCTGAGCGCGCGGGAAGGGCACCCGAATGGCTGGGGATGCCGGCTGGCCGGGCGTGGACTGCGTACGGCCGGGGCGCCGGCGCCGGTGGGCGGGGCGGCCGTGGAACGGGAGCCCGTCGCCGTCGGGGCGGAGCGGTAGGACCCCGAGGGCTCCCTCGGTCCGGCCGCGTTGTCGGTGCCGCCCCCTACTCTCGACGGTGATGGCACAGGCATGGAGATGCTCGGGACTGCGGTGGTCGTCGGACGGGCCCGAGCTGGTCTGGGACGGCGGCCGGCGGTCCGCGCTGACCTGGGGGAAACGGGTGGCGTTCGCGGTCGCGGACGGGGGAGTGCGGAGATGTGTGGGAGCCCGGCGGCATCCCTGTCCGGCACGCGCGGCCGTGCCGGGGCGCGGCACCGGGGCGCGGTGCGAGGAGTGCGCGCGGCTGGACCGGGCGCACTCGGTCGCCGCGGACACCCTGGCCGACGACCCGCGGCCGTACCGCGTATATCTGGCCTGGTTCGGGCCGGGCATGACCAAGGTCGGCATCACCGCCGTCGAGCGGGGCCCGGCGCGTCTGCTGGAGCAGGGGGCGGTCTGCTTCAGCTGGCTGGGCGCCGGCCCGTTGATGGCGGCCCGGCGCACCGAGGAGCTGCTGCGGGCGGCCCTGGGCGTGCCGGACCGCGTCCCGTACGCCGCCAAGCGGGCCGTGCGCTCCGCGCTGCCCCGGTCGGCGGCCGAGCGGGCGGCCGAGGTGGAGGAGTTGCACGCCCGGGCGGTGGCGCTCGAGGGCTGGCCCGAGTCGCTGTCCCCCGAGCCGTGCTGGCCCGTCGACCACGCGGGGGTGTTCGGGCTCGCCGGGCTGCCGTCCGCGGCCGGCGCGGTGGGCCAACTCGTCGCGGGCGGGGCGGTGAGCGGGGAGCTGGTGGCGGCCGCGGGTCCGGACCTGCATCTGCGGACGGGCCGCGGGGTGGTGGTCGTCGACACACGGCTGATGACGGGGTGGGAGCTGGTGGCCGCGGACGCGGACACCGAACTGACCGTGCCGCTGGTGGAGTTCGGGGAGGACGAGGGGAGCGTGCAGGACGGACTGTTCTGACAGCTCGTTCTGACGGCTCGTTCTGACGGGTCGTCCTTCTGCCCGGTCTTTCTGACGGGTCGTTCTGAGGGGGCCACGGCCCAGCACGTGCCCGCCGCCCCGCCCGCCCGGGCTCAGCACGTGCCCGCCGCCCCGCCCGCCCGGGCTCAGCACGTGCCCGCCGCCCGGCGTGTCCCGGCTCCGCGCACGGTCGCGGGCCGCGCCCAGGTGCCGCCTGAGAGGAACCTGTGCGTTTTCAGGTGATTCACAGATGGGGGAAAGCGTCTTCTCAGGGGCCGTCGACAGGGTGGGCCCCATGACCACGACCTCGCCCCAGGGGCGTTCCGAACTGCTGAAGCCGGACGGGAGTCCCGTCCGCGTGCTGGTGGTGGACGACGAGCAGTCGATCACCGAACTGCTGTCCATGGCCCTGCGCTACGAGGGCTGGCGGATCCGCAGCGCCAGGGACGGCGCGGGCGCCCTGCAGGCCGCGCGCGAGTTGCGGCCCGACGCGGTCGTCCTCGACATGATGCTGCCGGACATGGACGGGCTGACCGTCCTCGGGCGGCTGCGCCGGGAACTGCCGGACGTGCCGGTGCTCTTCCTGACCGCGAGGGACGCCGTCGAGGACCGTATCGCCGGGCTCACGGCGGGCGGGGACGACTACGTCACCAAGCCGTTCAGCCTGGAGGAGGTCGTCGCCCGGCTGCGGGGGCTCATCCGGCGCTCCGGCGCGGCCGACCGGCGGGCCGAGTCGGTGCTGGTCGTCGGCGACCTCACCCTCGACGAGGACAGCCACGAGGTCACGCGGGCGGGACAGGGCATCCACCTGACCGCGACCGAGTTCGAGCTGCTGCGCTTCCTGATGCGCAACCCGCGGCGCGTGCTCAGCAAGGCGCAGATCCTCGACCGCGTGTGGTCGTACGACTTCGGCGGCCAGGCCAACGTCGTCGAGCTCTACATCTCCTACCTGCGCCGGAAGATCGACGCCGGGCGGGAGCCGATGATCCACACACGGCGCGGCGCCGGGTACCTGATCAAGCCGGCCGGGTCGTGACCGGGCGGCGACGGTCGCGGACGCGGCGGGCGGGCCGGCCGCGCACGCCGCGGTCCCGGCTCGTCGTCGCCTGTGACGCTGATCGCCGAGCTGTGCGTGGTGATCGCCGAGCTGTGCGCGATGATCGGCACGGTCACCGCGCTCGCCCTGCGCGAACGCCTGGACGACCAGCTGTACGGGCAGGTCGAAGACGCCGGCAAACGGCTGTCCGTGCCGTTCGAGCCGGGCGGCGGGGACCTTCCGGCGACCGGCGACCGCATCGAGGGCTTCGTCACCAAGGGCCTTTCGTTTGGATCATCCCGGCGTCGCGGGGCCTGGCACGCACATCTGCGGCGTTGTCGTCACTCGCCGACGCTCCGCGTCGACTCCCTCCTCCGCCTTGCAGCTGCACGCACCAGACCCCGCTCGGACACGTCACCATGTCCCGCCGGCCACAGCCGGGCTGATCCAAACGAAAGGCCCAAGGGGCCCGTGCAGACGGGCACCGTCGCCGCCGAGTCCGGCCCCGCTCCCGGGTCACCCGGGCCGTCATGGCCGAGCGCCGGCCGGGCGAGTCCCCGGGCTTCGAGGGCCGCGCCATCGAACTGGGCGACGCCGTGAAGGACGCGCTCTCCGGCGTCCCCGACGACGGGCGCCCCCACACCGTGCCCCTGCCCGGCCTCGGCGAGTACCGGGCCCTGCACGTCACCCGTCTGGACGGCGGCTCCTACGTGGCCGTGCCGACCGCGACGGCCACCGGCACCCTGCGGACCCCCGTCCTCATCGAGGCCCTCGTCACCGCCGCCGCCCTCGTGGCCGCCGGACTCGCGGGCACCGCCATCGCCGGCGTGGCCACCCGCCCCCTGTGCCGGGTCGCCGCCACGGCCACCCGGGTCTCCGAACTCCCCTGTACGCGACCTCAGCTAACGCGTCCCCGAGTCCGGGACCGACCCGCACACCGAGGTCGGCCGGGTCGGCGCCGCCCTCGACCGGATGCCGGACCACGTCCACGGCCACCTCGCTGCCGGGCCGCCGACATCGTCCAGGACTCCGACGGTCGACTGTCCCGCCCGGGAACACGCTGAGGGTCAGTCGCCCTCGACCAGCCGCGCCGGGAAACCGCCCGTCGCCACCGGGCCCCACCGCTCGGGGGTGACCCGGATGATCGACTTGCCCTGCTTCACCATCGCCGCCCGGTACTCGTCCCAGTCCGGGTGCTCCCCGGCGATGTTCCGGTAGTACTCGACGAGCGGTTCCACGGAGTCCGGCGCGTCGACGACCTCCGCGGTCCCGTCGATCTGCACCCAGGGGCCGTTCCAGTCGTCGCTGAGCACGACCAGGCTCACCCGCGGGTCCCGCTTGGCGTTGCGCGTCTTGGCCCGCTCCGGGTACGTGGAGACCACGATCCGTCCCGAGTCGTCCACCCCGCAGGTCAGCGGACTGGCCTGCGGGCCGCCGTCGGACCGGCGGGTCAGCAGCAGCGCCCGGTGCCGGGGCCGTACGAAATCGAGCAACTCTTCGAGGGAGACGTGGGTGTTGGTCGCGATGTTCGGTGCCATGCGACGAGCCTAGGGGGCTTCGGCCCGTCGGGCCTGTCCCTGCTGTGGTCAGGCTTCCGGGAGTGTCTCGCCCTGGACGGCCTGGATGTCGAGCTCCACCCTCAGCGTCGTGCCGATCGCGGCGATGCCCGCCTGCACGACCTGGTTGTAGTTCATGGCGAAGTCGTCCCGGTGCAGTTCGGCCGTCGCCCGGAACGCGGCGCGGGTGCCGCCCCACGGGTCGGCGCCGGTGCCGAGGTAGGCCAGGTCCAGGTCCACGGGACGTACGACCCCGCGCATCTCCAGCTCGCCGTGCACGGTCCAGCGGTCGGTGCCGGTGGCCGCCGTGACGCCCGTCGAGCGGTAGACGATCCGCGGGTGCCGCTCGACGTCAAGGAAGTCCGGCGACCGCAGGTGCCCGTCGCGCATGCCGTTGCCGGTGTCGATCGAGGCGGCCTCGATCACCGCCTCCACGCGGGACTTGGTGACGTCGTCCGGCGCGATCTCGACGGCGCCGGAGAACCGCGTGAACCGGCCGTGCACGCTGGAGATCCCCAGGTGCTGCGCGACCGCGGCGACCGTGGAGTGCGCCGGGTCGACGGTCCACGGGCCGGGCGGAGGCAGTTCCGTGCCGCCCTGGCGGGCCAGCGTGACCGTGCCGACCTCCGCCCGACCGCTCGCGGTCACGAGCGCGCTCGCGGCGGCCGGCGCGTAGCCGACGGCGGTGACGACGACGGTGTACGCCCCCGGCGCCAGCGGGTTCGCGTCGCGGACCGCGCCCTCCGGGTCGGCCTCCAGCCGCAGCACCTGCGCCCCGGCCATGTCCGTCACCGTGACGACCGCGTGCGGCACGGCCCATCCGTCCCGCGTGCGGACCCTCGCGGTCAGTCCCATCTCACGTACTCCTCAGAGGTGTCGAAGAGAACCGGCCCGTGGCGGCGGCACGCCTCCGCTCGGAGCGTGCTCGCCACCACGGGCCGGGATCGGTCACTCGCCGGGGTGGGCGAGCTCGATGTCGTGGTCGTCGGTGCCGCGGCCGGTGACCGTCAGCGCCGTCGCGACCGGCGGGTAGCCCGTGGCGATGACCGTGTACTCGCCGCCGTCCAGGTCGCTGAAGGCGTACGCCCCGTCCGCCCCGGTCGTCGCCGTGCCGACGACGTTGCCGGCCGCGTCGACCAGCGTCACGCGGGCGTCGGCCAGCGGGCCGTGCGGCGCCCGGACGACGCCCTGGACCTGGGCACCGGCCTCCAGCTCGACCTCGATCCGGGTGACCCCGGTGCCGGCGACCTCTACGGGCAGGGCGCGCGGCCGGTAGCCGTCGGCGTTGACCGCGACGGTCACGGCCCCGGGCACCAGCTCGGCGAAGCCGAACTCGCCCTGCTCCCCCGTGGTGGCGGTGGCCAGCAGGTCCCCGCGCACATCGGTCACGATCACCATGGCGCCGGTGACCGGCTCCGCGCCCTGCGCGGCGCGCACGACACCGCTCAGGCCGCTGGTGCCGCTGAGCAGGATGTCGTAGGCCACCGGCCCGTCGCCGTCGACGACGATCGTGGAGGCCTGCGGCTGGAAGCCGTCGGCGGAGGCGATCAGGACGTACGAGCCCGCGCCCGGCGCGTCCACCGCGTAGGCGCCGTCGGCCTGCGCGACCGACCGGCCCAGCTGCCGTCCGGCCAGGGAGATCAGCGTGACGGCGGCCTGCGGGACCGGCGCGCTCTCGGCGCCGCGGACGAAGCCGCGCACCGGGACCCCGCCGGAGGCGGCGCCCCCGTTCGCCTCGGCGTCGGCCACGGTGGCCACGGCCGCGAGGGCCTGGGTGGCGGTGGGGGCGGTCTCGGCCTGCGCGGTGACCGCGGGCCGCTCCGGGGCGGTCTCGGGGGTGACAGCGGCGACCGGGGTCTCGGCCGGGGCCGGGTTCTCGTCCTCGGCGGCCTGGGCCAGAGCTCCCTTGGTCTTCAGGGGGACCTCCTTGATGAAGACGGCGAACAGGAGGGCCAGCAGGGCGATCGGCGCCGAGTACAGGAAGACGTCGGCGACACCGTGGCCGTACGCGCCCTCGACGACCGCGCGGACCGGCGCGGGCAGGGAGTCCAGGTCGGGGATCTCACCGTGGCCGGAGGAGGAGCCCCGCACACCGAGCTCGGTCAGACCGTCCTGGACGTAGTGGGTGATCCGGTGGCTGAGGACCGCGCCGAGCGCCGAGACGCCCATGGCACCGCCGAGGGACCGGAAGAAGTTCACGACGGAGCTCGCGGCGCCCAGGTCGCTCGGGTCGACCTGGTTCTGCGTGGCGAGGACCAGGTTCTGCATCATCATGCCGACGCCGAGACCCAGCAGCGCCATGAAGATCGCGACGTGCCAGTACGCGGTGTCGTAGCGGATGGTGCCGAGCAGTCCGAGGCCCGCCGTGACCAGCACACCGCCGCCCAGCAGCCAGGCCTTCCAGCGGCCGGTGCGGGTGATGACCTGGCCGGAGACCGTCGAGGAGACGAACAGGCCGAGGATCATCGGGATGGTCAGGACGCCCGACATGGTCGGCGACTCGTCCCGGGCCAGCTGGAAGTACTGGCTGAAGAAGATCGTGCCCGCGAACATCGCGACACCGACGAACAGCGAGGCCAGCGACGCGAGGGTGATGGTGCGGTTGCGGAACAGCCGCAGCGGGACGATCGGCTCGCTCGCCCTGGACTCGACGAACACGAAGATCAGCAGCAGCACGAGCGCGCCACCGGTCATCGCACCGGTCTGCCAGGACATCCAGTCGTACTTGTCACCGGCGAAGGTCACCCAGATGAGCAGCAGGCAGACCGCGGCGGTGATGAAGAGCGCGCCGGCCCAGTCGACCTTGACCTTCCGCTTGACGACGGGCAGGTGCAGCGTGCGCTGCAGCACGATCAGGGCGACGACGGCGAAGGGCACGCCGACGTAGAAGCACCAGCGCCAGCCGAGCCAGTCGGTGTCGGTGATGACGCCGCCGATCAGCGGGCCGCCGACCATCGCGGTGGCGAAGGTGGCCCCGAGGTAGCCGTTGTACCGGCCGCGCTCGCGCGGCGAGATCATCGCCGCGAGGATGATCTGGGCCAGCGAGGACAGACCGCCCATGCCGATGCCCTGGACCACGCGGAACGTGATCAGCATGGCCGGGTTCTGCGACAGACCGGCCAGCGCGGAGCCGGCCACGAACACCACCAGGGCCAGCTGTATCAGCAGCTTCTTGGAGAACAGGTCGGCGAGCTTGCCCCACAGCGGTGTGGACGCGGTCATCGCCAGCAGCGACGCGGTCACCACCCAGGTGTAGGCGCTCTGACCGCCGCCGAGGTCCTTGATGATGTCGGGCAGGGCGTTGGAGACGATCGTCGACGACAGGATCGCGACGAACATGCCGAGCAGCAGCCCGGTCAGGGCCTCCATGATCTGCCGGTGGGACATGGGAGCTCCGGTCGGGGCTCCCGAATGCCTGGCGTGGGCCCGCACACCGGCTGGTGTGGTCGTTGCCATGAACTTCCTTCTCCTACTGGGTGATCGCGGGTGTACGGCAGTCGTCGAAACTGGCCCTCAGCCGGGCCATGAGCCGGATGAGCGCGGCGATGTCGTCGTCGGACCAGTCGCTCAGGCGCTCCTCGAGCAGCCGGGTGGTCCGGCGGGACATGTCCCGCACCCGTTCCTCGCCACTGGGGGTGAGACGCAGGATGCGGCTTCGCTTGTCCGCCGGGTCGGGGGAGCGCTCGATCCAGCCGCGCTCGGCCACGTGGGCGACATGCCGGCTCGTGACCGACATGTCCACGGCGAGCAGCTCGGCGAGCTTGCTCATGCGCATCTCTCCGTGACGGACCAGCAACGTGAGTACGGCGGCGGATCCGGAGGGGCAGTCGGACGGCAGGGTGCGTCCCATCTCCCTCTTCACGGCTCCGAAGGCACTGAACTGGCGGGCCAGCTCCTCGTACTGTGCCGTTTCGGCCATCACACCTCCCGCGTTTGTTGCTCTGGGCAACTATAGACAGTGCTTGGTTGCTGCAGGCAAACAAATCGAGGGGTGGGGCCGCAAAAAGTTGGCAAAGGCAAGTGTTGCGACCGTGAATGTGCAGGTGGAGTGGGGTGTGTGGACCTGTATGCGGAGCGGTGTCCCCCACTTGGGCCTCACCGGCACATTCGCTAGGGTCTCGGGCCATGGCTAACACCCAGAGCCCCCAGGGCTCCCACGACCCCGCAGGCAGCACCCAGATGTTCCGCGCGTTCGTCGACGAGGGTCCACAGGGCGGCGGACGGCAGCAGGCCTCCTCCGGCCCCCGCGTCGGTCTGATCGTCGGCGTGATCGCCGCCGTCGTGATCGTCGCCGCGGTGGCCTGGCTCGCGCTGAAGTAGTCCCCCGAGGCGACGGAGCGCCGCGGATCGAAGGAGTACCGCGGGCCGACGGCGTACCGCGGGTCGAAGGAGTCACCCCCGGGCCGACGGCGTACCGCCCTACTTCCACCGGACGGAGACGTCCCGCGTCTCGACGTGCATGCCGAGCGGCACCCGCCAGGCGTCGACGCACACCGTCCAGGTCCGCTCGGTGCGCGTACCGGCCCCGATCGGCACCGGGAGGCCGTGCGTCGACTCCACGGTGGACCGGTCGACGCCGAGCACCCCGATGACATGGCTGCCGAAGGTGACGGTGCCCGAGCGCACGGCCTCGCCGCTCGCGTTGTGGAGGGCGAGGGTCACCTTCTCGCACCAGCGCCGGTCCGCCGGCTCGCCCACGACGAGCCGCGCCGGCGAGGTGGAGACCGGGGGCGTGGAGCCCGCCGGTGCGCCCGCCGAGGGGGTCGCGGGGCCCGACGTCCCGGACGGCACCGGACCCTGACCGTCCGTCGCGCGCGCCCCCGCGTCCATCGTGGCGCCCACGGCCGCCTGATCCACGCTCGCGGACGGGACGCGCCCCCGACCCGGCCGCCCGGCAGGGCCGCTCTCCGCGCCGCTCGGCCGCCCGGAGGGCAGCGGCACCAGCGTCACCGCGCCGGTCGGTCCGGCCGTCTGGGCGTGGGGCGGGCCGCCCGCGGGCCCCGTCGCGACGAACCCCTCACCGCCCGGACCGCCTCCGCACGAGGCCAGGACGGCCCCGAGACAGACGACGGCCGCCGACGCGCCCATCAGGGCGCACCGACGGCCGGGTGTCGAGGTCGTCCACGTCGCGCGGAGCATCGGGCCACGGCGGCTGGCGCCCCGTCAGATGTGAAGGGTCAGTCGGAGATGAGGCCCTCGCGCAGCTGGGCCAGGGTCCGGGTGAGCAGCCGGGAGACGTGCATCTGGGAGATGCCGACCTCCTCGCCGATCTGCGACTGGGTCATGTTGGCGAAGAAGCGCAGCATGATGATGCGCCGCTCGCGGGGCGGCAGCTTGGCCAGCAGCGGCTTCAGCGACTCCCGGTACTCGACGCCCTCCAGCGCGGTGTCCTCGTAGCCGAGCCGGTCGGCGAGCGAGCCCTCCCCGCCGTCGTCCTCCGGGGCCGGCGAGTCCAGCGAGGAGGCGGTGTAGGCGTTGCCCACCGCGAGGCCGTCGACGACGTCCTCCTCGGACACGCCCAGCACGGCGGCGAGTTCGGTGACCGTCGGCGAGCGGTCCAGCTTCTGGGACAGCTCGTCGCTGGCCTTGGTCAGCGCCAGGCGCAGCTCCTGGAGGCGGCGCGGGACGCGCACCGACCAGGACGTGTCGCGGAAGAACCGCTTGATCTCCCCGACCACCGTCGGCATCGCGAAGGTCGGGAACTCCACGCCCCGCTCGCAGTCGAAGCGGTCGATCGCCTTGATCAGGCCGATGGTGCCGACCTGGACGATGTCCTCCATCGGCTCGTTGCGCGAGCGGAAGCGGGCCGCCGCGTAGCGCACGAGCGGGAGGTTCAGTTCGATCAGGGTGTCCCGGACGTACGCGCGCTCGGGGCTGTTCTCGTCCAGCGCGGCGAGCCGCAGGAACAGGGAGCGGGACAGGGTGCGGGTGTCGATGTCCGCCGAAGCCGGGACGGCTGTGATGTCGGATGCCGGAAGAGCCGGGGCCGGAACGGCCTCGAGAGCCGAAACGTCGAGCGCGGCGTCGGGCGACTCGCTCTTCATGAGCGTGAGCACCTTCGAGCTGCCCTGGTCTGCGGACATGCCACCCCCTCTGGGTCGCGGGACGGTCGTGGCGAACGCTCCGAACGAGGAACGCCAGCCTTCACCTGAATACCGGAGCCGAAGCCGCGGCAAACGCGCTAGCGGAAGAATGTCACATGTCGGCAACACGCTGTAGTGACATGTCGACATGTGAGATCGGAATCAGCCCTGCGTACAAGGGGTCTGACGACATTTCGGGTCTCAACTGTCGGCATCCGCCCTGGTGAGCGATTCGCTCGCGCGGGTTATGGCTCGCTCGTGCTTGCGGTTATGCGTCGATCCGGTTTGCCGAGCGGAGCCGCTGGAAGCTACGCGCGAGTAGCCTCGAGACGTGCATCTGGGAAACCCCGAGTTCCGCACTGATCTGCGACTGGGTGAGATTGCTGTAGTAGCGCAGCAGCAGGATTCTCTGTTCGCGTTCCGGCAGTTGCACGAGGAGATGGCGGACCAGGTCCCGGTGCTCCACGCCGTCCAGGGCGGGGTCCTCGTAGCCGAGCCGGTCCAGCAGTCCGGGCAGCCCGTCGCCCTCCTGGGCGGCCTCCAGCGAGGTGGCGTGGTACGACCGTCCGGCCTCGATGCAGGACAGGACCTCGTCCTCGGTGATGCGCAGCCGCTCGGCGATCTCGGCGGTGGTAGGGGTGCGCCCGAAGGCGGTCGTGAGGTCCTCGGTGGCGCTGTTGACCTGGACCCACAGCTCGTGCAGCCGGCGCGGCACATGGACCGTGCGCACGTTGTCACGGAAGTACCGCTTGATCTCGCCGACCACCGTCGGCATCGCGAAGGTGGGGAACTGCACCCCCCGGTCGGGGTCGAAGCGGTCGATGGCGTTGATGAGGCCGATGGTGCCGACCTGGATCACGTCCTCCATCGGCTCGTTGCGGGAGCGGAAGCGGGCGGCCGCGTAGCGCACGAGCGGCAGGTTCGCCTCGATGAGCGCCGCGCGCACGCGGTTGTGCTCCGGCGTGCCCGGCTGGAGCTCCTTCAGCTCCCCGAAGAGGACCTGGGTGAGCGCCCGGGTGTCGGCGCCACGGCTGCGCGGCGGGGACGCGGGGGTTTCCTCCTGCGTCGGGGCTTGAGGTGCAGTACTGGCCGGCACGGTCAACTCCACCTCGTGATCCATCAACTCATCCGTCAAAAGCGGTCATAGCATCACAAGACAGTTCATTGTGTTCAAGTACCGCATAATCCCGTGTTGAGGGCCCGTCACCGCGGTGGACACGCGAAAGCCCCCCGCCGGGGGGCGGGGGGCTCGGGAAGGGAGGGGGCGCCCGGGGGCGCCGCGCCTCAGAATTCGTAGTCGGCGATCACCCAGGTGCTGAACTCCCGCCACAGGGCGACGCCCGCCTGGTGCTCGGGGTGGTCCACATAGGCGCGCAGGGCGGCCGGGTCCTCGAAGGCGGAGTTGATGGCGAAGTCGTAGGCGATGGGGCGGTCGCTGAGGTTCCAGCCGAGCTCCCAGTGCCGGATCTCGGGGATCTTGCCCTCCAGCGAGCGGAAGGCCGCGACGCCCTCCACCACGCGGGGGTCGTCGCGCTCGACGCCCTCGTCGAGCTTGAACAGGACGAGATGGCGGATCATGAGTCTCCTCCGTCGGCGATCCAGGTCATGAACTCCCCGACGGCCTGGGCGGCGTCCGAGATGCCCTCGAACCCGACCTGGACGTAGTCGGCGGCCTTCGCCGGATCGGTGATGATCACATAGAGCGCGAACACCACGACCAGGTAGACGGCGATCTTCTTGCCATTCACCGCCATCGCGGCCTCCCCTGTGGCTGCTGTGTCTGCCATGGCTGCTGTGCCCAGCGCGTCGAAAGAGCCGCAAAGAGCCCCGTGTTTCCGGCGGTGAGTGTAGCCGCCACGCCTCCACGGAGATCAACAGCACGAAGGGCCCCGTCTCGCGACGAGGCCCTTGCAGAGCGGTAGCGGAGGGATTTGAACCCTCGGTGACTTGCGCCACACTCGCTTTCGAGGCGAGCTCCTTCGGCCGCTCGGACACGCTACCGAGGGAGACCTTACAGCACGCCGGGCCGTGCTTCGAAATCGATAAGCGGCCCGGGTCACCGGGCCCGGAAGAACTCCGTGAGCAGGCGCGCGCACTCCTCGGCGAGGACGCCCTCGATCACCTCGGGCCGGTGGTTGAGCCTCCGGTCGCGGACGACGTCCCACAGGGAGCCCGCCGCGCCGGCCTTGTCGTCGCGGGCGCCGTACACGACCCGGTCCACCCGGGACTGCACGAGGGCGCCCGCGCACATCGTGCACGGCTCCAGGGTGACCACCAGCGTGCACCCGGTCAGCCGCCACTCGCCGAGCTCCGCGGCGGCCCGCCGGATGGCCAGCACCTCGGCGTGCGCGGTCGGATCCCCGGTCGCCTCCCGCTCGTTGTGCCCGGCGCCGAGCACCCGGGTCCCGTCGGCGGACAGCACGACGGCGCCGACGGGGACGTCCCCGCCCCGGACGGCCTCCTCGGCCTCCTCCAGGGCGAGCCTCATCGCCGCCCGCCAGCGGTCGCGTACGGGGTCGGACGAGGTCAGCGGACGGTCTCCAGGACCTCCGAGGCACCCAGCGCCTCGGCGATCGAGCCGAGGGCGTCCTCGGCGTCCAGGGACTTCAGCTCCTTCTCGCCGACGCCCAGGTCGTCGAGGATCTCGCTGTCGCCGACCGGGCTGTGCGGGACCGCGTCCCCGCCCCCGCCCTCCTCGTCGTCGGAGTCGCCGTCGGGCTCCTCCGTGCCGTCGAGGTCGAGGGAGTCCAGGTCGGCGCCGTCGTCGCCGGGCTCCCTGCCGAGCACTTCGTCGGTGAGCAGGATCTCGCCGTAGCTGCTGCGGGCGGCCGCGGCGGCGTCGGACACGTAGATGCGAGGGTCTTCCTCGCCGTCGACGCGGACGACGCCGAACCAGGCGTCCTCCTGCTCGATGAGGACCAGCACCGTGTCGTCGTCGGGCGAGGCTTCACGGGCCAGGTCGGCCAGATCCGACAGGGTCTCCACATCGTCGAGCTCTGTGTCGCTCGCTTCCCACCCGTCTTCGGTGCGCGCGAGCAGTGCGGCGAAGTACACCGTGACTCTCCCACTGGTCTGAGGCGTGCCGGTTGGGGGTCCCCCCGGCGGAGGTTACGGGCGGGGCGGCTCGGGGGTCCGAGCCCCACCCACTCGGAATCGTGGCAGAAACAAGGCGTCCAGGGGACGTCTTCGGCTCCCTGTGTCCGGCTGTTTCGATCGCCGTGGCCCGAGGGGGCCGCGACCGCGTCCGCGAAGGACTCACCAGCGCACTCGTTGCCGCCACCTGCGGATCGTACGCGGATTTCCCGCGCGTTCCGGCACGCCCCGACGCCAACTGCACCCGGCGCGGCCGGTGTCCCGGCGCCCGGGCTACCAGCGGAACGTGCGCATACGCATGGCGTGGCGCAGCCGGGCCGCCTTGACCCGGCGCGGCTGGACCCGGTCGCGCAGCGCGCGGGCCTCGGCGAGTTCCCGCAGGAACTGGGCGCGCCGCCGGCGTCGGGCGGCGTCGTTCGTCTCCGGCGCGTCCTGCGCGCGGTCCGCCGGCGACTCGGCGTTCGGCATCGGCTCACCACCCCCGGGTTGCGTCCTTCCCACTTTCCCTCGGACGGGCGGTTTGATGCCAGCGCGGGAGTGAATGGCGGGTCGACGGCTTGCCGTGTGTGGGGGCGCCGGGCATACCGGGCCCGGTTACTGTTGTGGGCATGCGTCTCCACGTCGTCGACCACCCCCTGGTCGCCCACAAGCTCACCACGCTGCGCGACCGGCGCACCGACTCCGCGACCTTCCGGCGGCTCGCCGACGAACTGGTCACCCTGCTCGCCTACGAGGCCACGCGGGACGTGCGGACCGAAGCGGTCGACATCTCGACCCCCGTCACCGAGACCACCGGTGTGAAGCTCTCCCACCCGCGCCCGCTGGTGGTGCCGATCCTGCGGGCCGGACTCGGCATGCTGGACGGCATGGTCCGGCTGCTGCCGACCGCCGAGGTGGGCTTCCTGGGCATGATCCGCGACGAGGAGACGCTCCAGGCGTCCACGTACGCCTCGCGGATGCCCGAGGACCTCTCCGGGCGTCAGGTGTACGTCCTGGACCCGATGCTGGCCACCGGCGGCACCCTGGTCGCCGCGATCCAGGAGCTGATCAAGCGCGGCGCCGACGACGTGACCGCCGTGGTGCTCCTCGCCGCGCCCGAGGGCGTGGAGCTGATGGAGCGGGAGCTGGCGGGCACCCCGGTGACCGTGGTGACGGCCGCCGTGGACGACCACCTGAACGAGAGCGGGTACATCGTGCCCGGACTGGGCGACGCGGGCGACCGCCTGTACGGCGCCGCCGAGTAGGCGCTGCGGCGCCCCTCAGCACCCCTTCCTCGACGAGGCGGGCGTCGGCTCGGGCTCGGCCACCGCGGCCAGGGCCTTGTCGGCGTCCGCCCTCTTCGTCAGCTCCTTGAACTTGTCGCCGATGATCAGGTCCACGGCGGTGCCCTTGCGGGCCGCGTCGGTGCGGCGCTCGGCGGCGGTCAGCTGGCTCGCGAGGACCGGCAGCGAGGTGTTCAGCGAGGAGGCCGGGCCGAGCAGCAGCCCGATGCCCTTGACCTTCTTGTCGTACTCCTTGCTCGCGTTGCCCACGTCGCCGATCTTGAAGCCGCGCTTCTTCAGCTCGTCCGCGGTCTTCTTCGCCAGCCCGCTGCGCGTTGTGGCGTTGAGGACGTTGACGGTGATCGTGCCCGGCTTCGGCGGCTTCGGCGCGGCGGACGGCGAGGCCGTCGCCTTCGTCGCGCAGCCGTTCACGCCGGCGGCGGAGGCCTTGCCCCCGCCGCCCGTGAAGACGTCGACGAGCTGGAGCGTGCCCCAGCCGACCAGGCCGAGGCCGGCGAGCGAGGCCACACCGAGCAGGACGAGCCTGCCGCGCGCCCGACGACGCCGCATCCGTGGGTACTTGCCCCCCTTGATCCGGTACTGGCCACCCATGCCGGGGGGAGTCAGCATGCTCATGGGCGCAGCGTAGTGCGCCCGGGCGGCAATGCCTACTAGATGATCATTCGCAGCCGCACGGTCCAACCCGAAAGGGTCAATGGGACCAGGCCCGGCCGCGTCGGCCCGGACTCAGTCCAGTTCCAGCACTCTCGCGTGCAGCACCTGGCGCTGCTGGAGTGCCGCGCGGACCGCGCGGTGCAGGCCGTCCTCGAGATACAGGTCGCCCTGCCACTTCACGACGTGCGCGAAGAGGTCGCCGTAGAACGTGGAGTCCTCGGCGAGCAGGGTCTCCAGGTCGAGTTGGCCCTTGGTCGTGACGAGCTGATCGAGGCGGACCGGGCGCGGAGCGACGTCCGCCCACTGCCGGGTGCTCTCCCGGCCGTGGTCGGGGTACGGCCGGCCGTTTCCGATGCGCTTGAAGATCACACGGAAAGCCTACCGGTCGAGACGTTCCGGGCGCAGCCATGGCGGCGGAGTGCGACGGTGGAAAAGATCGGGCAGAACATGACGAAACGGCGAAGGCTGTAGGGAAGAGCGGACATGAGCGACCGTGAGACCACTCCCGGGACCGGGGCGGCGCCCCCGGCGCCGGGGTCCCGGACCGGCGCCCCCGCGCTTCCTCAGGAGGCCCTGGAGATCGCCGCCGGATACGCCTTCCCCGGCCCCGCCCTCGACCTCGGCGCCCTGCTGTGGGACGGGACCTCCCTGCCGGACGCCCGGATCAGGGTGCCGTTGTCCATGCTCAACCGGCACGGCCTGGTCGCGGGCGCCACCGGCACCGGCAAGACCAAGACCCTCCAGCTGATCGCCGAACAACTGTCCGCGCAGGGCGTCCCCGTCTTCCTCGCCGACGTCAAGGGCGACCTGTCCGGGATCGCGGCGCCGGGGCAGCCGAACGACAGGGTGCGCTCCCGGGCCGCCGAGGTGCACCAGCCGTGGACCGGCACCGGCTTCCCCGCCGAGTTCCTCGCGCTGGGCGGCATCGGGCACGGCGTCCCGGTGCGCGCCACGATCACCAGCTTCGGCCCGGTGCTGCTGTCCAAGGTCCTCCAGCTCAACCAGACCCAGGAGCAGTCGCTCGGCCTGATCTTCCACTACGCCGACACCAAGGGCCTGGAGCTGGTCGACCTCAAGGACCTGCGGGCGGTCGTCGCCTTTCTCACCTCCGACGAGGGCAAGGCGGAGCTGAAGAACATCGGCGGCCTGTCGACCGCCACCGCCGGGGTGATCCTGCGCTCCCTGACCGCCTTCGAGGCGGAGGGCATGGGCGACTTCTTCGGGGAGCCGGAGTTCGACACGGCCGAGCTGCTGCGGACGGCGCCGGACGGGCGGGGCCTGGTGTCGGTCCTCGAACTGTCCGCCGTCCAGGACCGGCCCCGGTTGTTCTCGACCTTCCTGATGTGGCTGCTCGCCGACCTCTTCCACGATCTGCCCGAGGTCGGGGACGTCGACCGGCCGAAGCTGGTGTTCTTCTTCGACGAGGCGCACCTGCTGTTCGACGGGGCGTCCAAGGCGTTCCTGGACGCCATCACCCGGACCGTGCGGCTCATTCGCTCGAAAGGAGTCGGGGTCTTCTTCGTGACCCAGACCCCGAAGGACGTACCGGCCGAGGTGCTCGGGCAGCTCGGCAACCGCGTCCAGCACGCGCTGCGCGCCTTCACCCCCGACGATCAGAAGGCGCTCAGGGCCACGGTGAGGACGTTCCCTGACTCGCCGTACGACCTGGAGGAACTGCTCACCGTCCTGGGCACCGGGGAGGCCGTGGTGACCGTCCTGAGCGAGAAGGGCGCCCCGACCCCCGTCGCCGCGACCCGGCTGCGAGCCCCCGAGTCGCTGATGGGCCCGATCGGGGCGGAGGCGCTGGACCGGGCCGTGGAAGGGTCCGCGGTGCACGAGCGGTATGCACAGGCTGTGGACAGGGAGTCCGCGTACGAGAGGCTCCAGGAGCCCCGGGGCGGCAAGGGGCCGGACGAGATCACCGGGGAGCGGCGGCGTGGCACCGGGGAGGGGCGGCCGGGGAAGGGACCGGACGAGATCACCGGGGCGGGCAAGGGCGGGCGCGGCACCTCGTCCCGCGGCAGGGCGGAGGAGGGCGAGGAGCCCTCGGTCGTCGAGCAGGTCGTCAGCAGCGGCATGTTCAAGTCCCTGGCCCGGTCGGTCGGCACCCAGATCGGCCGGGAGATCACCCGGTCCCTCTTCGGGACGGCGCGGCGGAGGCGGTGACCCGGAGAAGCCCGCCCCCGCCGCGCCGGTCTCAGCCGCGCTTGCGGTCCTCGCGGGGACGCGGCGGCTCCTTCTTCCGGTCCGCGGGCTTCGGGGCGGTGCGCGCCGCCTCCGCGCGCAGCAGGGCGCGCAGGACGGCGTAGGGGTCGGCGGGCATGGCTGTGCTCCTCCTGTCGTGCTGACGGGCCTCCTTACGGGGACGGGTCAGCAGCGCAGGACGACGGTGCGCAGCAGGGGCGGGACGCTCGGGGCGGCGGCCGGACGGCCCACCCGGCGGGTGACGGGGGCGGAGGGCGGCTGACGGCGCGGGCCCGTGCGGGGCCGTACCGCGAGGCGGGTGCCCGCGCGGCGTCCGGAGCGGGCCGCCGGCCGTACGGCGGCGTCGAGGACGTCGTGCTCGACGGCCTCGGCCCCCGCCGCCACGGCCACCGGCAGGGCGTGTGCCTGGGCGTGCGCTCCCGGCACCAGCAGCGCGAGCAGCAGCACGACGACCCGCAGCCAGATCCGGCTGCGCGATCCCCTGCGTGCGGTGCTCACGCAAGATCATGTCCCCCGGAGCCGTCCGGTCTTCATCGCGCCGGGCGCCAGAACCCCCCGCACGGGCTACGGGGTGTCAGGCACGGGACGCCTTGGCCGCCTTCGCCGCCGCCTTCATCTCCTGCTTGTGCGCCCGCACCTTGGCCAGTGACTCCGGCCCGGTGATGTCGGCGACGGACCGGAAGGACTCGGTCTCGCCGTAGGCGCCGGCGGCCTCCCGCCATCCCTGCGGCCGCACGCCGAACTGCTTGCCGAGCAGGGCGAGGAAGATCTGCGCCTTCTGCCTGCCGAACCCGGGCAGCTCCTGGAGCCGGCGCAGCAGTTCACGGCCGTCGTCGACGCCCTTCCAGACGAGCTCGGCCTCGCCGTCGTAGTGCTCCACCAGGTACTGGGACAGCTGCTGGATCCGCTTGGCCATGGAGCCCGGGTAGCGGTGCACGGCCGGCTTCTCGGAGAGCAGGGCCACGAACGCCTCGGGGTCCTGGGCGGCGATGTCGTGCGCGTCGAGGTCGTCCGTGCCGAGCCGGTCCGCGATCGTGCGCGGCCCCTTGAACGCCCACTCCATCGGCACCTGCTGGTCCAGCAGCATGCCGACCAGCGCGGCGAGCGGGCTGCGGCCGAGGAGCGCGTCGGCCTCCGGGTCCTGGGAGAGATGCAGGGTGACGTCCATGCCCCGATCATGCCGCGCGGGCCGCCGGGCCGCGCGCGGGGGCGGGGCCGACCGGTCAGGGGCGCCAGTAACCCAGCGCGTTCACGCGCTGCTTGGGCAGCCCGAGCTCCTTGCGGACGTACGCGGTCAGGGCGCGGGTCGTCACCGTGTCGCAGGCGATCCAGACGTACGGGTCCGGGGTGTCCCGGAGCAGGCCGGGCAGGGCCTCCTTCACCGCGGTGACCAGGTGGGCGCCCGCGGCGCGCCTCGGCAGGGCCCGTACGTCGTGGCGGGCCGGGTCCGTGCGGAAGGGCAGGCCGTCGCGCTCGCCCTCGAACCATACGGTGGCCGGAGCCCCGCCGAGCGTGCCGACGAGGGAGTTGAGGGCGGGCAGGGAGGCGGCGTCGGCGACGGCGAAGAGGTGCGAGGGCGCCGGGTCGGGGTCGGTGAAGCCGGTGCCGTGCACGGTCGCCTCGACGGTGTCGCCCGGCTTGGCGGCGCGGGCCCAGTCGCTGGCGACGCCCTCGTGCAGGGCGAACTCCAGGCTGAAGGTGCCGGCCGCCGGGTCCGGGTCGACCAGGGTGTAGGCGCGCTGATGCGGCTTGCCCGCGTCGTCGAACCACAGCCGGACCCACATCGTGGGGTGGACGCCGGTCGCCGCGAGCATGCCGCCGTCCGTGAGGTGCACCCGGCGGTAGTGGGCGGTGACGGCCTCGGCGGCCGTCACCGTGCACGTGAAGTCCTTGGCGCGCAGCAGCCTCAGGACCGCGCCCTCCCAGCCGTGCCCCTGCCCCATGTCCCGCTCCCCCGTTCCCGTACCATTCCGGCACTGACGACTTAGGCAAGGCTAACCTAAAACAAGGAGGGGTGCTGATGGCCGGCGAGATCTTCCGCGACGCCTGGGGCATTCCGCATCTGCGGGCGGACGGGGTGGACGAACTCGCCCGCGCCCAGGGCCGGGTCACCGCCCTCGACCGGGCCTGGCAGCTCGAGGTGGAACGGCACCGGGCGCGCGGCACCTCCGCGTCCTTCCTCGGCGCCGAGTCCCTCTCCTGGGACGTCCTGGTGAGACGCGTCCGCCTCGACGACACGGCCAGACGCTGCTTCGCCGCACTGGAGCGGCGGGACCCCGGGACCGCGCGCTGGGTACGGGCGTACGTCGACGGGGTGAACGAGGGGCTCGCCGAAGGCGCCCGCCGGGCACCGGAGTTCGCGAGGACCGGGGCGGCCCCCGGGCGCTGGGAGCCCTGGACGCCGTTCGGGATCTGGCTGGGCGTCCACCTGCTGTTCGCGGGCTTCCCCGCCAAGCTCTGGCGCGATCAGGTCCGGCGGCACCTCGGCGCCGGCGCGGTCGGCCTGTTCGCCACGGACGGGCCGGGCACCTCCGGCAGCAACGGCTGGCTCGTGAGCGGCGAACGGACCCTGACCGGGCGGGCGATCATCGCCGGCGACCCGCACCGCTTCATCGAGGAGCCCGGCGTCTACCAGCAGATCCACCTGTTCTGCCCCGAGTTCGACGTCGTCGGCCTCGCCGTCCCCGGTGTGCCCGGCGTCGCCCACTTCGGGCACACCGGCTCCGTCGCCTGGGCCATCACCAACGCCATGGCCGACTACCAGGACCTGTACCGCGAACGGCTGCGGCGGACCGGGGCGGGCGTCGAGGCGCTGGACCCGGACGGCGTGTGGCGGCGCGCCACCCGGCACACCGAGACCGTCGAGGTCGCGGGGGAGGACCCGGTCGAGGTCGAGGTGATCGAGACCGCCCGGGGACCGGTGATCGCCGGCGGCCCGGAGGGGCTGCCCGACGGGATCACGGACCCGTCCCCGGCCGGTGACGCGGAGGACCCGCCCCTCGCCCTCGCCCTGCGCCACCCACCCCGCGTCACCGGCGACCTCGGCTTCGGCGCCCTCCTTCCCCTGCTGCGGGCCCGCCGGGTCGCCGACGTCGACCGCGCCCTCGACGCGTGGACGGAACCCGTCAACGTGGTCCAGGCCGCCGACACCGAGGGCGGCCTGCTGCACCGCGTCGCCGGCAAGGTGCCCGTGCGCTCCTCGGCCAACCGCCTCCACCCGGTGCCCGCCTGGGAACCCGGTCACGAGTGGCGGGGCTGGCACGAGACACCCCGCGGCGGCCTCACCGACGGCGTCGCCGCCATGGCCAACCAGCGCGGCCTCGCCACGCCCCTCGGCGTCGAGTTCGCCGCGCCCCACCGCGCCGACCGCATCACGGCCCTGCTGGCGGAGAAGGAGCACTGGTCTGCCGCCGACATGCCGGCGATCCACATGGACACCCGGCTGGCTTCGGCGGCCCCCCTCCTGGACCTCCTGGCCGGGCTCGGCCCCCTCGGCCCCGCCGCCGAGCGCGTCCGCCACACACTCCTCGACTGGGACCGCCGGATGGACGCGGACAGCGCGGACGCCGCCCTCTACGCCCGGGTCCGCGGCGCCGTCGTCCGCCGGCTCGCCGCGCACCCCGCCTTCGCCGCGCTGACCGTCCCGCCCGCCTACCCCGACATCCTGCTCCCCTGGCTGGCCCTGCTGCCCCGCGTCGCCTTCGCCCTCGAACACCTGCTGCGCGCCGACGACCTGTACGGCATTGACCGCGCCGAGCTGGTGCGGGCGGCCGTCGAGGAGGTCGCCGAGGACGCTGCCGCGACCGCGCCCACCTGGGGCGGCACCCACCGGCTCGCCCCCTGGCGGGCCCTGCCCGACCCGGCGTCGGAGGAACCCGGCCTGTCCGGCGACCACGACTGCGTGCTGTGCACGTCCGCCGTCCCCGGACTCACCGACCTGAGCGCGCGCGGCCCCGCCGCCCGCTACGTCTGGGACCTGGCCGACCGCGAGGCCGGCCGCTGGGTCGTCCCGCTGGGGGCGTCCGGTGTCCCCGGCTCGCCCCACCACCGCGACCAGCTCCCGCTGTGGCTGCGCGGCGAGCTGGTCCCGATCGTCACCGACTTCACCGCGTTCGAGAAGGAGACCGATGTCTGACCGGCCCACCGCCGCCCCCGTCCACGAGCAGACCGTCGGCGGCTTCGGCACCGTCACCGTCCGCCCCCTCGACCCGCACGCCGACGCCGGGACCGTGCACACCTGGGCGAGCGGGGAACGCGCCGTCTTCTGGGGCATGAACGGCCTGACGCAGGAGCAGGTGGCCGGGATCTACGCCCACATGGCCACCCTCGACACCCACCACGCCCTCCTCATGGAGCGCGACGGCGACCCGGTCGCGCTGCTCCAGACCTACGAGCCCGGCGCCGACCGGGTCGGCGAGTGCTACGACGTCCGGCCCGGCGACATCGGCCTGCACCTGCTGCTCGCCCCCGCCGGCCCGGGCGGCGAACGGCCCGGCTGGACCTCAGCGCTGCTCACCGTCGTCGCGGCGTACCTCTTCCGCACCCTGGGCCGCTCGCGGGTGGTCGTCGACCCCGACGTGCGCAACGAGAAGGCCGTGGCCCGCTTCCTCAGGCAGGGCTTCACCGCCGGACCGGCCGTCGTGCTGCCCGAGGTGGACCTGCCGGACGTGTACCTCCCGCGCAAGGAAGCCCAACTCGCCTTCCTCGCCCGGGAGGTAGCTTGTGGGGAATGACGCCCGAGGAACTCGTCGCGCACTACCGCCTGGAGCCGATCCCGCGTGAGGGCGGGCTGTTCCGCCGTACCTGGGCCGGACCCGAACGGCCCGACGGGCGGCCGCAGGGCACCGCGATCGTCGTCCTGCTCACCGCGGACGACTACTCGGCCCTGCACCGCCTGCCGTCCGACGAGGTCTGGCACTTCTACCTCGGGGACCCCCTGGAGATGCTGCTCCTCGCCCCCGACGGCACGTCCCGCACCGCCGTCCTGGGCCACGGCGTGGCGCGCGGCCAGCACCTCCAGCTCACCGTGCCGGCCAGCACCTGGATGGGGGCCCGGGTGGCGGCCGGGGGCTCCTGGGCCTTCTTCGGCTGCACCATGGCCCCCGGCTTCACCTACGCGGACTACGAGCACGGCGAGCCGGCGCACCTCACGGCGCGCTATCCCCACGAGGCCGCCCGGATCGCGGAACTGTGCCGTCCATGAGCCGGCTCCTCGACGGACAGGTCGCCCTCGTGACGGGCGCGGGCGGCGGCATCGGCCAGGGCATCGCGGCCCGGTTCGCCGAGGAGGGCGCGGCGGTCGCCCTGCACTGCCGCACTTCGCGGGAGGCGGCGGACCGGCTCGCCGGGCGCATCCGGGAGGCGGGCGGCCGGGCCGTCGTCCTGACGGCCGACCTGACCGACGAGGACGCGTGCCGGCGGCTGGTCGCCGAGGCCGCCGAATGGGGCGGCGGCCTGACCGCCCTCGTGAACAACGCGGGCGTGCAGCCCACCCGGGACCTGGCGGCGATGACCGCGGCCGACTGGCGGGCGGTGGTGGACACCAACCTGTCCGGCGTCTTCGCCTGCACGCGGGCCGCGGCGGAGGTCATGGGGCCCGGCGGCGGTTCGGTCACCCACGTCGCCTCCGTCGAGGCGACCCGCCCGGCCCCGCTGCACGCCCACTACGGCGCCTCGAAGGCGGCGGTGGTGGCCCACGCCCGCACGGCCGCCCAGGAGTACGGCCCGCACGGCGTCCGCGTCAACACGGTCTCGCCCGGCCTCGTGCATCGGGAGGGCCTGGAGGAGGCGTGGCCGGACGGGGTGGCACGATGGCGGGCGGCGGCGCCCCTGGGACGGCTCGGGCGGCCGCGGGACGTGGGTGACGCCTGCGTGTTCCTGGCCTCGGACCTGGCGTCCTGGATCACCGGGCACGACCTCGTGGTGGACGGCGGGGTGACCGCACGGCCCGGCTGGTGAGCACGGAGCCCGCCGCGTCCGTATGTACGCGCAGGCGATGCGGACCGAAGACGGAGATACGGCGTGAGGTGTGCGGACGGACGACCGGGACGCCGGGGGCTGCGGCGGCTGCTCCTGCTGGGCCCGCTGCTGGTCCTGCTCCTCCTCGGCGGCACGGGGCCCGCTGCCGCGCACGCCGCGCTGCGCGGCAGCGACCCCGACGACGGCGCCGTCCTGAAGTCGGCACCCCGGCAACTCACCCTGACCTTCACCGAGTCCGTCGCCCTGCTCGACGACTCCTTCCGCGTCCTCGACCCGGAGGGCCGCCGGCTGCGCACGGGTGAGCCGGAGCACGGCCCGGACGGCGCCGACACCGCCCGGGTGACCCTCCCCGCCGGGCTGGCGCAGGGCACCTACACGGTGGCCTGGCGGGTGGTGTCGGCCGACAGCCACCCGGTGTCCGGCGCGTTCACCTTCTCCGTCGGCAAGGCCACCGTCACCGCGACCGCCGCCGCGGTCACCGGCCCCACCGAGGACCCGGTGACCAAGGCCCTGCACACCATCGCCCGCTACCTCGCCTACCTCTCCGTCGCCCTGCTCATCGGCACCGCCGCCTTCGTCGCGATCTGCCGTCCGCCCCACGTCCCGGTCCACGACCGGCTGTTGCGGACGTCCTGGTGGACGCTCCTCGCGGCCACGCTCGTCCTGCTGGTGCTGCGCGCCCCGTACGAGACGGGCGAGGGCCCGCTCGGGGCGTTCGACGCCGACGCCGCGGGCCGCACCCTCACCGGCCGGCCCGGCATCGTCCTGCTGACCCGGCTGGCCCTCCTCCTGGCCGCCGGCGCCTACCTGCTGCGCATTTCCCGCGGGCGCCGGCGGTACGGCTGGACCGGCGCAGCCCTCGCGGCCGGTCTCGCGGCGACCTGGGCGGCCGGGGAGCACGCCTCCGCCGGCCTCCAGGTGCCGGTGGCCATGACCTCCTCGGCGCTGCACCTGCTCGCCACGGCCGTCTGGCTGGGCGGTCTGGCGGCCCTGCTCGGCGCCCTCCACCGGGCCGCCCTGTCCGCGGAGGCGGTGCGCCGCTTCTCCCGCGTGGCGTTCGCGTCCGTCACCGTCCTCGTCGTGACCGGCGTCTACCAGTCCTGGCGCGGCCTCGGCGGCTGGGACGCGCTCACCGACACGACGTACGGCAGGCTCCTGGCCATCAAGCTGATGGCGGTCGTCGTGCTCCTCGCGGCGGCGGCCGTGTCCCGCCGCTGGACGGCCCTGCAGACGGCGCCCGCCCTGGGGAGGCCGTCCGTTGACGGGCCCGCCGACCGGGCGGAGACGCCGGCCCCCGCCGCGGCGGCCGTGCGCACCAAGGTGGCGGCGGCCGTGGGCGGACCGCCGGCCGGTGCACCGCCCTCACCGCCGGAGCCCGCCGGCTCGCACTCCTCCGCAGAGGAGGAGCCCGATCCCGCGCACCGCCGGGCGCTGCGCCGCTCCGTGCTCACCGAGGTCGCCGTCGGCGCGGCCGTACTGGCCGTCACCACGCTCCTGACCAGCACACTTCCGGGCCGGGCCGAGGCGGAGGCGGCCACCGCGGCGCCCGCGGTCCTCGGCGCCTCCGTCACCGATGTGCCCTTCGACGTCGGTACGCCCGGTGGACGCGGCACGGCACAGATCACCATCGACCCCGCCCGCGTCGGCGACAACTCGATCGAGGCGGTCGTCTACGGCCCCGACGGCGGCATCTCCGCCGTCCCCGAACTGCGCATCACCTTCACCCACCCCGGCCAGGACATCGGCCCGCTCGACGCCGGGCTCACCGACAAGGGCGGCTACTGGGGCAACAGCTTCCTCAACCTGCCCGTCGCCGGGACCTGGGAGATGAAGGTGACCGTGCGCACCTCGGACGTGGACCAGATCACCGAGACGCGGACGGTGACCGTCCACTAGGGGCTTTCGTTCGGATCAGCCCGGCTGTGGCCGACGGGACATGGTGACGTGCCCGAGCGGGGTCAGATGCGCGTGCCAGGCCCCGCGACGCCGGGATGATCCAAACGAAAGGCCCTAGGGACGGCCCGAAGGTGAGAGGCCGGAGGAAACGGGCACACGATAAGAAGTACGGCATTCAGCCGAGGAAGGCCGTCCGTCATGCCCGAACTGCCGGACGTCGAGGGTTTCCGGGGCGTGCTCCGGGCCTGCGCGCAGGACCGGACCGTGCGCCGGATCGAGGTGCGCGACCCCGGCGTGCTGCACGGCGTGAGCGCGCGGCGGCTGAGCGAGGCGCTGGAGGGGCGGCGGATCACCCGGGCCGAGCGGCACGGCAAGTGGCTGCTCGCCCGCACCGGCGGTCCCACCCTGGCCCTGCACTTCGGCATGACCGGCTCCCTCGTGTGCGCCGGGCCGGACGACCCGGTGGCCCCCCACGACCGCGTGCTGTTCGCCCTGTCCGGCGACCGGAGCCTCCGCTACCGCGACCAGCGCAAGCTCCGGGGCCTGTGGCTCGCCGAGGACGACTCCGCCGTCGCCCGCCTGCTGGCCGGGCAGGGCCCCGACGCGCTGGACGTGGACCGCGAGCGGTTCGAGGAGGTCCTGCGCGGGCGCCGGGGCGCCGTCAAGGGCGTGCTGCTCGACCAGTCCGCGGTGGCCGGTCTCGGCAACCTGCTGGCCGACGAGATCCTGTGGCGGGCCCGGCTGAGCCCCGCCCGCCCGGCGAGCGACCTGACCGGCGCCGACCGCCGGGGCCTCTACCGCCAGATGCGGCGCACCCTGCGCGCCGCGGTCCCCACCGGACGCGTCCCGCCGCGCCCCTCCTGGCTGACGGGCCGCCGGGACACCCCCGACCCGCACTGCCCGCGCTGCCACGCCCCGCTGCGCCGGGCCCGTGTGGCCGGCCGGACGACCGTGTGGTGCCCCGGCTGCCAGACCGCCGCTCCCGGCGCCACCACGGGATCGCGCCGATGACGAGGCACGGCGCGCCGAGGGCGGCGGAGCACGGGGCGGCGGGGTGCGGGCCGGCCGCGATCCCTCCGAGAGCGAGATGAGCGATCATGCACGAGCCCGCCGCCGGCGCCCGGGCCACGGCCGACCTCGACGACCTGGTCGGCGCGGACCTCACCGCCCGGGTCACCGTCGACGAACACGGCACCGTCACCGGCTGGAACGCGGGCGCCGAGCGGCTCCTCGGGCACCCGGCCCGCGAGGTCGTGGGCCGTCCGGCGGCCGGTCTGCTGGCCGAGCCGCCGAGCGGGTGGGACCTGCCCCCGTTCCCCCGCCTGCGGCGCTGGCACGGCACGGTCGGCCTCCGGCACCGCGACGGCCGTACGCTCGCCGTCAAGGTCCTGGCACACCACCGGACCCGGGAGAACGGGCCGCGCGAGTGGTTCTGCGTCTGCGCCCTGACCGCCCGCCAGTCACCGCCCGAGCGGCGCGACGAGCCGTTCGTGAGCTGGAGCTTCACCCAGTCCCCCTGCTGCGCCACGGCCCTGTACGACACCCGGCTGCGGCTGCGCCGGGCCAACCGGGCCATGGAACGGGCCGTCGCCCTCAGCGAGGCCGACATGCTGGGGCTGCGCGTCGAGGAGATCGTGGACGGACCGGCCGGCCGGCGCGCGGAGGAGAGCATGGCCCGGGTGCTGCGCACCGGGGAGACCCAGGCGGACGAGGACTTCCTGCCCGCCGCGGACGGGACCCGGGCGGACGCCTGGTCGCTGCTGATGTCCCCGCTGCGGGACGCCGCCGGAACCGTCCGGGGCGTCTGCCTCACCGCCCACGACATGACCGAACAGCACTGGGCCCGGAAGCGGCTCCAGTTGATCGCCGAGGCGGGCCGGCGCATCGGCACCACCCTCGACGTGATGCGCACCGCCCAGGAACTGGCCGACGTCGCCGTCCCCGAGCTGGCCGACTTCGCCTCCGTCGACCTGCTGACCGCCGTCGACGACCCGCCGGACACGTCCCGGCGCGGCGGTCCGCCGCCCGGCCCGCTCGAACTGCTCCGGGCCGCCCACCAGTCGGTGACCCCGGGTGTACCGGAGGCGGTCTCCGCGCTGGGCGCCCTGGACCGGTACACGGAGGGCTCCGCGCAGGTCGAGACGCTGCGCTCCGGCCGGGCGGCGGTGTACGAGATGACCCATCCGGCGATCACCGCGCTCGTGGCGCACGACCCGGTCCGGGCCGCCCGGGTCCGGGAGTTCGGCATCCACTCGGTGATGACGGTGCCGTTGACGGCGCGCGGCACCACGCTGGGTGTCGCCGTCCTCGCCCGTCACCGCCACCCCGAGATCTTCCAGCAGGACGACGTGGTGCTGGCCGAGGAGCTGGCGGCCCGGGCGGCCGTCTGCATGGACAACGCCCGCCGCTACGCCCGCGAACGCGACCGGTCGGTCACCCTGCAGCGCAGCCTGCTGCCGCAGCGGCTGCCGGAGCAGGCGGCGGTGGAGGTCGCCACCCGCTACCTCCCGGCGGGCGCGCAGACCGGGGTCGGCGGCGACTGGTTCGACGTGATCCCGCTGTCCGGGGCGCGGGTGGCCCTGGTCGTCGGGGACGTCGTCGGGCACGGCATCCACGCCTCCGCCACCATGGGCCGGCTGCGGACGGCGGTGCGCACCCTCGCCGACATCGACCTGGCACCGGACGAACTGCTCACCCACCTCGACGACCTGGTGTCCCGGCTGTCCACCGAACGGGAGGGCGGCCGGACGCGCGAACGCCACCCCGAGTGCGGGGGAGAGGTCGGCGCGACCTGCCTGTACGCCGTGTACGACCCGATCTCCCGGCACTGTTCCCTGGCCCGCGCCGGGCATCCGCCGCCGGTGGTGGTCGCTCCCGGTGGCGCCGCCGAACGGGTCGACCTGCCGCCCGGACCACCGCTGGGCGTGGGCGGCCTGCCCTTCGAGGGCGCCGAGATCGAGCTGCCCGAGGGCAGCCTCCTCGCCCTCTACACCGACGGCCTGATCACACCCGGCGGCTGGTCCCGTCCCGGGGACGGGGACAGGGACGGGAGCGGGGACGCGGACGGGGTCGGGGACGCGGACGGGGACGCGGACGCGGGCGTCGGCCGGCTGAGCCGTCTGCTGACCGGCGCCGAACCCACCCTGGACGCCCTGTGCGACCGGATCCTCACCAACCTGCTGCCGCCCAGGCCGCCCGACGACGTCGCCCTGCTCGTCGCCCGCACGCGCGCGCTGGACGCCTCCCAGGTCGCCACGTGGCAGGTTCCGTCCACCCCGTCCGCCGTGGCCCAGACCCGCAAGGACACGCTCGCCCAGCTCGACGCGTGGGGCCTGGAGGAGGCCGCGTTCGTCACGGAACTCGTCGTCAGCGAACTGGTCACCAACGCCATCCGGCACGCCCAGCCGCCCGTCCAGCTGCGCCTGATCCATCTGGCCCACGAGAACTCCCTCATCTGCGAGGTGTCCGACGGCGGCAGCACGGTGCCCCATCTGCGCCGGGCCCGCACCTACGACGAGGGCGGCCGGGGGCTGCTGCTGGTGGCACAGCTCACCCGGCGCTGGGGCACCCGTCAGGCCGCCAAGGGCAAGACGATCTGGGCGGAACAGCCACTGGAGGTCGCCCAGCCATGACCGGCCGACGCGGCGACTTCGGGTGACTTCGGGCGGGCGGCAACGTGCCGGCCGCCTTTCGCGTCTTCGTCGCCGGGGGGTTCGCGCAGCGCAAAAATCCCCCGTGCCCCGCTCCGATACCATGCTCGAACTCACGAACGGGTGCTGACGACCGCCCCTTACACATCGGCCGAGACAATTGATATCCGAGACATCGCAGACGTTCGCGCGAACAGGCAGCCGGCAGCGGGCGCTGGTGTGGTCCGCCGTGGGCGTGGTCGCCCTCGGCTTCCTGATCGCACTGGAGGTGGCCGCCCGCCACTACGGTGAGCCGGGCCCCCTCACCAACCAGGTCCGCGAGATCGCGTTCCCGCCGAAATCCGGCTTCCTGCTGTACGCCGGCATGGGCCTGATGATGGTCGTCCTCACCCGGCGGGAACGCCTCGTCGCGGCCGGCGCCGCCCTCGGCATCGACCTCGTGGTCCTCGCCGTGCGCTGGGCCACCGGCACACTCCCGGCCCTCGGTGAGGGGCACCCCTTCGGCAACGGCGCGCTCTGCGTCGTCCTGGGCTGCGCGGTCGTCGCCGTCACCCGCCGCACCGGCGCCGAACGCCTCCTGCTCCTCAAGGGTGTCGGACTGGCCCTGCTCCTGGTGGCCGGCCGCAAGACCGGTGACACCTGGCTGCTGATCACGTCGAAGACCCAGCCGCAGGTCCTCGACCAGTATGTGGCCACCGCCGACAGGGCGCTCGGCAACCCCTCCTGGGTCGTCGGCCGGATCGTCGACGCCACCGGGCCGGTCGGCGCCCATGTGCTCGACTACGTCTACGTCCAGCTCGCGGTCGCCGCGGTCCTCGTCGCGCTCTACCAACTGCGCCACGTGGCGGCCGAGCGCCGTTTCCCGAGCCACCACCTGGTGCGCACGTTCCTCGTGATCGGCCTGCTCGGCCCCGGCATCTACATGATCTTCCCGGTGGTCGGCCCGGTCTTCGCCTACGGCCCGGACGGCGGCCACTGGGCGACGGCCGACATCTGGCCCCGGACGGCACCGGCGCTCGCCGCCCCGCTCCCGATGCCGTTCGACGGGATCACCCCGCGCAACTGCATGCCCAGCCTGCACACGGCATGGGCCACCGCGATCTTCCTCCACTCCCGCCAGGGACCGCGCCTCCTGCGCTACGCGGGCACGTTCTGGCTGGTCGCCACCCTCGGCGCCACCCTCGGCTTCGGCTACCACTACGGCGTCGACCTCGTGGCCGGAGTGGTCTTCACCCTCACCATCGAGGGGGCCCTGCGCGCGATGTCCCGCGGCTGGGACCGGGCGGGCGCCCGCCTGGTCGTCCACGGCTCCCTGGTGTTCACGGCCCTGCTGCTGTCGTACCGCTTCCTGCCGCTGGAGATGGCACGCCACCCCTGGCTGTACGGCCCGCTCCTGCTCGCGGCGATGGGCTCGGTGATCTACGGCTACCTCCGGACGACCCGCACCTGGGACCCGAGGCCCACCCCGGCCCTGCGCCCGGAACCGCAGCCCGAGCCGGCCTGACACGACGGCCCCGGCAACGGCCCGGAGCGCTCGCCGTGGCCGGGCGGTCGGCTTCGCTGTCCACCGGGACTCGTGTGGCGCGCGTCCTGCGAGCGGGAAGCCCTACGGCATCTCCGAGGCGATCCTCGTGGACCCGCACGCCGACGCCTGCGCCAAGGCTCGGCCGGCAAGGAGATCACCAAGAAGCCTTCGTCCCGGACCGGCGGCCACTGACCGCCCGCGTTACGTCAGCCCCGGCGTCCGGAACCCGTTGAGCTGCCACAGCGCGGCGGTGTACCAGAGCAGGGCGATCGCGCAGAAGAGCAGACCGCCGACGAGCGGCAGCGTCCATCCCGGGAACCGGTGGCTGCGCACCACGACGACCTTCGCGGCGAACGCGCCGTACAGGACGCAGCCGGTGATCGAGTGGATCGCCACCCGCGGCGATGTCAGCACGACGCCGTAGGCGCTCAGGCACTGATAGGCGATGGGCACCGAGAGCAGGAAGGCGAGCAGCCCGGTCAGCCGGTGGACGAGGGACACCGCGCGCGGGGCCGGTCTCGACCCGGGCAGCAGGCCGTACATCCGGGCGGCGAGCAGGAGCTGGACGAGCGCGAGCCCCAGGAGGGCGGTCCCCAGCCGGGCCTTGAGCTCCATGGCGTCGCCGTACTGGGCCCCGAACAGGCTGCTCTCCGGATCGGGCGTCAGTCCCCGCCCCACGAACCAGACGCCGAGGCCCACGGCCACAGGGATCAGCAGCAGGGCCGCGGCACGCCTCGGGCCCGTCGCGCCGCGGGAAGGGTGGGGTTGCTGTTCCACGAGGGCTCCGTACGAAGGCGACGACCGGAACCCACACCATGGCGCCGGCCTCGCCCCCCGCCCCGCCGACGGCCCCGCCACCCCACCGGGAATCACCCGATGGACGGCCCACATGTGACCGACGCCACCCCGAATGCAGGGGCGCCCGGACAACGTCGAAGGGCCCCACCGCGAACGGTGGGGCCCTTCGACATCGTGCCCGGTGAGGCACTGGCGGAGGATACGAGATTCGAACTCGTGAGGGGTTGCCCCCAACACGCTTTCCAAGCGTGCGCCCTAGGCCTCTAGGCGAATCCTCCGCCGGAAACATTACATGACCGAGAGGAGTGCTCGCGAACTCGTTCCGACCCGCTGACATCGGGTACTCTCTGGGAAGCCCCTCACGCGGCGCTATCTGACTGAACTCCCCCAGGGCCGGAAGGCAGCAAGGGTAGGTTGGCTCTGGCGGGTGCGTGAGGGGCGTTCTCGTGCTCCGGGGGCGGGACCCGTTGTCAGCGGGCGCCTATAACCTCGTAGGCGTGTCGTCTCTCGCGCTGTACCGCCGCTATCGCCCGGAGTCGTTCGCCGAGGTCATCGGGCAGGAGCATGTCACCGACCCGTTGCAGCAGGCGCTGCGGAACAACCGGGTCAATCACGCGTACCTGTTCAGCGGCCCCCGCGGATGCGGCAAGACGACCAGCGCCCGGATCCTCGCCCGCTGTCTGAACTGCGAGCAGGGCCCCACCCCGACCCCCTGCGGCACGTGCCAGTCCTGCCAGGACCTCGCCCGCAACGGCCCGGGCTCCATCGACGTCATCGAGATCGACGCGGCTTCGCACGGTGGTGTGGACGACGCCCGTGAGCTGCGCGAGAAGGCCTTCTTCGGACCGGCCTCCAGCCGTTACAAGATCTACATCATCGACGAGGCCCACATGGTCACGTCGGCCGGCTTCAACGCCCTGCTGAAGGTCGTCGAGGAGCCGCCGGAGCACCTGAAGTTCATCTTCGCGACGACCGAGCCCGAGAAGGTCATCGGGACCATCCGCTCGCGGACCCACCACTACCCGTTCCGGCTCGTCCCGCCGGGCACCCTGCGGGAGTACCTCGCCGATGTCTGCCGCCGGGAGGGCATCCCCGTCGAGGAGGGTGTTCTTCCGCTCGTCGTCCGCGCCGGCCAGGGGTCCGTACGTGACTCCATGTCCGTGATGGACCAGCTCCTCGCCGGGGTCCGGGAGGAGGGTGTGACGTATGCCATGGCCACCTCCCTCCTCGGGTACACCGACGGATCGCTGCTCGACTCCGTCGTGGAGGCCTTCGCGACCGGTGACGGCGCGGCCGCCTTCGAGGTCGTGGACCGTGTCATCGAGGGCGGCAACGACCCGCGGCGGTTCGTCGCCGACCTGCTGGAGCGGCTGCGGGACCTCGTGATCCTGGCCGCCGTGCCCGACGCCGTCGAGAAGGGGCTCATCGACGCCCCGGCCGACGTCCTGGAGCGGATGCAGGCCCAGGCCGGCACCTTCGGCGCCGCCGAGCTCAGCCGCGCCGCCGACCTGGTCAACGAGGGGCTGACCGAGATGCGCGGCGCCACCTCGCCCCGGCTCCAGCTCGAACTGATCTGCGCGCGCGTGCTCCTGCCCGCCACCTACGGCGACGAGCGGTCCGTCATGGCCCGGCTCGACCGGCTGGAGCGGGGCGTCGGCTTCTCCGCGGGCGCCACCGCCCCCGCCATGGGATACGCCCCCGGCCCCGGGGCCCACGCCGCCCCCGCGCCGCCGCAGGCCGCCCCTCCGGTGCCGTCCGGCGGGGGGCTCGCCGCCGCCCGTGCCGCCGTACGGCCTCCGGGCACCCCCGCCCCGGAGGCACCGGCCGCGCCGGCCGCGGAGAGCGCGCCCGCCGCCGCGGCTCCGGCGCCCGCCGCTCCGGCCCCGCAGACCGCCCGGCCGCCCCAGACGCCGCCCGCGCCCCCGCAGGCGCCCGCCGCTCCCGCTCCCGGCGCCTGGCCCACCGCCGCCCCCGCGGGCGGCGGCCGGCGGCCCGGCGGCTGGCCGACGGCGGCCCCGGCGGGCGGCGGTGCCCCGGCACCCCGTGCCGGCGCACCCGCGTCCGCACCCGCACCCGCGTCCGCACCCGCACCCGCGTCGACGCCCGCCCCCGCCGCGGGAGGCGGGGAGGCGGCGCCCGACCACGCGCCCCCGAGCGGTGGCCTGGACCCCCGCCAGCTTTGGCCGAACATCCTGGAGGCGGTCAAGAACCGCCGCCGTTTCACCTGGATCCTGCTCAGCCAGAACGCCCAGGTCGCCGGCTTCGACGGCACCACCCTCCAGCTCGGCTTCGTCAACGCCGGCGCGCGCGACAACTTCGCGAGCAGCGGCAGCGAGGACGTGCTGCGGCAGGCGCTGGCCGAGCAGTTCCACGTGCAGTGGAAGATCGAGGCGATCGTCGACCCGTCGGGCGGCGGCTCGGCGCCCCCGGCTCCGGGCGCTCCCCCCGGCTTCGGCGGAGGCGGCGCCGCCCCGGCCCCCGGCGGCTACGGCGGTCAGGCCGCCCCGCGCCCGGCCCCCGCACCGTCCGCGGCACCGGCGGCCCCGTCGGCACCGGCCCCCGCCCCTGCCCCGCGGCCCAGCGCTCCGGAACCGCCCTCCGTCTCCCTGGAGGACGACATCCCGGAGGACGACGACCCCGACCTCAACGAGTCGGCGCTGTCCGGCCGCGAGCTGATCGTGCGCGAGCTGGGCGCGACGGTCGTCGAGGAGATCACGAACGAGTAGGCCGTCCCCGGCCCGGTTTCGCCGGGCCGGTTTTGGAGGAACGCACAGGTCCTCCGGCCCCGGCCGCTCGGCGTCCCGCACAAGAAGGCCGTTAGGCTGACCCCGTGAAGGTCCTCGTCATCGGTAGCGGCGCCCGCGAACACGCCCTGTGCCGCTCCCTGTCCCTCGACCCCGACGTCACCGCGCTGCACTGCGCCCCCGGCAACGCCGGCATCGCCGAGGTCGCCGAACTGCACCAGGTCGACGCCCTCGACGGCGAGGCCGTCTCCGCGCTGGCCGAACGGCTCGGCGCCGACCTCGTGGTCGTCGGACCGGAGGCCCCCCTCGTCGCGGGGGTCGCCGACGCCGTGCGCGAGGCCGGCATCCCGGTGTTCGGCCCCTCCAAGGAGGCCGCGCAGCTCGAGGGCTCCAAGGCGTTCGCCAAGGACGTGATGGCCTCGGCCGGCGTCCCCACGGCCCGCTCCTACGTCTGCGCCACCCCCGCCGAGGTCGACGAGGCCCTGGACGCCTTCGGCGCCCCGTACGTCGTCAAGGACGACGGTCTGGCGGCCGGCAAGGGCGTCGTCGTGACCGCCGACTTCGACGCGGCCCGCGCGCACGCCAACGCCTGCGAGCGCGTCGTCATCGAGGAGTACCTGGACGGCCCCGAGGTCTCCCTCTTCGCCATCACCGACGGCCGGACCGTGGTGCCGCTCCAGCCCGCCCAGGACTTCAAGCGCGCCCTGGACGGCGACGAGGGCCCGAACACCGGCGGCATGGGCGCGTACTCGCCGCTGCCGTGGGCGGACCCGAAGCTGGTCGAGGAGGTCCTGGAGACGGTCCTCCAGCCGACCGTCGACGAGATGCGCCGCCGCGGCACCCCGTTCTCCGGGCTGCTCTACGCCGGACTCGCGATCACCTCGCGGGGCGTGCGCGTGATCGAGTTCAACGCCCGCTTCGGCGACCCGGAGACACAGGTCGTCCTGGCCCGGCTGAAGACCCCGCTGGCCGGTGTCCTGCTCGCCTCCGCCAAGGGCCACCTGGTCGACCTGGAGCCGCTGCGCTGGAGCGACGACGCCGCGGTCACCGTGGTCGTCGCCTCTCACAACTACCCGGGCACCCCCCGCACCGGCGACCCGATCAGCGGCCTCGACGAGGTGGCCGCCCAGGACGCCCCGCACGCCTACGTGCTGCACGCCGGCACCCGGCGCGACGGCGAGGCGGTCGTGAGCGCCGGTGGCCGTGTGCTGTCCGTCACCGCGACCGGCGGGGACCTCGCCGAGGCCCGGACCCGCGCCTACCGGGCGGTGGGCCGGATCGGGCTGGACGGCTCCCAGTACCGTACGGACATCGCCGCGAAGGCCGCCGCCGACGCGTAGCCGCTCCCGCGAGCCAACCGACCGGGCCCCGGATCCGTCTCAGGATCCGGGGCCCGGCGCATGCCGGGAGCGGTACCGGGACCAGGGCCGGACCAGTGCCGGGATCAGAGGGCTGATCCTCGCTGTCCGTCATCCACCTTTCCCCAAAGCCATTCCATCGAGTGAGCGATGACCCAAGCGACTGACGTGGGTCGACGCCCCAACTAGGGTGCCGCGCAAGCGTTCCGGCACTTGGCCCACCGGCATTGCGATGTCGGTGGCGGGTGCCACAGTGGGGGAGTGAGCAGAGCCAGGACAGTTCCGTCGACCAGGACAGCACGGAGGGGGTGAGGTCCGGCCGTGACCGGGATGGGGATGGAAGCGGGGGCCCAGGCCGCGCGTGCCCGCGCCCTGGCGGTGCTGCGCGTCCGCAGCCGTGCGCTCGCCGTCGCCCTGCTGCCCGCGGCGTTCGCCGTGGTGCTGCTCGCCGGACCGTCCACCGGGCACCTCGTCGGCCCCGGATGGCATGCCGTGCGCTGGGCGGTCACCCCGTTCGCCGCCCTGGTGCTGCTCGCCGCCGGTCTCGTCGCGCTGGTCGTCGCCCGCGCCCGTCCCGCCGTGACCCCCACCGTGACGATCGGCGAGGGGCAGGCCCCGGACCTCTACCGGCTGGTGCGCGACCTCGCCGACCGGCTCGGCGTCCCCGCCCCGTCCGCGATAGCGCTCACCCCGGACTGCGACAGCTGGCTGGAGGACCGCACCCATCCGTCCCACGGCCCGCCCCCGCCCGAGGAGCAGACGGACGACGGGCTCAACGGCCTGCGCGGCGGCGGGCGCGGCGCCCACCGCCGTACGCCGGCCGCGCCGGTCCTCGTCATCGGCTCCCCGTTCCTGTGGTGGATGCGGGTCGGGGAGCTGCGGGCCGTGCTCGCCCCGGTCGTCGCCGGCACCGGGCCCTCGGCGCACCCGGACATAGCCCAGGCCCGGCGCTTCGTCCGCGGGCTGGACGCCGCCGTGGCCGTCGCCGCCACGCGCGGCCGCTGTCCCGGGTCGCGGGCGGTGTGCGTGGGCCTCGGCTGGGTGGCACGCCTCCTGCTGCGAAGCTGCCGGGAGCACGCGGCCGAGATGGAGCGCGGGGTGGCCGCGGCGGCCGCCGAGCGTGCACAGGCTGTGGACTACGGTCTGCGGATCGTGGCCCAGGAGCAGGTCGGCCTGGCCTACGCGGGCTGGGACCGGCTGCTGACGCGGGTCGCGCTGCCGGCCTGGCGGATGGGCCGCTGGCCCTCCCGGCTGGACGCGGGTGTGGTCGCCGCCCTCACCGAGCTCTCCCGGCGGGACCGGCTGGCGGAGGGGTTCGCCTCCCGGCTGGGCGAGCGCCCCGCCTGCGACCTCCTCGAGGAGCCCGGCACGGTCGACGAGGCCGTCTCCCTGCTGGCCGCCCGCCTGTTCCACGGAGGACCGGCCGAGACCGGCCCGGACTGGTCGCCGGTGGGCTGGCAGGAGTATCCGGAGGAGGTCGTGGACCGGGCCTGGCGTACGGACGCGGCCCGCCTGCACCGCGTCCTCGACGCCCTCGGCGTCCGCCGCGGCCCGGGCGACGCACCCTCCGGCTCGGACGGCCCCACCCTCTCCCGGGTCCTGGACCACCTGACGGCCCCGCGGGACGCCTCGCGGCCCGAGGCCCCGCAGACCGGGCACCCCCTTCCCGCCACCCACCCGCCGGCCCCGGCCACGGAAGCGCCCGCCCCGCCCGCGGACGCCCTCGACAACCCACAGACGCCCGCCCACCCCGCCGCCGACACCGCACCCGATCCCGTTCCGCCCCCCGCCCCCGCCGACGACCTGGACCCCTACGAGGACCAGGAGACCGAGCGGAGTTCGGCGCTGGCCGCCGGGATCACCGCCGAGCTGGCCCGGGAGGAGGCCGCGGCGTCGGTAGGAAAGCCGGCGGCGCTCACGCCCGACACCTCACTGCTGGACATCGGCACGCTCCCGCTCTTCCCGCTCCAGCCGCCCCGCAGCTCCCGCGAGCTGCTCACCGACCACGTGACCGCGATGGTCTGCTGCGCGGCCATGGACACCGCGGGCGCGACACCCGGTCTGGACTGGCTCGACGGGCCCGCCCTGCTCATCAACGGCGAACGCGCCGCCGACCTGACCCCCCGTGTCCTGCGCCTCATCCAGGACGGCGATCCGGCGCCCTTGCGCGCCTGGCTCGTGGAGTCGGGGATACGCCCCGAGAAGCCGGTGCGCCTGGTCTGACGGGCGAGGACGCGGCGGACACCCCGGCCGCGCGCCCGGGGCGACGGAACTCAGTCGGAGCCCCCGGTTCCACTTTCGGCCAATTCGCAACGAATAGTGACAGGAAGCGAGCGCAATGTGATGTGCTGGGATCGATAGCGCATATGGCAAGGGCTTACGCCACGACAGCCGGTGAAGCCCTGCCGCACGGCGGCACCACCGGGCAAGCGCATCAGGCGTACGACAGGCACCACCGGCACGGGACGAGCACGACGCGCACCACCCCGCACCGAGAACATGACGTGCACCACCGGCACGGCGTGCGCCCGGCGCGCCAGGGCCCGACACGACGCTCGATGTGCGACCGCGGGACAAGGGAGGGTACGGCCATGGGGTCGGAGCAGATCCGCCGCTGGGAGTCGGGAGCTCTCGCACACGCCGTGACGGACCCCTTCGGCCAGGGCCCGGTCCCCTGGCTGCGAGGCAACGTGACGTACTTCGACGACACCGGCCAGGTGGTCCCCTGGTACGTCGACGGCCAGGCCCACCCCCCGACGTCCGGCACCCCGAGGGTCCCCGCGCCCCGCAGCGCGGGACCCCGCTCCGCGGACGACGTCCACCGGCAGATCAAGGGATTCACCTCCACCGGGGCGGTCGCGCCCGGCGAGGCCGTCGACTTCCACATCACGGTCGACCCGCCCCAGGAGTTCGCCGTCGACATCTACCGCATCGGCCACTACGGCGGGGACGGCGCCGCCAAGATCACCACGAGCCCCCGGCTGTCGGGCATCGTGCAGCCCGCGCCGCTCACCGCCGACCGCACCGTCTCCTGCCACCACTGGTGGCTGTCCTGGCGCCTCCAGGTCCCCAGCTACTGGAGCAACGGCGCCTATGTCGCCGTCCTCACCACCCACGACGGCTACCGCTCCCACATCCCGTTCACCGTCCGCGACAACCACCCGGCGGACCTGCTCCTGCTGCTGCCCGACGTCACCTGGCAGGCGTACAACCTCTACCCGGAGGACGGCCGCCTCGGCGCCAGCCTCTACCACGCCTGGGACGAGGACGGCCGGCTGCTCGGCGAGGACGACGCCGCCACCACCGTCTCCTTCGACCGTCCGTACGCGGGCGCAGGCCTGCCCCTGCACGTCGGCCACGCCTACGACTTCATCCGCTGGGCCGAGCGCTACGGCTACGACATCGCCTACGCCGACGCCCGCGACCTGCACGGCGGCCACGTCGACCCGACCCGGTACCGGGGCCTGGTCTTCCCCGGCCACGACGAGTACTGGTCGGTGAACATGCGCCGCACGATCGAGCTCGCCCGGGAGAACGGCACGTCCCTGGTGTTCCTCTCCGCCAACTCCATGTACTGGCAGGTGGAGCTGGGCCCGTCCCCGTCCGGCGTCCCCGGCCGCCTGCTCACCTGCCGCAAGCGCAGGGGCCCGGGGCGTCCGGTCCTCTGGCGGGAGATCGACCGCCCCGAGCAGGAGCTCATCGGCATCCAGTACGCCGGGCAGGTCCCCGAGCCGCACCCGTTGATCGTCCGCAACGCCGACCACTGGCTGTGGGAGGCCACCGGCGCCCACGAGGGCGACGAGATCCCGGGCCTGGTGGCAGGCGAGGCCGACCGGTACTTCCCCCGCACCCCGCTGCCCGGCCACGAGGAGCGCATCCTGCTGGCGCACTCCCCGTACACCGACCGCGAGGGGGTGCTGCGCCACCAGGAGACCTCGCTGTACCGCGCGCACTCCGGCGCTCTGGTCTTCGCCTCCGGCACCTTCGCCTGGTCCCCGGCGCTCGACCGCCCGGGCCATGTCGATCCCCGGGTCCAGCGCGCCACCGCCAACCTCCTGGACCGCATCTGCAAGCGTGACTGAGCTCACGCGGCAGGGCCCCGGCGCTCCACCCGCCCCACCCCCGGTCCACGGCCGACGTCCCGTACGGGACAATCGACGCATGGGACAGACTTACGGGGAGGAACCGTGTCCGGATTCGTAGAAAAGCCCGAGCCGCTTCAGGTTCCGGGCCTGGTGCACCTGCACACCGGCAAGGTGCGCGAGCTGTACCAGAACGAGGCCGGTGACCTCGTGATGGTCGCCAGCGATCGCCTGTCCGCCTACGACTGGGTGCTGCCCACCGAGATCCCGGACAAGGGCCGCATCCTCACCCGGCTCTCCCTGTGGTGGTTCGACCAGCTCGCCGACCTGGTCCCCCACCACGTCCTGAGCACCGATGTGCCCGACGGCGCTCCCGCCGACTGGGCGGGCCGCACCCTCGTCTGCAAGTCCCTGCGGATGGTCCCGGTCGAGGCCGTGGCCCGCGGCTACCTCACCGGCTCCGGGCTCGCCGAGTACAACGACACCCGGACGGTCTGCGGGCTGGCCCTCCCCGAGGGCCTGGCCGACGGCTCGGAACTGCCGGCACCGATCTTCACCCCGGCCACCAAGGCCGCCGTCGGCGAGCACGACGAGAACGTCTCCTACGAGGAGGTCGCCCGCCAGGTCGGCGCGGACACCGCCGCCCGGCTGCGGCAGGCGACCCTCGCCGTGTACGCGCGCGGCCGGGACATCGCCCGCGAGCGCGGCATCATCCTCGCGGACACCAAGTTCGAGTTCGGCTTCGACGGGGACACCCTGGTCATCGCCGACGAGGTCCTCACCCCGGACTCCTCGCGCTTCTGGCCGGCCGAGCAGTGGGAGCCGGGCCGCGCGCAGCCGTCGTACGACAAGCAGTTCGTGCGGGACTGGCTGACCTCGCCGGCCTCCGGCTGGGACCGGGCGAGCGAGCAGCCCCCGCCGCCGCTGCCGCAGGACGTCGTGGACGCGACCCGCGCCAAGTACGTGGAGGCGTACGAGCGTCTGACGGGCATGAGCTGGAGCTGACCGGCGCTCAGCCCCGGTCCGGGAGGGCGGGCCGCTCGCGCACCCGAAGGGGATCCGGACGGGTGTGCGGCCGCCCGGCGACGACGACCGTCGGCACGGTCTCGTCGCCGCCTTCGGCCGCCCTGACCACTGCCGCCCCGGCCGGAGGCCCAGCCGCAGGCAGCAGGCGCAGCCCGGCCGCCAGTAGACGACCGGACCGGCCGTAGGCGGGCCGCGCCGGCCCGCCTCCTCGGCGCCGCAGCCGCGGCCCCGCCCCAGGCCCAGGGAACGCCCCACGCCAAAGGCCCCGTTCGATGACCGGGGCCTTTGCTCTGGAGCGAACGACGAGGTTCGAACTCGCGACCTCAACCTTGGCAAGGTTGCGCTCTACCAACTGAGCTACGTTCGCATGCGCCGTGGCGCGGGACCCACTATACCCAACCGCGGGCGCGTGCGAGGCGCACCGCCGCGTGCCGGTTCTCCGCGCCCAGCTTCGAGACGGCGGAGGACAGATAGTTCCGCACGGTCCCCTGGGACAGGGCGGCGCGCTGCGCGATCTCCGCGACGGGCGCGCCGTCGGCGGCGAGTTCCAGCACCTCCGCCTCCCGCGCGGTCAGCGGGGAGTCCCCGGCGGCGATGGCGTCGGCCGCCAACTCCGGGTCGACGTACCGGTTTCCGCCGTGCACGGTCCGGATGATCTCCGCCAGCCGCTGGGCGCTGACCGTCTTCGGGACGAATCCGCGCACACCCGCCTCAAGGGCCCGCTTCAGATGTCCGGGGCGCCCGTGGCTGGTCACGATCAGCACCCGGCACCCGGGCAGTTCGGCCCGCAGGGCTGTGGCGACCTTCACACCGTCGGCTCCCGGCATCTGCAGGTCCAGGACCGCCACGTCGGGCCGGTGGGCCCGGGCCATGGCGAGCGCCTCGGGCCCGCTGGCCGCCTCGGCGACGATCACCAGGTCGTCCTCCAGGGAGAGCAGCGTGGCGAGCGCGCCGCGGATCAGATGCTCGTCGTCGGCCAGCAGCAGCCGTACCGGCTCGCTCACGCGACGACCTCCCGCGCCCCGGCCTCGGCCAGCGGCACGTCCGCCACCAGCCGGAACGCCCCCTCGCCGACCCGGCCGGCCTCCAGCGTGCCGTCCACGGCGGCGAGCCGCTCCCGCAGCCCGGCGAGCCCGGAGCCCCCGCCCCCGTCGGAGGCCGCGGCGGCCCCGTCGTTCTCCACCGTCAGCACCACCCGTCCCTCCGTCCTGCGCACTCCCACGGCGCACCGCTCGGCGTCCCCGTGCCGCAGCACGTTCGTGGTGGCCTCCCGCACGACCCAGGCGAGCGCCGACTGCACGTCCGCGGGCAGCCCGTCCGTCTCACCGGTCACCTCGCAGGTGATCCCGGCGGCCGCCAGCACCCCCTGGGCCCCGGCGAGTTCGACGCCGAGGTCGGCCTCGCGGTAGCCCCGTACGACATCGCGGACCTCGCGCTGGGACTCCCGCGCGATCCGCTGCACCTCGATCATCTGCTCGACGGCCTCGGCCCGCCCGCGCCGCGCCAGTTGCACGGCCAGCTCGCTCTTCAGGGCGATGACGGCCAGGTTGCGCCCCATCACGTCGTGCAGATCGCGCCCGAAGCGCAGCCGCTCCTCGGCGACCGCGAGCCGGGCCCGGGTCTCGCGGGCGTCGTCCAGCTCGAAGACGGCCCGCAGCAGCCAGACGGAGAACACGGCGGTGAAGGCGAGGAAGCCGCTGCCCAGCAGCACGATCACCGCGATGACCAGCGCTTCGAGCGGAATCCCGGTCATCGCGAGCACGACCGTCCCGGACCCGGCGGCGAAGCCCGCGACGAGCGCGTACACCTGCCTGCGCCCGCGTATCCCGAGGGCGATGATGCCCACCCCGAAGATCATGGTGACGCCGAAGACGCTGCCCACGGCCGCGTCGAGGCCTTCGTCGTCCGGGCCGTACTCGGAGACCGCGAGGGTCGCGACGGCGATCGCGGCGGTGGCGGCGCCGAGCCCGTACATCAGCCGGAGCGGCTGCTCACGCTGCCCGCGCACCCAGTCCACGGCGTGCGACACGGTCAGCAGGCAGAGCGCCGCGTGCGCGCAGATCAGGAGCAGCAGCCACGCGTCGGCCGCGCCGTCGACCCGGTGGAGCATCGGCGCCCCGGCCCCGGCGACCTCGATCAACGCGAAGAAGTGGAACGACCCCCGGGTGTACGTCTCCACCTTCGCCGGGGTGCTCTTCCCCCGCCACCATCTGCCGGGTCCGCGCATGCCTCCGTACCCCCTTCGTCAGCGCCGCGGTTCCCACCGGAACCACCGCCGTACAGCAAACACGGCGAGGACCGTCCAGGCCAGCGCCGTGGTCGCGGCACCGAGGGCCTCGTACGCGGACAGCTCGCCGGTCCAGCCGCCCCGGACGAGAGTGATCACCGGTGTCAGCGGCAGCAGTTCGCACATCGAGGCCAGCCGGTCGGGCAGGACCTCCAGCGGTACGGCCATGCCCGAGCCGAGCATCGAGACCAGCATCACGGGGAGCGTGGTGACCTGGGCGCTCTCGGTGGTGCGGGTGAACGCCGAGGTGACCGCCGCCAGCGCGGCGCACAAGACGAGTCCGGCCAGCAGCGCGGGGACGGCCAGATAGGGCGCGGGCGGCGGCGGGACGTCGAGGAGGATCATGCAGCCGGCCGCCAGCAGCAGGGACTGCACGAGTCCGGTGACGACCGCGGGCAGGGCGGACCCGGCGAGGATCTCGGCGTCCCGCAGCTCGCCGGTGCGCAGCCGCTTGAGGACGAGTTCCTCGCGGCGGGCGGTGAAGACGCCGACGAGCGCCCCGTACACGGCGAAGAGCAGGGAGAAGCCGATGGCGGCGGGCAGGACGACGGTGCCGGGGGTCAGGCCGGCCTCCTCCAGGTCCATGTCCTTGGTCGCCGACCACACGCTGAACGGCAGCACCAGCGGCACGAACAGGGCGGCGACGAGGGTCCCCCTGCTCCGGCCGAGCAGCGTCAGCTCGGCGCGGGCGAGCGCCTTCATCCGTCCGGCGGGGGTGGTGATCGCGTCGCTCATGCCGCGTACTCCTGTTCCTTCTCCCCGCGGGCCCCCTGCTGGGCCGCGGACGTCTCGCGGGCGATCGCCAGGAACGCCTCCTCCAGCGAGGCCGACCGCACGTCGAGTCCCCGCAGTTCCAGCCCGGCCCTCTCGGCCCAGACCAGCAGCCCGGTGGCCGTCCGCTGCAGCTCGCGGGTGCGCAGCCGGACGACGCGTCCGTCGACGTCGTGCCCGATCACGCCGAGTTCGCCGAGCGGCGGCAGGTCGCCCAGGAAGTAGCCGTCGGGCAGCCGGAAGGAGATCCGCGACGGCTGGGCCGCGGTGACCTCGGCCGGGGTGCCGGTGGCCGCGATCCGGCCCTCGTGCAGGATGGCGAGCCGGTCCGCGAGGTCCTCCGCCTCCTCCAGGTAGTGCGTGGTCAGCAGGACCGTCGTCCCGGCGTCGCGCAGCTCGCGGACCAACTGCCAGGTGGCCTGGCGCCCTTCGGCGTCGAGTCCGGTGGTCGGCTCGTCCAGGAAGAGCACCTCGGGGTCCCCGAGCAGGGCGAGCGCCAGGTCCAGGCGCCGCCGCTCACCGCCGGACAGCTGCTTGACCCGCACGCCGGCCTTCCCCGACAGCCCGACGCGCTCCAGGACCTCGCGCTCGGGCCGGGCCCCGCTGACGCAGCCGGCCCACATCCGGGCGGTCTCGGCGACGGTCAGCTCGGACGGGAAGCCGCCCTCCTGCAGCATCACGCCGGTCCGCGGACGGACCACGGCCCGGTCGGCGCAGGGGTCGTGGCCGAGGACGCGCACCTGGCCGCCGGCGGGCCGGGCGAGCCCTTCGAGCAGTTCCACGGTCGACGTCTTGCCGGCGCCGTTGGTGCCGAGCAGGGCGAAGACCTCTCCGCGGCGCACGGAGAACGAGACTCCGCGCACCGCCTCGAACCCGCCCCCGTAGACACGCCGCAGGCCGGTGACCTCGATCACGTGCTCGTGTTCGTCGTTGTCCATGCCCTTCAGCCTTCCGCCGGTCGCGGGCGGCCGGCAGTGCGCGCTGTCATCACTCGGCATGACAAATGTCAGAAGGGTGGGGGCGCACGGGCGCAACGAAAAGACCCCGGTCCGTCAGGACCGGGGTCTCATTCCCGAGCGGACGACGAGGCTCGAACTCGCGACCTCAACCTTGGCAAGGTTGCGCTCTACCAACTGAGCTACGTCCGCATTGCCTCCGACCGGCTCTCACCGATCGGCGCGGGCACCAGCCTACCTGATCCACAAGGATGGTCGGTACGGCGGTGCAGAGCGGGTGACAGGAATTGCACACTGCGCCTTCCCCCTGGAAGGGGGATGTTCTGCTACTGAACTACACCCGCATGCTCGGCGAGCTGGACTTCTTCGGTCCCGCCCGCTGGCGTGCTCCAGACATTAGCTGATCAGCAGGGGGGTAGCGCAAGTCGGTTGTCGCACCGGTCCCGGCACACCGCCCCGAGGGTCCGCCGGCCGGGCCCGGAGGCCCGTCCCGCGGACCGGCTCACTGCGCGGAGGCGAACGCCTCGTAGACCTTCTTGGGGATACGGCCGCGGGCCGGCACCTCCATCTTGTTGGCCTGGGCCCAGGCACGGACGGCCGCCGGGTCGGGGGCGACCTCCGTCTGCTTGAACGCCTTGCCCGACCTCGACCGCTTGCGGCCGGCCTCCACGTAGGGCGCGAGCACCTTACGCAGTTTGCTGGCATTGGCTTCATTCAGGTCGATCTCGTACGACTTGCCGTCGAGTCCGAAGGCGATCGTTTCCGCCGCTTCTGAGCCGTCGATGTCGTCAAAGAGAGTGACCACGACCTTCTGCGCCACGAATATCGGTCCCTTCGTACGGCACGCTGACAATTCATTTGTACCGTGCCCGACAATGCAATGTGAAGCTCGACTAAATCCTTCCGCGTGTCCAAAAGCAAGAAGGAGCGGAGCGACTTCGGTGGAAGCGTGGTGGGGGGAGACCGTCGCGCGCAATAGGCATCGGGTGTCGATCCGGGATCTTTTCCGGAACTTTTCACGGCGTGGCCCGCCGGGCGGGCGTCGTGAGCACGGTCACGTAGCTTCCTACAAGTCGACGCGCGTAGAAATTTTGTGCGGGTAGTCTGAAAGCACCTTGCAGGAACCTGCTCAGCACCACACCACCGGGAGTGCACGTGGCACGCGTCGTAGTCGACGTCATGCTCAAGCCGGAGATCCTCGACCCCCAGGGCCAGGCGGTGCAGCGCGCACTGCCGCGACTGGGTTTCGAAGGCATCTCGGACGTACGTCAGGGAAAGCGTTTCGAACTGGAAGTTGACGGACCGGTCGACGATGCCGCGCTCGCCCGCATCCACGATCTTGCGGAATCCTTCCTCGCCAACACCGTGATCGAGGACTTCACGGTCCGCGTCGAGGAAGTCGCGGAGGCCGCGAAGTGACCGCTCGTATTGGCGTCGTCACTTTCCCGGGTTCTCTCGACGACCGGGACACCCAGCGCGCGATCCGCCTCGCGGGCGCCGAACCGGTCGCCCTGTGGCACAAGGACAAAGACCTCAAGCAGGTCGACGCCGTGGTGCTGTGCGGTGGTTTCTCCTACGGCGACTATCTGCGCGCCGGGGCCATCGCCCGCTTCTCGCCGGTGATGGACACCGTCATCGAGCAGGCCAAGGGCGGCCTTCCGGTCCTCGGCATCTGCAACGGCTTCCAGATCCTCACCGAGGCGCACCTGCTGCCCGGCGGCATGCTCGGCAACGACCACCTGCACTTCATCTGCCGCGATCAGAAGCTGCGCGTGGAGAACGCCGGGACGGCCTGGACGACCGACTACACGGCCGGCCAGGAGATCCACATCCCGCTGAAGAACATGGACGGCCGCTATGTGGCCGACCAGTACACGCTGGACAAGCTGGAGGCCGAGGGCCGGGTCGCGTTCCGCTACCTGGACTTCAACCCCAACGGCTCGCTCAACGACATCGCCGGCATCAGCAACGAGGCCGGCAACGTCGTGGGCCTGATGCCGCACCCGGAGCACGCCGTGGAGTCGCTCATCGGCACCGGCCGCACCGACGGCCTCCCCTTCTTCACCTCGATCCTCAAGAAGCTGGTCAACGCATGAGCCGGACGCCTCTGGACACGGTCGAGCACGCGGCCGCGACCCCCGACGTCGAGCTGCCCTGGGCCGAACTCGGCCTGAAGAAGGACGAGTACGAGCGGATCGTCGAGATCCTCGGCCGGCGCCCCACCGGCGCCGAGCTCGCCATGTACTCCGTCATGTGGTCCGAGCACTGCTCGTACAAGTCCTCCAAGGTGCACCTGCGCCAGTTCGGCGAGAAGGCCCCCGAGTCCGACGCCCTCCTCGTCGGCATCGGCGAGAACGCCGGTGTGGTGGACGTCGGCCAGGGCTACGCGGTCACCTTCAAGGTCGAGTCGCACAACCACCCGTCGTACGTCGAGCCCTATCAGGGCGCGGCCACCGGTGTCGGCGGCATCGTCCGCGACATCATCGCGATGGGCGCCCGTCCGGTCGCGGTCGTGGACCCGCTGCGCTTCGGCGCCGCCGACCACCCCGACACCAAGCGCGTGCTGCCCGGCGTGGTCGCCGGCATCGGCGGCTACGGCAACTGCCTCGGCCTGCCCAACATCGGCGGCGAGGTCGTCTTCGACGCCTGCTACCAGGGCAACCCGCTGGTCAACGCCGGTGCCATCGGCGTCATGCGGCACGAGGACATTCACCTCGCCAAGGCGTCCGGCGCGGGCAACAAGGTCATCCTGTACGGCGCCCGGACCGGCGGCGACGGCATCGGCGGTGCCTCGATCCTCGCCTCCGAGACCTTCGACGACGCCAAGCCGTCCAAGCGTCCCGCCGTCCAGGTCGGCGACCCCTTCCAGGAGAAGCTCCTCATCGAGTGCACCCTGGAGGCCTTCAAGGAGAAGCTGGTCGTCGGCATCCAGGACCTCGGCGCGGCGGGCCTGTCCTGCGCCACGTCCGAGCTGGCCTCCAACGGCTCCGGCGGCATGCGCGTCACCCTCGACGACGTACCGCTGCGCGACTCCACGCTCTCGCCCGAGGAGATCCTCATGAGCGAGTCGCAGGAGCGCATGTGCGCGGTCGTGGAGCCCGCGAAGGTCGAGCGCTTCCTCGAGATCTGCGACAAGTGGGACGTCATCGCCACCGTCATCGGTGAGGTCACCGACGGCGACCGCCTGGAGATCTACTGGCACGGCGGCAAGATCGTCGACGTCGACCCCCGCACGGTCGCGCACGAGGGCCCGGTCTACGAGCGCCCGTACGCCCGCCCGTCCTGGCAGGACGAGCTGCAGGCCGACGACGCGAACAAGCTGCCCCGCCCGTCGACCTCGGAGGAGCTGAAGGACCAGGTCCTGAAGCTGGTCGGCTCCCCGAACCAGGCCAGCAAGAAGTGGATCACGTCCCAGTACGACCACTTCGTGCAGGGCAACACCGTCCTCGCCCAGCCCGAGGACTCCGGCATGATCCGCATCGACGAGGAGACCGGCCTCGGCGTCGCCCTCGCGACCGACGGCAACGGCCGGTACGCCAAGCTGGACCCGTACCACGGTGCCCAGCTGGCCCTCTCCGAGGCGTACCGCAACGTGGCGACGACCGGCGCCAAGCCGCTCGCGGTCTCCGACTGCCTGAACTTCGGCTCGCCCGAGGACCCCGCGGTGATGTGGCAGTTCGCGGAGGCCGTACGCGGTCTGGCGGACGCCTGCCGGCAGCTCGGCACGCCGGTCACGGGCGGCAACGTCTCGCTCTACAACCAGACGGGCGAGGCGGCCATCCACCCGACGCCGGTCGTCGCCGTGCTCGGCGTGATCGACGACGTGGCCCGCCGCACCCCGGTCGCCTTCCAGGAGGAGGGGCAGCTGCTCTACCTCCTCGGCGACACGCGTGAGGAGTTCGGCGGCTCGGCCTGGTCCCAGGTCGTCCACGACCACCTCGGCGGACTGCCGCCCCAGGTCGACCTGGAGCGCGAGCGGCTGCTCGCCGAGATCCTGATCTCCGCCTCCCGCGACGGCATGGTCGACTCCGCGCACGACCTGTCCGACGGCGGTCTGATCCAGGCGGTCGTCGAGTCGGCGCTGCTCGGGGACAAGGGCGCCCGCCTGATCGTCCCCGACGGCCTGGACGCCTTCACCTTCCTGTTCTCCGAGTCGGCCGGCCGCGCCGTCGTGGCCGTCCCGCGCTCGGAGGAGCTCCGCTTCACGGACATGTGCGGCGCGCGGGGCCTGCCGGCCACCCGCATCGGTGTCGTGGACGGCGACGCGGTGGAGCTGCAGGGCGAGTTCACGCTCACCCTGTCCGAGCTGCGCGAGACGCACGAGGCGACCATCCCGGCGCTGCTGGCGTAGCCGGCCGTACCGCACGAAGGCCCCGTCCGTTCGACCGAACGGACGGGGCCTTCCGCGTTCAGCCCTCGCAGTTCTCGAGGATCTCGATGTCCCGCTCGACCGGCCGGATCGGGGAGCACCTCCTCGCCGAACTTCGCGGTGTGGACGGTGCGGCAGCCAGGTCGTCGAACTTCGATCCGGACCGTGACCTCGCGCATAGGCTGCTCCCCATGCCCCCGGCCAAGAAGCGCGCGCGCACCTATGACCCCGTCAAGATCCGCACCGCCGTGCTCGCCCAGTTCGGGCACGTCCGGCAGGCCGTCCGCGGGCTCACCGCGGAGCAATTCGCCCTGCCGACCCGGCTGGACGGCTGGACCGTGCGGGACCTGGCCGCCCACGTGACCATGGCCCTGGAGACCGTCAGCCGGAACCTCGACCGGGACGAACCGCCGAAGGCCGGGCTCACCCTGCTGGACTGGCCCTCGGCCACCGCCGCCCGCGCCGGGGACATCGCCGACGGCACCCGTGAGCTGGCCGCCGCCCACCCCGACCTCGACGCGCTGTACGCCCGCACCGAGGAACGCCTCACCGAGCGCCTCGTCACCGCGCCCGGCGACCGGCTCCTCGACACCCGCAGCGGCGCCCTGCCCCTCGCCGACTACCTCGTCACCCGCACCGTCGAGCTCGTCGTCCACACCGACGACCTCAACGCCGCCGTGCCGGGCCTGGACATCCCCTACGACCGCCTGGCCCTGGCTGCCTGCACCCGGCTGCTGGCCGACGCGCTCGCCGCGAAGGCGCCCGGCGGTTCGACCGAGGTACGCGTCCCGCCCTACGCCGTCGTGCAGTGCGTGGAGGGCCCGAGGCACACCCGGGGCACCCCGCCCAACGTCGTCGAGACGGACCCGCTGACCTGGATCCGGCTGGCCACCGGCCGCCTCACCTGGACGGACGCCCTCGCGGAGGCCAAGGTCAGCGCGAGCGGCGAACGCGCCGACCTGGGCGGACTACTGCCGCTCATGGGGTGAGCCTTTCGCGGCGGAGGGGGCGGCAGGGCACGACGTGCTCGGTGGCCCCGCCCTCCCCGTCCGGCTCCACCCGGTACAGCCCGGCCCCGGGCGTCCGCGTCACCGCCTCCGTCAGCCGGCCCTCGGTGAAGAGGGCGCCGACGCCGTCCTCCACCGCCCAGCCCGGCGGCAGCGTCCCGCCCGCCACCGCCGCCCGGTAGGACGGCCGGCGTCCCGGCTCACCGTCGTAGTGCGGGCAGACCGAGCCGGGCAGCAGGCCCAGCCCGTCGGCCAGGTGGGTCAGCGGCCCGAAGGAGTCGGTGTGGGAGCCCTCGGCCCAGCAGTTGGCCCCGGCGCTGATGCCGCACAGCAGGACACCTCGGTCGTACGCCTGACGCAGCAGCCGGTCCACGCCGTGCGCGCGCCATACGGCCAGGAGGTTCGCGGTCTTGCCCCCGCCGACGTACACGACGTCCTGGCTCAGCAGGAAGGTCCGCAGGGCCTCGTCGTCGAGCGTGCGCCGGAACAGGGGCAGGATCTCGGCCTCTGCTGGACGGTCGGCGAACGCCGCGAGGAAGCGCTCGACATAGCCGGGCGCGTCGCCGCTCGCCGTCGGCACGAAGCAGACTCTCGGCCGGGCCGTGCCCACCAGGCCGAGCAGCCAGTCGTCCAGGACGCCGTCGTCGTCGGTGGAGAACCCGCCCCCGAGGAGGGCCAGACGGCGTTGCGGGCCGAGCGTCATGAGCGGGTCTCCTTCGGGTGGCGTCACGGACGGCGTCCGACTCTGCCCAGTCAGGAGCCTCGGCCGCGGACGAAGGGGCGGAACCGGTCCTTCGTCCCTCCCGTCCCACCGGCATGGACACTCTCGGCACACCCCGTACGAACAGGCAGCGACTGGCCGCTCTCGCCGCCCTGACCCTCCTGCCCCTCGCCGTCGCCTGCGGCAGCGAGGACGCCGGGAGCGACTCGGTCGGCGCCGGGGCGCGGGCGTCACTCTCCGACGCCCGCTGGGGCGTCGACCAGGTCACCACGGACGGGAAGAAGGACGCCGCCCCGGACACCGCATGGCTGCGCGTCTCCGGCGACGGGAAGGTCGAGGGCAACCTCGGCTGCAACGACTTCGGCGCCCGGGCCGACTTCGCCGACGGCCACGTCGCCTTCGAGCAGGTCCAGTCGACGGAGATGGCGTGCGACGGCGTCCCGGCCGGCTTCGAGCAGACCCTCGCCCGTACCCTCGCGGACGGCGACCTGACCACCGAGAAGGACGGTGACAGGCTCACCCTCACCACGAAGGACGGCGACCGCGTGGCGCTCACCCGGCAGGAGGCGGCCCCGCTCAAGGGCACCGAGTGGACCGTGACCAGCCCGGACGCCGACGGCCGGGCCCACCTCACCTTCGACGCGAAGACCGGCCAGGTCAGCGGAAGTCTCGGCTGCAACCGCGTGAAGGCCGCCGCGACGGTCCGCGACGGCAGTATCACGCTCGGCACGGCGTCCACCACCCGAATGATGTGCGACACCTCACTCATGACGGCGGAGAAGAAGCTCCTGGGCCTCTTCGACGGCACGGTGAAATACCGCGTCGATCACCGCACGCTCACGCTGACCAGCGAAAACGGCGAGACCGTCCACGCGACCGCGGGCAAGTGATCCTTTACCGCGGTGTCACGCGGGGTATTCCCCAATTCGGACCAGTGGTCGACCTCGCCTACACTCGGGGGCGTGCCACGTGGTGACGGTCGACTCAATCACGATCTGCTCCCCGGCGAGAAAGGCCCCCAGGACGCGTGTGGCGTCTTCGGTGTCTGGGCTCCGGGCGAAGAGGTCGCAAAGCTCACGTACTTCGGGCTCTACGCCCTCCAGCATCGGGGCCAGGAGTCCGCGGGAATCGCGGTCAGCAACGGCTCCCAGATCCTCGTCTTCAAGGACATGGGCCTCGTGTCCCAGGTCTTCGACGAGACCTCGCTCGGTTCGCTCCAGGGTCACATCGCGGTCGGACACGCCCGCTACTCGACCACCGGCGCCTCCGTGTGGGAGAACGCCCAGCCGACGTTCCGTGCCACCGGGCACGGCTCCATCGCGCTCGGCCACAACGGCAACCTCGTCAACACCGCCCAGCTCGCCGAGATGGTCGCCGACCTGCCCAAGCAGGAGGGCGGCCGGTCCCCGCGCGTCGCGGCCACCAACGACACCGACCTGCTGACCGCGCTGCTCGCGGCCCAGGTCGACGAGGACGGCAAGCCGCTCACCATCGAGGAGGCGGCCCACGAGGTCCTTCCGCAGGTGCAGGGCGCCTTCAGCCTCGTCTTCATGGACGAGCACACCCTCTACGCCGCCCGTGACCCGCAGGGCATCCGCCCGCTGGTCCTCGGCCGCCTGGAGCGCGGCTGGGTCGCCGCCTCCGAGAGCGCGGCCCTCGACATCGTCGGCGCCAGCTACGTCCGCGAGATCGAGCCGGGCGAGTTCGTCGCCATCGACGAGAACGGCCTGCGCACCTCCCGATTCGCGGAAGCGAAGCCCAAGGGCTGTGTCTTCGAGTACGTGTACCTGGCCCGTCCCGACACCGACATCGCCGGCCGCAACGTGTACCTCTCCCGCGTGGAGATGGGCCGCAGGCTGGCGAAGGAGGCCCCGGTCGAGGCCGACCTGGTCATAGCGACCCCGGAGTCCGGCACCCCGGCCGCCATCGGCTACGCGGAGGCGAGCGGCATCCCGTTCGGCGCGGGCCTGGTGAAGAACGCCTACGTCGGGCGGACCTTCATCCAGCCCTCGCAGACGATCCGCCAGCTCGGCATCCGCCTGAAGCTGAACCCGCTCAAGGAAGTCATCAAGGGCAAGCGCCTGGTCGTCGTCGACGACTCGATCGTGCGCGGCAACACCCAGCGCGCCCTGGTCCGCATGCTCCGCGAGGCGGGCGCCGCCGAGGTCCACATCCGGATCTCCTCGCCGCCGGTGAAGTGGCCGTGCTTCTTCGGCATCGACTTCGCCACCCGCGCCGAGCTCATCGCCAACGGCATGACGATCGAGGAGATCGGCACGTCCCTGGGCGCCGACTCCCTGTCGTACATCTCCATCGACGGCATGATCGAGGCGACCACCATCGCCAAGCCGAACCTGTGCCGCGCCTGCTTCGACGGCGAGTACCCGATGGACCTCCCGGACCCCGAGCTGCTCGGCAAGCAGCTCCTGGAGACCGAGCTCGCGGCCGGTACGGCCGCCACGGCTGCCGCCGACGCGATCCGTCGCCCGTAAGCCCCGTAGTTCCCAACCGAAAGATCCCAGGCAATGTCTCCTGTGTCAGATCAGTCGCCTCCGGCGACGGCCACCGGCGGTGCTTCCTACGCGGCGGCGGGCGTCGACATCGAGGCGGGCGACCGCGCGGTCGAGCTGATGAAGGAGTGGGTGAAGAAGGCCCAGCGCCCCGAGGTCCTCGGCGGCCTCGGCGGCTTCGCCGGGCTCTTCGACGCCTCCGCCCTCAAGCGGTACGAGCGTCCCCTCCTCGCGTCCGCCACGGACGGCGTCGGCACCAAGGTCGACATCGCGCGCCGGATGGGCGTCTACGACACGATCGGGCACGACCTGGTCGCCATGGTCATGGACGACATCGTGGTGTGCGGCGCCGAGCCGCTGTTCATGACCGACTACATCTGCGTCGGCAAGGTCCACCCCGAACGGGTCGCCTCGATCGTCAAGGGCATCGCCGAGGGCTGTGTGCTGGCCGGGTGCGCCCTGGTCGGCGGTGAGACGGCCGAGCACCCGGGCCTGCTGGGCGAGGACGACTTCGACGTCGCCGGCGCCGGTACGGGCGTCGTGGAGGCCGACCGGCTGCTCGGCGCGGATCGCATCCGTAAGGGTGACGCCGTGATCGCCATGGCGGCTTCCGGCCTTCACTCGAACGGGTACTCGCTGGTGCGGCACGTCCTGCTGGACCAGGCCGGTCTCGCGCTGGACGCCCGGATCGAGGAGTTCGGCCGCACGCTCGGCGAGGAACTGCTGGAGCCCACGAAGATCTACTCGCTGGACTGCCTGGCGCTGACCCGGACCACCGAGGTGCACGCCTTCAGCCACATCACCGGTGGCGGTCTGGCGGCCAACCTGGCCCGGGTGATCCCCGACGGGCTCCACGCGGTCGTCGACCGGTCCACCTGGACCCCGGCGCCCGTCTTCGACCTCGTCGGCAGGACCGGCCGGGTCGAGCGCCTGGAGCTGGAGAAGACGCTGAACATGGGCGTCGGCATGATGGCGATCGTGCCGCCGGACTCGGTCGACGCGGCCCTGGCCACGCTGAGCGACCGCGGCGTCGACGCATGGGTGACCGGCGAGATCACGGACCGCGGCGAGCACCCGACCGGCGCGGAGCTGGTCGGCGACTACGCGGTCTGAGCGGTCCCGACCCGAGGACAGCACAGAACCCGGCCGGTGGCAGAGCCACCGACCGGGTGAGTGCTCAGTGCATGGTCAAGCGCCGCGACGGTGTTGTGAAGAGGGACCGTCGTCTTCGTCCTCGTCGTCGTCCTCGTAGAGGTCGGCGTACCGAGAGTAAAGATCGTCCTCGTCGTCCTCATCGTCCTCGAACGGCTCGCCGTTCGGCGGCTGGCTCGAAGTCGATGCGCCCAGTTCACTGGCCAGACGTGAAAGATCCGTCCCACCGCTGTTGTACTTCAGCTGGCGGGCGACCTTCGTCTGCTTGGCCTTGGCCCGGCCGCGCCCCATGGCTCGACCCCCTCGGTGACGGGGCTCGACGGCCCCAGAGTCTGACACGCGTTCATGATCCGGAACGGACTCTCCATGGAGAGGCCGATCCGTAGGGCTTCCACGGTACCTGAGCCCGCGCCCATACGGTACGTCGCCCGCAGCACGCGCGTCTGCCCAGGACCTTCGAGGTGCCCTGTCCTCGCTGGTCAACCGCGATTTTAACCACTTATGAGCGGTCGACCCGCCGGTAGAAGTGAGAGTTCTCTCCAACTGCCCACCGGCGGGTACCGCCCGTGGCCGTGCCGGCGGACCCCGGCCCTCCCGGGTACGCCGGATCAGCGGCCCGCGCCGGCCTCCGCGATCCGCTGCTCGGCGATCCGGTCGGCCGCGGCCGCCGGCGGAATCCCGTCATCCTTCGCACGTGCGAATATCGCCAGCGTGGTGTCGAAGATCTTCGCCGCCTTCACCTTGCAGCGGTCGAAGTCGAACCCGTGCAGCTCGTCGGCGACCTGGATGACCCCGCCGGCGTTCACCACGTAGTCGGGCGCGTAGAGGATTCCGCGGTCGGCGAGGTCCTTCTCGACACCCGGATGGGCGAGCTGGTTGTTGGCGGCGCCGCACACGATCCCGGCGGTCAGCACCGGCACGGTGTCGTCGTTCAGGGCCCCGCCGAGCGCGCAGGGCGCGTAGATGTCGAGGTCCTCGACGCGGATCAGGGTCGCGGTGTCGGCGACGGCCCTCACCGAGTCCGGGTGGGCCGCGACGATCCGGCCGACGGCTTCCTCCCGCACGTCCGTGATCACGACCTTGGCGCCCTCGGCCACCAGGTGCTCGACCAGGATGTGGCCCACCTTGCCGACGCCCGCGACGCCGACCGTGCGGTCCCGCAGCGAGGGGTCGCCCCAGCGGTGCTGCGCGGAGGCGCGCATGCCCTGGTAGACGCCGAAGGCGGTGAGCACCGAGGAGTCGCCGGCGCCGCCGTTCTCCGGGGAGCGCCCGGTCGTCCAGCGGTTCTCGCGCGCCACCACATCCATGTCGGCCACATAGGTGCCGACGTCGCACGCGGTGACGTAGCGGCCGCCCAGGGAGGCCACGGACCGGCCGTAGGCCAGCAGCAGCTCCTCCGTCTTGATCCGGGCCGGATCACCGATGATCACGGCCTTCCCGCCGCCGTGGTCGAGCCCGGCCATGGCGTTCTTGTACGACATCCCGCGCGCGAGGTTCAGGGCGTCGGCGACGGCCTCCTCCTCGGTCGCGTACGGGTAGAAGCGCGTACCGCCGAGGGCGGGGCCCAGAGCGGTGGAGTGGATGGCGATGACGGCCTTGAGGCCGCTGGCGCGGTCCTGACAGAGCACAACTTGCTCGTGACCCCCCTGGTCCGAGTGGAACAGGGTGTGCAGGACGCCGTGTGTTACGTCGGTCACTGTGGTGACTCCTGAGTACGGGCGGCGATCGGAGCGGAGCCCCCTCGCGGTCCCCCGCGCTTGTGGCGCGATGGGGGACGGTGGCGGGTGCTCGAGCATGAGATTAGACCTCCGGACGCCCCGTGAACCCGCGGCGCGGGGGATCACCTCCTCCCGGAGTACAGCCGTGCGACGATTTGCATGGATTTCCCGCTCCGTCCCAGGCGGGGTCCACAGGTTTTCCTGGCAGACGGCGGGGGAGGGAGCAGGCGTGCCCAAGGTGTCCTCGGTGATCGTCCCGTATGCGACGTACCTGAGGGTGTACGAGCCACTGGCCGCCTTCCCCGAGCCGGAACGCGGTCACTGGGCCCGTTACGCCCGCCGCCCCGACCGTCCCTCGTACCAGGACGAACTGCGCCGCTCCCTGGCCGACTTGCTGCCCACGCCGCCCGTGCCGGTGCCCGTCCACGAGAGCAGTGACGCCTTCGTGCTGGAGGTGGACGGGGTGGTGTGCGTGTGCCCGTGGCGCACCCGGCTGCGCGGCTGGCAGGCGCTGGGGGAAATCGGCGACGAGCTGCCCGAGCCGGTGCTGGACGCGGTCCTGCCGGAGGTCGTACGGCGGCAGGCGGCCCAGGACTACGAGCGCTGGCTGGCCCGCAACCCGGACGCGCGGCCGTGGATCCGTACCTCGACGTGGCAGGTGCCGCTGCACTGGTTCGTCCTGGTGTCGGACGGGGAGCGGCGCTTCGACAAGGGCTCCGGCGACGTGCCCCCGATGCTGCGGTACCAGACGCCGATGGTGGAGGCGCGGCGCCGGGTGGCGCGGGGCCTGCGGACGCTGAAGGAGAGCATCGACGAGGGCCCGCTCCTCGACGGCCTGCTGGACGTGGGGCGCTGGCTGGAGGAGTTCCACCCGCGTTCGCTGGTGGAACTGGACTACGGCGGCCTGGTGCACACGCTGCCGGCCGGTGAGCTGGAGGACGACCACTCGGCCGCGGACGTGGCGGAGGGCATCGAGGCGCTGCGGCGGGGCGACGGCGCGGCGGCCGGGGAGGCGTACGGGCGTCTCGTGGAGCGCTGGCGGTCGGTACGGGACCGGCGGTCCGCCAACTGAACTCCCCCGCGCGCGGGGGAGTGTGACCCAGCGCACAGCTCAGGCCACGGGGTGACGAGTGGCATCCCGTATGTAACGAACTGGCGTTTGACGATCCGCCCGTTTTGGGGTTTCGTGCTCGGTCTGAGGTACCTGATGTCTCGTCAACGAGGGACGTAAGGCGCGATCCGGGCGTATACCTCTGGATCCAGCCAACTCGTCCAAGCGTGACGGACCGCACGTACACGGCTCTTGCGTCCCTAACCCCTCCTCGTGCCAAAATAGGACAAGGAGTCCGGGGAGGTCTCCGTCTCGACATTGCACGCTTTGGGGGGTCATGAGACTCCTGCACGCCACTGTGACTGATCGTCACAGTGGCGTGACTGTCCGCTATGGCATGGTCCATCGGCTTCCGTCGCTGATGAACACCTGGAGGGGCAATTCCATCGGTTTGGCCGACGCGGCTGGACAGATGGTGTAGTTGTAGTGCCGAGGACAAGCCGTTCGTCCTATAACCGACTCGACTCGCGTCCGCCATTTCGGGCAACGCGGGTCAAGGTGCAGAATTTAGAGGAAAGAACCGAGAAGGTTCGGTTCTCCCGAGGAGGCCGCTCATGACCGCTCGCACCCCTGATGCCGAGCCGCTGCTGACCCCGGCTGAGGTCGCCACGATGTTCCGCGTCGACCCCAAGGCGGTCACGCGGTGGGCGAAGGCCGGGAAGCTCACTTCCATCCGTACGCTCGGCGGTCACCGCCGTTACCGCGAGGCTGAGGTCCGCGCTCTGCTCGCGGGTATTCCGCAGCAGCGCAGCGAGGCCTGAACTCTCGCAGAACCGGGCAAACCGGCGGTTCCCCCAACTCGCCGCAGCGCCCGGACCTAGCTCCAAGCGACGCGGGTTCTGCCCCAACAGAGCCCTCGCCCAAGCCGTCAGAGCACTTCAGGCACGCAACAAGGGTGCGTCGTAGATCGCGCTGGACTCCGCCGGGTCCAGCGCGATCTTTTTTGTGCGCCCTCGCGCGCCCGTCCGTGAGGCTGTGCGTGGCCTTGTCGAAGTCTGGGGACCGCTGTCGGATCGCCGGTGCGGCCGGGCCCGGACGGTCGCACCGGGTGGCCGGCGCGACCCACGGAACCTGGTGCAATTGCACATATTAAATTGACCGTTTGTAGGCGGGGTGTAAGTGGCGGGCTCCCGGAAACTCATGCGGTGACACCCGTCACACGCCGGGGTGCTTGTTGCCTCTGGCGTATGTGCGTTAAAGGGAGTGACACCTTCCAGAAGCCGCTGGCGCGACCGGAGTTGAGGACGGTCGTGGTCAGGCCGGGGACGGCGTCTCCTCCGGGGTCGCCTCGTCCGCGGCCGGCCGGAGGGCACCGGGCGTGTCGGACGCCCCGGGGGTGCCGGACGCGCTGTCGAGGGCCAGCCGCAGCAGCCGGTGGCAGATCGGGCAGTGCCGGGTCAGATGTCGGTAGGAGGAGGCGGCCGACAGGTGCGCGCGGAGCAGGGCCCGCGTCTCGTGCCTGGTCGATGCCGCCATACGCCACCTCCACGGGGGCCAGCCGAAAAGGGCCCTGAGATCTGGGTACCGAGCGAAGGTGGCTCCGTCAAGGCGGCGTGAACGGCCCGCCGGCCCGGCATCGCCCCACCAGCCCCTCAAGCCCCTCAAGCCCCTCCGGGCCCTCCAGGGCGGCTGAGGGGCGGCCCTGAAGAGAGCCGCCGGGGCCCTGCCGCGCCCATGCGAAAGGCCCGCCCCCTCGACGGGGACGGGCCTTCACTTGCGGTCCTGACGGGATTTGAACCCGCGGCCTCCACCTTGACAGGGTGGCGAGCACTCCAAACTGCTCCACAGGACCAGGTTTTGCGGCGCCATTCGTGCGGTGCGCTGCGAGAAGAGACTGTACAGGAGGGTGAGCCCCGGGTCGAACTCACCCTCCGTGGGGGGTCCGTCACGGCGCCAGCGCGTCGATCGCCTTCACGATCCGCTTGTCGGAGATCGGATACGCCGTGCCCAGCGCGTGCGCGAAATAGCTGACCCGCAGCTCCTCCAGCATCCAGCGGACGTCCAGCACCGCCTGCGGCACCGGACGGCCCTGCGGCATCTGCTCCAGCAGCCAGGCGTACTCGTCCCGCATCTCGTGGACCTTCTCCATGCGCGTCGTGTCGCGCTGGACGTTCGTCGGCATCTGCTGCAGACGGCGGTCCACCGCGATCAGGTAGCGCATCAGGTCGGGCAGCCGGCGCAGCCCCGCCTCGGTGACGAAACCGGGCTTCACGAGGGCGTCCAGCTGGGCCCGCGCGTCCGCGAGGTTCGGCAGCAGGGCGGGGCTGCGCACGCCCTTCAGACGCCGCTCCGCGGCCTGCCAGGCGGCCAGCACCTGCTGCACCTGCCCCACCGCGCGCACCGTCGTGTCGACGATCTCCGCGCGCACCTTGTCGTACAGCTTCCGGTACGACTCCTCGTCCCACGCGGGGCCGCCGAAGTCACCGATCAGCTTGTCCGCCGCCGCCATGGCGCAGTCGTCGAACAGCGCCTGGATCGACCCGTGCGGATTCGCCGACAGGGCCAGCTTCTGAGCGTTGGTCAGCTTTTCGGATGCGAACTTCGCCGGGTTGACCGGGATGTTGCGCAGGATCAGCCGCCGGGTGCCCCTCCACATCGCCTGCTGCTGCTCCGCCTCCGTGTCGAACAGCCGCACGGAGACCGTGTCGCCGTCGTCCACGAGCGCCGGGTACGCCTTAACCGGCTGTCCGGCCCGCCGGGTCTCGAAGACCCGGGTGAGCGTGCCGATCGTCCAGTCCGTCAGGCCCGAACGCTCCAGCGACTCCCCGCCCTGCCGGGACGCGGTCGCCGCGGCGGCCTGGGAGAGCGCCTTGCGCGCCTTCGGCTTCAGGCGCAGCTTCAGCGCCTCCAGGTCCTTGTCCTCGGCGAGCTTGCGGCGCCGCTCGTCGACGATGCGGAACGTGACGCGCAGATGCTCGGGGACCTTCGCCCAGTCGAAGTCGTCCGCGGTGAACGGCACCCCGACCATCCGCTTCAGCTCGCGGGCCATCGTCACCGTCAGCGGCTCCTGGCCGGGGACGGCCGTGTCCAGGAACCGCTTCGCGAAGTTCGGCGCCGGCACGTAGTTGCGGCGGATCGGCTTCGGCAGCGAACGGATCAGCTCCGTCACCAACTCCTCCCGCAGACCCGGGATCTGCCAGTCGAAGCCCTCCGCGGTGACCTGGTTGAGCACCTGGAGCGGGATGTGGACGGTCACACCGTCCGCGTCGGCGCCCGGCTCGAACTGGTACGTCACCCGGAACTTGAGCTGCCCCTGCCGCCACGAGTCCGGATAGTCGGCTTTCGTGACCGCCTCGGCCGACTCCCGGATGAGCATCTCCCGCTCGAAGTCCAGGAAGTCGGGCTGCTCCTGCCGCTTGCGCTTCCACCACGCGTCGAAGTGCGCCCCCGACACGACGTGCTCGGGGACCTTCTCGTCGTAGAAGTCGAACAGCGTCTCGTCGTCGACGACGATGTCCCGGCGCCGGGCGCGGTGCTCCAGCTCCTCGACCTCGCTCAGCAGCCGGCGGTTGTCGGCGAAGAACTTGTGGTGCGTGCGCCAGTCGCCCTCCACCAGGGCGTTGCGGATGAACAGCTCCCGGCTGACCTCCGGGTCGATCCGGCCGTAGTTCACCTTGCGCTGCGCCACGATCGGGACGCCGTACAGCGTCACCTTCTCGTACGCCATCACGGCCGCCTGGTCCTTCTCCCAGTGCGGTTCGCTGTACGTCCGCTTCAGCAGGTGCCCGGCCAGCGGCTCCACCCACTCCGGCTCGATGCGCGCGTTGACCCGCGCCCACAGCCGGGACGTCTCCACCAGCTCGGCGGACATCACGAAACGCGGCGGCTTCCTGAAGAGCGCCGACCCGGGGAAGATCGCGAACTTGGCGTTGCGGGCGCCCAGGTACTCGTTGCGCCCGCCCTCCTTGCGCGCCCCCGGAGCGGAGTCCTTCGACTCCTTCACGTCCTTCATCCCGATGTGGGAGAGGAGACCGGCGAGGAGGGAGACGTGGATGCGGTCCGCGGGCGCGTCGTCCTCGTTGAGATGGATGCCCATCTGCTTCGCCACGGTCCGCAGCTGCGTGTAGATGTCCTGCCACTCGCGGATCCGCAGGAAGTTCAGGTACTCCTGCTTGCACATCCGGCGGAACGACGACGAGCCGCGCTCGCGCTGCTGCTCACGGATGTAGCGCCACAGGTTCAGATAGGCGAGGAAGTCGCTCGTCTCGTCCTTGAACCGGGCGTGCTGCTGGTCGGCCTGGGCCTGCTTGTCCGCGGGGCGCTCGCGCGGGTCCTGGATGGACAGGGCGGCCGCGATGACCATGACCTCCCGGACGCAGCCGTTGCGGTCGGCCTCCAGGACCATCCGGGCCAGCCGCGGGTCCACTGGGAGCTGGGCGAGCTTGCGGCCCGTGTCGGTGAGCCGCTTGCGCGCGTCCTTCTGCGCCGGGTCCAGCGCGCCGAGCTCCTGCAGGAGCTGGACGCCGTCACGGATGTTGCGGTGGTCCGGCGGGTCGATGAACGGGAACTTCTCGATGTCGCCGAGGCCGGCCGCGGTCATCTGGAGGATGACGGAGGCGAGGTTGGTGCGCAGGATCTCCGCGTCGGTGAACTCCGGCCGGGCGAGGAAGTCGTCCTCGGAGTACAGCCGGATGCAGACGCCGTCGGAGGTACGGCCGCAGCGGCCCTTGCGCTGGTTGGCGCTGGCCTGCGAGATCGGCTCGATCGGCAGCCGCTGCACCTTGGTGCGATGGCTGTACCGGCTGATCCGGGCGAACCCGGGGTCGATCACGTATTTGATGCCCGGCACGGTCAGCGACGTCTCGGCGACATTGGTCGCCAGAACGATCCTGCGCCCGGTGTGCGGCTGGAACACCCGGTGCTGCTCGGCGTGCGAGAGCCGGGCGTACAAGGGCAGCACCTCGGTGAACCGGTACTTCTTCTTCTCCAGCGCGTCCGCGGTGTCCCGGATCTCCCGCTCACCGGAGAGGAAGACGAGGATGTCGCCCTTCCCCTCGCCCATCAGCTCCTCGACCGCGTCCGTGATCGCCGTGATCTGGTCGCGGTCGGCGTCGTCGGAGTCCTCCTCCAGCAGCGGGCGGTAGCGCACCTCCACCGGGTACGTACGGCCGCTGACCTCGACGATCGGGGCGTCGCCGAAGTGCCGCGAGAAACGCTCCGGGTCGATGGTCGCCGAGGTGATGACGACCTTGAGGTCCGGCCGCCTCGGCAGCAGCTGGGCGAGGTACCCCAGCAGGAAGTCGATGTTGAGGGATCGCTCGTGGGCCTCGTCGATGATGATCGTGTCGTAGGCGCGCAGCTCGCGGTCCGTCTGGATCTCGGCGAGCAGGATGCCGTCCGTCATCAGCTTGACGAAGGTGCCCTCCGGGTTCACCTGGTCGGTGAACCGCACCTTCCAGCCGACCGCCTCGCCCAGCGGCGTGTCCAGCTCCTCCGCCACCCGCTCGGCGACCGTGCGCGCGGCGATCCGGCGGGGCTGCGTGTGCCCGATCATGCCGCGCACACCGCGGCCCAGCTCCAGGCAGATCTTCGGGATCTGCGTCGTCTTGCCGGAGCCGGTCTCACCGGCGACGATCACGACCTGGTGATCGCGGATCGCCGCGGCGATCTCGTCCTTCTTCTGGCTGACCGGCAGCTGCTCCGGATACGAGACCGCGGGCACACGGGCGCGCCGCGCGGCGATGCGCTCCTCGCCCTTGGCGATCTCCCCTTCGATCTCGGCGAGCACGGCGGTCTGCGCCTCGGGCTTACGGATCTTGCGCGCGCCCTCCAGCCGCCGGCCGAGACGCTGCGCGTCACGCAGCGAGAGCTCGGTCAGACGGGGGGCGAGGGCGCCGAGGGCGGGGGCGGGGTGCGTAGACATACGCGGTCCAGGGTCTCATCCCGCCGAAATTCATGGCGAATGCTTTTGTCCGGCGGGCACGGCGAAGCCCCCGCCGATCACTCGACGGGGGCTTCCTCTGTGGCTGGGGCCGGGGTCGAACCGGCGACCTATCGCTTTTCAGGCGATCGCTCGTACCAACTGAGCTACCCAGCCGTGAGGGTCTTGCGACCTTCACAGCGGTCCTGACGGGATTTGAACCCGCGGCCTCCACCTTGACAGGGTGGCGAGCACTCCAAACTGCTCCACAGGACCTTGCGATGCGTGCAACAGTGTCGCACACCGTACTGCGTGCCCCCAACGGGATTCGAACCCGTGCTACCGCCTTGAAAGGGCGGCGTCCTAGGCCGCTAGACGATGAGGGCTATCGGCCCGCCTGGGCGCTTCTCAGCGCGTCGGGGACGTGAGAAGCATATGGGATGGCGGGAGGGATCGCCAAAACGGTTTACGGGCTTGCGCCGGGGGACGCGCTCTCGCGGTCCGGCGCGCCCGGCTGGTTCTCCTCCACCAGGTGCCGGCGCACCTCCGCGGTGGTCAGTCCGAGGCCGCCGAGTTCGATCTCGTCCCACGCCTGCAGCCGCCGGGTGTCGCGGTCGAAGTAGAGGATCGAGGCCTGGATGGGATCGGGGTGCTTGCCCTCGACCGCGCGCAGCCCGCTGCCCCCGGTGGAGCCCTCGACCCGCAGCCGGGTGCCGTACGGCAGCACCTCGGTCTTCTCCTGGTGGATGTGACCGGCCAGGGCCAGCGGGACCTCGCCGTCGGTCTGGCGGGCCGCCACGGGCTCATGGGCGATCGCCACGTCCACGGGGGTGCCGGCGGCCTTCTGGTCGCGCAGGGCGGTGGCGAGCCGGGCGCCGGCGAGTTCGTTCGCCGCGTCGCCTCCGGGGGCCTGGGAGCGGTCGGGGGTGAACTGGGGATCGCCCGTCCCGGCGAACCGCAGCCCCCGGATGGTCACGGCCTCGCCGTCGTCCAGGACGTGGGCGTTGTTCAGGCCCTCCAGATAGCGCTGGGTGACGCGGGAGTCGTGGTTGCCGCGCACCCAGACGTACGGGGCGCCGAGATCCTCGATCGGGTCGAGGAAACCGTTCTCGGCGGCCGTGCCGTGGTCCATGGTGTCGCCCGAGTCGACGATCACGTCGACCTTGTACTGCTCCACCAGGGAGGCGATGATCTTCCAGCTCGCCGGGTTGAGATGGATGTCGGAGACGTGCAGGACGCGGATCGTGGTCGGGTCCGGGGCGTACGCGGGGAGCGTGGACGTGGCGTCGTAGAGCTTGGTCACGTTGGTGACCAGACGCGCCAGCTCCTTCTGGTAGACGTCGAATTCCGTGACGATGCTGCGCGCGTCGCCGACCAGGGACGGGGCGGAGGACAGCAGCCCCGAGAACTTCGGCTCCAGGACGGACTCCGGGTTCCAGGTCGCGTACGCCGTCCCGCCGGACGCGGCCAGCAGGGTGAGGGCGAGCCCGCCGGCGGCCAGGGCGCGGCGGGGGCGCCGGTACACGACCAGGCCGAGCGCGGTGGCGCCGGTGACGACGGCGACGACACTGCGCAGGGCGAGGTCGAGGGTGCCGTCGGAGACGTCCTGGGTCACCTCGTCCTGGAGGCCGGAGAGGCGCTCGGGGTGGTCGACGAGGGCCTGGGCGCGTTCGGGGTCGAGCTGGTCGACGTTGACGTCCAGCCGGACGGGGGCGACGTGGCTGTCGAACTGGAGCGCGCCGAGCGGCGAGATGTTGATCTTGGTGCCGCCGGTGAAGGAGGGCCGCAGCGTCATCGTGGTGTTCATCGGCCCGACCGGCACCCGGACGTTGCCGACGACGAGCAGGCCGAGCCAGGCGCCGACGAGGACGACGGCGACGAGACCGAGGGCGCGCATCCAGGGGTGGGGCTGGGCGACGAGCTCGGGTTCGGGGTGCGGTCGGCGCGTGGCGTAGCGGTCGGCGAGGGCGCGTGGTGCCCTGGGGAGGTGGGCGAGAACTTTCATGATCGCGGGGACGCGGGCCATTGATGCCGTATGCCCAAGTCCGTCACCGGATATGCGGGGCCATCGGCGGCTCCTCGGGAGCGGTGCCGTGCCGGACAATGGGCCTGTGCTGGAGATGACGCGCGAGGAGTTCGAGGAACTGGTCGCCGAGGCGCTGGACCGGATCCCGCCGGAGCTGACGCGGCTGATGGACAACGTCGCGGTGTTCGTCGAGGACGAACCGCCCGCCGACGACCCGGAGCTCCTCGGTTTGTACGAGGGTACGCCGCTGACCGAGCGGGGCGAGTGGTACGCCGGGGTGCTCCCGGACCGCATCACCATCTACCGGGGGCCGACGCTGCGGATGTGCGCGTCGCGGGAGGAGGTCGTCGAGGAGACCGAGGTCACCGTGGTCCACGAGATCGCCCACCACTTCGGGATCGACGACGAGCGGCTGCACGCCCTCGGGTACGGGTGAGGGGTGGCCCCCTGGGCCCGGGCGCGGCGCGTGTCTTCTTGTGGGCGACGGGAGTTGGGCAGGTTGACTTCTTCGCCCGCCCTTGGAGGTGGCTCGCGTGCGCCCTCTGTACGTACCTGTCCGACTGGCCGCGACGGCCGTGGCCGTGGCCGCCCTCGCCGGCTGTATGAGTGTCGGTGACGACGGCGCCGGGGGGAGTGCCAAGCCGTCGCACTCCACCGGGCAGCGCGGGGGCGAGGCGCCCGACGGGGGACCCGCCGGGGAGGGCGGCGGATCCGGGTTCGGCCCGCACGCGGACGTGGACGGCAAGCGGGGGAAGCGGAAGGGCAAGGACGGGCGGAGGAAGGGCGGTGAGTCGGCCGGGCCGTCGGACTCGCCGTCCGCGAAGGCGAGCCCGTCGAAGCCGGCCGGCGGTGGTCCGGCGCAGCCGGGGCGGACCGACGGGCCGCGCCCCACCCGGCCGGCCGATCCGGAGCCCACCCGGACGGCGGAGCCCGAGCCCACGCCGACGCAGGAGCCGTCGACCCCGACGCCGACGCCCCCGACGGCGGAGCCGTCGTCGTCGGCGCACGAGGAGACGGCGCCGCAGCTCGTGCAGCGCGAGCCCGCTCCGGCGGCGCAGGCGCCCGCGTGACGTAGCGGGGTCGGGTGGGGGGCCGGCCGGGGGCCGGTGGGGGTGGTCCGGCGAGTGACGTTGACTACATGGTTGACGGCCGGTTTGCCTTGAGGGGTGAGGGGTGCGTATGGTGGTAGATCGTTTGATCCCATTTGCCCGGCGCCACCACAGAGCGCGCCGTGTGGCGCGTACTCTCCCTTGCCGTGGCTGACCGCATTGAGGCGGTCTTATTGCGAATCACGGAGTTGACGGGCGCGTGCCGACGAGACTCCGGAAGGTTTCGCATACGCATGTCCATTTCCAGTACTGATCACGTCGTCGTGCCCGAGAACGACGAGAACGAGCCCGTCGAGGAGACCCCCACGGTCACCTTCGCGGCCCTCGGCCTCCCCGAGGGCGTCGTGCGCAAGCTCGCGCAGAACGGCGTGACCACCCCCTTCCCGATCCAGGCCGCGACCATCCCGGACGCCCTGGCCGGCAAGGACATCCTCGGCCGCGGCCGAACCGGCTCCGGCAAGACGCTGTCGTTCGGCCTGCCGACGCTGGCGCGCCTGTCCGGCGGCCGCACCGAGAAGCACAAGCCGCGCGCGGTCATCCTCACCCCGACCCGTGAGCTCGCCATGCAGGTGGCGGACGCCCTCCAGCCCTACGGCGACGTCCTCGGCCTGAAGATGAAGGTCGTCTGCGGCGGTACGTCCATGGGCAACCAGATCTACGCACTGGAGCGCGGCGTCGACGTCCTCGTCGCCACTCCGGGCCGACTGCGCGACATCATCAACCGCGGCGCCTGCTCCCTGGAGAACGTCGAGGTCGCCGTTCTCGACGAGGCCGACCAGATGTCCGACCTGGGCTTCCTGCCCGAGGTCACCGAGCTGCTCGACCAGGTCCCGGCGGGCGGCCAGCGGATGCTGTTCTCCGCCACGATGGAGAACGAGATCTCCACGCTGGTCAAGCGCTACCTGAGCAACCCGGTCACGCACGAGGTCGACAGCGCCCAGGGCAACGTCACGACCATGTCGCACCACATCCTGATCGTGAAGCCCAAGGACAAGGCGCCGGTCACCGCGGCCATCGCCTCCCGCAAGGGCCGCACGATCATCTTCGTGCGCACCCAGCTGGGCGCCGACCGCATCGCCGAGCAGCTGCGCGACTCCGGTGTGAAGGCGGACGCGCTGCACGGCGGCATGACGCAGGGCGCCCGGACCCGGACGCTGGCCGACTTCAAGGACGGCTACGTCAACGCGCTCGTCGCCACCGACGTCGCCGCGCGCGGCATCCACGTCGACGGCATCGACCTGGTGCTGAACGTCGACCCGGCCGGCGACCACAAGGACTACCTGCACCGCGCGGGCCGCACCGCGCGTGCCGGCCGTACCGGCACGGTGGTCTCCCTCTCCCTGCCGCACCAGCGGCGTCAGATCTTCCGTCTGATGGAGGACGCGGGCGTGGACGCCTCGCGCCACATCATCCAGGGCGGTGCGGCCTTCGACCCGGAGGTCGCCGAGATCACCGGCGCCCGGTCGATGACCGAGGTCCAGGCCGAGTCCGCGGGCAACGCCGCGCAGCAGGCCGAGCGCGAGGTCGCCCAGCTCACCAAGCAGCTGGAGCGGGCGCAGCGCCGCGCGGCCGAGCTGCGCGAGGAGGCCGACCGGCTGGTCGCCCGGGTCGCCCGTGAGCGCGGGGAGGACCCCGAGGCCGCGGTGGCCGAGGCGCAGGCGGCGGCGGTCGAGGCCGTCGAGGTGTCGGTTCCCGAGCAGCCGGCCGCCCAGGACGTGGACCGGGCCGAGCGCGCGGAGGCCCCGGCGCCGTACGAGCGCCGTGACCGTGGCGGCTTCAACCGCGACCGTGAGCGGTCCTTCGACCGTGACCGCGGCGGGCGCTCCTTCGAGCGCCGCGACGACCGCGGTGGCTTCAACCGGGACCGTGACAGGGACCGCGACCGTGGCTTCGAGCGCCGTGACGACCGTGGCGGTTTCCGCCGCGACGACCGCGGTGACCGGGGTGACCGGGGTGGCGACCGTGGTGGGCGTTCGTTCGAGCGTCGTGACGACCGCGGTGCCGGGCGTTCCTTCGAGCGTCGTGACGACCGTGGCGGTTTCCGTCGCGACGACCGCGGTGACCGCGGTGACCGGGGTGGCGACCGTGGTGCCCGTTCGTTCGAGCGTCGTGACGACCGAGGTGCCCGTGGCTTCGAGCGCCGTGACGACCGTGGCGGCTTCCGCCGTGACGACCGCGGTGCCGGGCGTTCCTTCGAGCGCCGCGACGAGCGCGGTGGTCACCGGGGCAGCGACCGTCCCTTCAACCGCGACCGCCGTGACGACCGTCCGGGCTTCCGCGCCGGCGGCCACGAGCGTCCGTACGGCCGTCGTGACGACCACCGGGGCGCCGGTTCGTTCGGCCGCGGCGAGGACAAGCCGCGCTGGAAGCGCAACGGCTGACGCCGACTGATCGCCGAAGGGCCCGTACGACTCACGTCGTGCGGGCCCTTCGGCTGTATGGGGAGGACCGGTGCGCCGAGATGCTGGTACGCATGCCGAGCGGCGAGCTGCGCCGGCAAGTGCGGTGCCCCGTACACCTCGTCGAGCAGCCACACGCCCCTCGGCTCGCGGTGGAACGCGTACGACGTCCTCACCGCGCCCGCTGACCTGACCGGCCGGGTCGACCTCGTGTCGCGGGACACCGCCGGCACCCTGCATCGCGACAACGGCCGACGGCACGGGGCCGTTCGGCTCGCGGGTGAGGATCGCGAGCGGCTGGAACGGCTACAGGGGCCTTTTCTGACGTCCCGACGCACCGGCGTGGGCGCACTCGTCCGACGGGCGCGCCCACCCCGCCGACAGGGCCGTCACACCGATACCCGATCGGCTCGGCGGCCACGTGCGGCTATGCTCGGGGTGGCGTCATCGCCTGGGCCCTTAGCTCAATTGGCAGAGCAGTGGACTTTTAATCCATTGGTTGTGGGTTCGAGTCCCACAGGGCCTACGGGTCGCAGGCGGGGGAGATAGCCCCCGACCTGCTGGGCAGCGCCTGAGTCGGCTTCGGCCGGGTCGGGCGCTGCTTCGTTCTCCGGCCCGTGCGTGAGCGGGACGTGTGCGCACCTGCGGCGGGTTGTGTGCGGCCCGGCCCCGGCGGGTACTCGAAGCGGGCGTGAAGCCAGGCAGTGTGCCTCACCAGTGGGCCGCCTGCCCTGGACGTCTCCATGAGCCCTCGGCAGGCGGCGCGCTCGGTTCGGACGGGCCCGCCCGGTACTGCGGGCCGAGGCCGTCGGCGGCGTACGGTGGAAGGACCGAGGGCATCGCGCATTCCGGCCGTTTTGCCGGGTCGTCCTCGGCGGGAGACGAACCCCGGGCCGCCCGCGCGGACGGTACGGAGACGGGTCGGCATCATGTACGCCGCGATCACTGCAACTCCGCGCAGGTCCACGGTCGTTGGGAATCCCCGTCGAGGGACGGGGTGAGGGCGGTGCGGCGGCTGGACATCCACCGGCGGGACAAGGGGGAGCGGGCCCTGGTCGCGCTCCTGGGCGAGGGGGGGCCGGCCACGGCACCCCTGCTGCGGGCCGCTCTGGAGCAGTGCCTGCGCGACGGCATGACCGTCATCGACGTCGATCTCACCGCCGTCGGCTCCTGCGACGCCAAGGGCCTGGACGTGTTCCTGACGGCGTCACGGCGTGCCGAGCGGGTGCACGCCGCGCTGAGGCTGCACCACCCGTGCGCGCAGATCACCCGGCTTCTCGCAGGCACCGGCTCCGCTCACCTGCTGCCGGCCCCGGCCCAGCCGATGCCACCCGCGCCGCTCCACGACCTGACGGGCGCATCCGCGTCGGCCGGAGGGGCACACTCGTCCGGCGACCGTGCGGCTGCTCCGGCGGTCAAGGAGGGGATTCGGCTGCGCCGGCTGACCCGCCTGCAGTTGGAGGGGATGAGCGAGGACATCGCCGACCTGGTGGTGGAACCCGTGCCGGGATCCTCCGGACGGGCGCACCGAGAACGGCTCGACTTCCTGTGGCGGCTTGCCGTCAGCGCGCGACGGACCGGGTTCGCGTTGCTGCTCGCCGAGACGACGGTGCCGGTGGGATGTGCCTTCGGATTTCCGGTGGGCCCCGGCGGCCGGTCCGAGCGAGGGCTGCGGGAGTGCATCGGGCGGCTCACCGGCGGTACCGGGTTCCTGCTCCTCACCCAGGTCGTGGCGCAGTGCCACGGCCGGCACCGCGACATCGGCCGCCTCCTGCAACAGCGCCTCCTCGCCGACCGGCACGCCGCACTCGGGGTCGCCCTCCTCCACCCGGCGGACCTGGCCGGACAGGCCGCGTACGAGTCCTGGGGCTGGCGGAATCACGGAGAGCTGCCAGGGCTGCCCGGGCGGGGCGCTCCTTGCGTGCTGACCCTTTCCCGGGAGAGCGGCCCCCCGGTTCCCGCGCCTCGGGCGGTCCGGCAGGGCCGGGCCTAGGGCCTTTCGTTTGGATCAGCCCGGCTGTGGCCGACGGGACATGGTGACGTGCCCGAGCGGGGTCTGGTGCGTGCGGCTGCAAGGCGGAGGAGGGAGTCGACGCGGAGCGTCGGCGAGTGACGACAACGCCGCAGATGTGCGTGCCAGGCCCCGCGACGCCGGAATGATCCGAACGAAAGGCCCTAGGTGGACCTGGGGGTGTGTCCTGTCGATCAGGCCGGGCTCCCGGCGTCCGGCCTGACCTGGTCGCGGCGGGCCCGGGGGCCTTCCGCGGCGCCTGGGTCCTGTCGGGCGGTGCCGGTGTCGACGAGGATCTGTTCGGCCTGGGCCGCGCTGCCGGTGCGGACGGCCTCGGCCATGGCCGCACGCGCGGCGTCGGGCGTCGCGTGCGGCGGGACCACCAGGAGGGAGAAGAGATCCTGCGCGCCCCGGGTGATGAGGACGGTGTCGTCGCCGATCCGGGAGGAGTCGATGTGGATGACACGGTCGTCGATGGTGATCCGCGTCGGCAGCTCTTCCCAGGCGTCGGCGTCCAGGCCGACGCGTGTGACGGGCCCGAGGTACTCGGTCAGGGCGGTGATCAGATGGGGAAGCTCGGTGGCGACGTCGCGGGAACGCGGCCACCATGCCCCGTCGAGCACTCCCTGCCGGTTGTGTGTCGTCTCCAGCCGTACGACAGCCGTCCCGGGCTGTGCGGCCTCGTGGATGGCGTCCGGCAGGAGCCTGGTCACACGCGGGGAGCCGGGGTCGGACATCGCACTCGCCTGCCTGCCGGGAACGAGGAAGCCGAGTCGCTTCCTCCTTTCACGGTACTCCCCGGCCGATGGCGCTCGGTCCCTTCGACGGGCACGCCGAGGCCCGCGTCGTCGCCTCCTCACCCGGGGTCGCCCGTCGGGTCGCGGAGCTTCGCCGCCACCGCGCGGGTGCCGACGGAGCAACCCGCTTGGACGGCACCATGGCCCCACCCGCGCGGCATACCCGCACGGTCCCGCGGGCCGGCTCGACCGGGCGGTACATGGCGGGTCGGGTCACGCCTGACCGTCCGCCGCGGCCGCCATGAGAGGTTCCGCGGCCTCCTCGGTCGTATCGGGCGGCACGACCACCAGGTCCCAGCGCCCCCGGCCGGGCGCGAGCAGGACGATGGTGTGCGTGGCGGACGCCGTGAGGGTCCTGTGCAGCCGTACGACCTGGTTGGAGACGAGCATCCGGCCGGGCACCGAGGGCCAGGTCGCCCCGTTGACCGTGACGCTGGTGATGTGGCCCCACGCGCGCGGCAACCCGGCGAGCAGCAGAGGGAGTTCGGCTAACAGGTCGTACGAACGGGGCCACCACGCCCCGTCGACGGGCCGGGGCATGCCGCTGTGAGGAGCCAGGCGCAGACGAAGCCGGAGATGGGAGGGGAGCGGGGATTGCGGTGCGGTCGTCATGGAGGCTCCTGCCAACTGCCGTACGAGGGTGGGTGGTCGGCGTCGGGCCGGCGGGCGGTGACGCGGGCAGGACGCGGCCGGCGCACGCCTCGTGCACCCGGCCGGGGGCGTAGCGGTGTGCGACGGGATCCGGCTGATCGGCATGCGGGGCTCCTGCCTGATGCGGATGGCGCGGCCGGAGTCAGGGGCTGCCCGGAGAACGGGAGGCGTGCGGTAAATGCTGTAAAGAGGGAAGGAATGTGGTCTGGTGGACCTACTGGAACACGACGGCTGGAACACGAGTGGGTGATCCGATCCGGCCGAGTTCCGGCATACGAAATGAAAGCGCCCCGTCTTCGCCACCGTACTCCAGGCCGCGTGACAACCGCGTCTGCTTCGCAGGCGGCATCGCGCTGAACAGGGGTCGACGCCGGACGTCGGCGGGTGGCACGGCCCAGCGCCGCGCCGCTCCGGGAAACCGGCACAACGCACGGGAAAGCGGCACTCGATGTACGACCAGACACGCGCCCAACAGCCCGCGGACCAGCACCGCGGCGCCGCGGAACGCCGCGCCTCCGGCCCGGCACCGCTGCTCCCGTCGGACGAGCGGGACAAGATCGTCCGGCGCCTCGGGCGGGCACTCAACACGTTCCCCGACGCTCCGCGTGAGTCACTGGAGGAGGCCGAAGGCGCCTTCGACGAAGCCACCGCCCAGCTCATGGCCGTCCTCGCCGAACAACGGCGTACCCTCCGCGCGGGTTGGCAGGACCAGGACCCCGAAACGCAGACCGCCGAACTCCACCTCGCGCTGAGGCAGTACCGGGAGATCACCCAACGACTGCTCCGCCTCTGAACGACGCCCGGCGGACAGCGGTGACGTTGCCGGACGGGCAACTCCTCGGGCCGGACGGGGTTTCCAGGCGCCGGTGGGCGGTGCCGCGGACGGGATGATCACCCCGCATCCCGGGCCCAGGGGGTGGCCCTCTAGGCCAGGCCAACCCCCGCCAGGTCGCCCAGCGGCAGTGTGTGCTGGGTCTGGAGGACCTTCGCGCGCAGGTAGCGGACGTTGTCCGGGGTGGCGAAGACGCCGGTGGGGACGCGGTGGTCGACCAGGATGCCGAGTGCGCGCAACTGGTCGGCCTTGTCGGGATTGTTGGAGAGCAGGTCCAGCTCTCCGATGCCGAGGGCGGTCAGCATCTGGGCCGCCGCCGTGTAGTCGCGGGCGTCCTCGGGCAGGCCCAGCGCGGCGTTCGCGGCGTAGGTGTCGAGGCCCTCGTCCTGGAGGGCGTAGGCGTCCAGCTTGTTGTAGAGGCCGATGCCGCGGCCCTCCTGGCGCAGATACAGCAGCACGCCGCCGCGCTGTGCGATGCGCTCGACGGCCTCGCGAAGCTGGGGGCCGCAGTCACAGCGGGCCGAGCCGAAGACGTCGCCGGTCAGGCACTCGGAGTGGAGGCGGACCAGCGGGGTGGTGCCGGGCTCGGGGGTGCCGAGGACGACGGCCACGTGCTCCAGGCCGTCGGCCAGGCCGTGGAAGGTGACCAGTTCGGCGTCGGCGGTGTAGCCGTCCTGGAAGCGCAGCGGGACCCGGACACGGGCGCGCTGGGTGGCGGCTGCGGTGGAGTCGGGCATACGGGTCTCCGGGTTCCGTGCGGCTTTCTGCTTCAGATTTGAAGCAGCTCGGGAGAGTGACCTTATCCTGTGCTTGAACTTTGAAGCAATAACTCCGGGTCACGCGTCCTCGCGGTGTGCGTCACGAGCACGGCTTCGACGCGCGCCGGCGCCACGGCACCTCGTCCCCGGTGGCGTGGCCGCAGTCGCCCTGGAGGCCCGAGCCGATCGCCGTGAAGATCTCCTCGAGCTGCCCGACCTGCTCCGGGGACAGCCGGTCGAAGATCAGCGACCGTACGGTGTCCACATGTCCGGGCGCCGCGCGCTCCAGGAGCCGCATCCCCTCGTCGGTGAGGGCCGCGACGCTGCCCCGCTTGTCCTCGGGGCAGTCCTCGCGCCGCACCAGCCCGTCCTTCTCCAGCCGCGAGACGCCGTACGTCAGCCGGCTGCGGGTGATCTTCAGCCGCTCGGCGAGGTCGGTCATGCGCAGCCGCCGCTCCGGGGCGTCGGACAGGGTGGCGAGAATGGAGTAATACAGATGGGGCATGCCGGCCTCCTGCTGGAGCTGCCGGTCCAGCGCGTCCTCCACGAGCGCGGCGGCGGCGATGTAGGCGCGCCAGGCGCGCTGCTCCTCGGGAGTGAGCCAGCGAGTCGTCATGTGTCCAGTGTAGGTTTGTTTCAAACTTGAACCAAGCCCCGATCGCCGAGCGGGAGAGCGCGCCGATGCCGTCGTACCCCTACGTCCTGCTGTCCGCCGCCGTCTCCCTCGACGGCTACCTCGACGACACCGGCCCCGACCGGCTGCTGCTGTCCGGTCCGGCCGACTTCGACCGGGTCGACGAGGTGCGGGCCTCCGTGGACGCCATCCTCGTCGGTGCCGGCACCATCCGCGCGGACAACCCCCGGCTGCTCGTGAACTCGGCCGAGCGGCGCGCCGCCCGCACCGCGCGGGGCAAGCCCGCCTACCCGCTGAAGGTCACCGTCAGCGCGTCCGGCGAGCTGGACCCGGCGGCGAACTTCTGGCACACCGGCGGCGAGAAGGTCGTCTACACGACGGAGAAGGGCGCGCGCCGGCTGCGGGAGGAACCCGTCGCCGCCGAGGTCGTCGCCCTCGGCGACGACCTGGACTGGCGGGCTCTGCTGACCCACCTGCGCGAGGCGCGCGGCGTCGAGCGGCTGATGGTGGAGGGCGGCGGCACCGTCCACACGCAGCTGCTGCGCCAGGGACTCGCCGACGAACTGCAGCTGGTGCTCGCGCCGCTGTTCGTGGGCGACCTCCGGGCACCCCGGCTCTTCGGGCCCGGCGGGTACCAGGGGGGCCGGCTCCGGCTGGTGGAGACCCGGCGCATCGAGGACGTGGTGCTGACGCGCTACGAGCCGACCGCCCCCGGCACCGGCGTCCTCCCGGCCGCCGCGGACCGGCACTGGCTGGCCCTCGCCTGCGACCTGGCCGCACAGTGCCCGCCCTCGCCCACCGCGTTCAGCGTCGGGGCGGTCGTGGTCGCCGCGGACGGCACGGAGCTGGCGCGGGGCCACTCCCGGGAGGCCGGCGACCCCGTCGTGCACGCCGAGGAGGCGGCCCTCGCCAAGATCGCGCCCGGCGACCCGAGACTGGCCGGCGCCACCGTCTACAGCAGCCTGGAGCCCTGCACGCACCGTACCTCCCGGCCCACGCCCTGCGCCCGGCTGATCCTGGCGGCCGGGGTGCGGCGGGTGGTGACGGCCTGGCGCGAGCCGGACACCTTCGTCACCGACGCCGACGGCAGCGGGATGCTGGCCGCCGAAGGGGTGGACGTGCTCGTGCTGCCCGAGTACGCGGGCCGGGCCGCGGCTCCCAACGCCCACCTGGCGCCCTGACACCCGTCCGGCGCTGCCCGTGTGACCCGGGCCCCGGCCCGGCCGCGAAAGCGCCGGCCGGCGGGGCCCGCGCAAGGGCGTGCACGGCGGGTCCCGGAGATGGCGTACTATGGACACATCGACGCGGGGTGGAGCAGCTCGGTAGCTCGCTGGGCTCATAACCCAGAGGTCGCAGGTTCAAATCCTGTCCCCGCTACTGAAGGCTCAGGGCCGGAACTCATCAGTTCCGGCCCTGAGTGTTTTCCGGGCCGTCCCCGGCCGTGTCCCCCCGGTCGGACGACCCCGCTCGCCCGCCGCCACCGCTTCGGCAACCCTGGTCAGGTGGAGGAAGGGCGAATCTCGTACGTGCGCCGGTCGGTCCGGGCGCTGCCCGCCCTGCTGATCGCGGCCGGACTGGCCTACGACTTCGCCTCCCCCCTCGCGTTCTCCGGCGCCCCCTTCCTCACCGCCGCGCCCCTCGTCGCCGCCCCCCTCTACTCGCTGCACGGCACGGTGTGCACCGGGGCCGCCGCCGTCTGCGCGCTGCTCGTCGTGCGGTTCACCGTCGGCGGGCTGGAGACGGTGGAGGCGGTCACCGAACTGGTCACCGTGGTCGTCGTCTCCGCGCTCGCCGTCGTCATCAACGTCCTCGTCCGCCGCAGCGGCGAACGCCTGGCCTCCGCCCGCCGTGTCGCCGAGGCCGTCCAGCGCGCCCTCCTGCCCGAACCGGCCGAACGGGTCGGCGGGTTCCAGGTGGCCGCGCTCTACGAGGCGGCCCAGGAGGACGCCTCCATCGGCGGCGACCTGTACGCCGTGCAGGACACCCCGCACGGCGTCCGGATGATCGTGGGCGACGTGCGCGGCAAGGGGCTCGGCGCGGTCGGCGCCGTCGCCGCCATGATCGGGGCCTTCCAGGAGGCCGCCGAGCAGGAGACCACCCTGGAGGCGGTCGCGCAGCGGCTGGAGCGGGCCCTGGCACGCGAGAGCGGCCGGAGCGACGGAGGGGACCCCCGCGAGGGCTTCACCACCGCCGTCCTCGCCGAACTGCCGCACGGCGCGCCGAAGGTGCGTGTCGTCAACCGGGGGCACCCCCCGCCGCTGCTGCTGTACGCCGACGGAGCCGTGCGGCCGCTGTCCGCGAGCGATCCCGCGCTGCCGCTCGGCATGGGCTGGCTCGGCACCTGGCCCGACCGGGCCGACGAGGCCGAGTTCCCGAGCGGGGCGACGCTGCTGCTCTACACCGACGGGCTGTCGGAGGCACGCGACCGCACAGGCCGCTTCTACGACCCCGAGCAGGCTCTGGCGGGGCGGGCCGACGCGCTGCGCGAACCGGCCGTGCTGCTCGGGACGCTGGCGGCCGAGGCACGCCGGCACTCCGGGGGCGGCATGGCGGACGATCTGGCCCTCCTGGCCGTGCGCCGCCCCTGACGTCTCTCACGGACGGTGAGTGAACGAATCCCCTCCGCATAACGACTGATACACCGTCAGAAACGGATGGGCGAATCGACGAGAGCAACTCGCCCGATTTGGCCCGCTCATGACCCGTAAGTCCAGCCGGAAAACGTTAATGATCAAGTGGAACGGCTTGGAATCCGTACCCCGCGTCTATTAACGTTCGATAACGCAGCGCGGTCGTCCCAGCCGTCACAAGAGGCGGCTCCGTGCGCACGCGCCGAATCCTGCGAAGGAACCGGGGAACCACCACCTTGGGGTGAATCGCGCGGATACCACCGTGACATCACGGTACGTATACGCGCGTAGGAGACCTTCCTGCTCCGAACCCGTCAGCTAACCCGGTAGGCGAGAAGGAAGGAAAGGAGTACGCCCACGTGGCGTCGAACCGTCCTGCTCCCCATGCCCCGTTCGTACCCGGTCAGCGCACCGCCGACACCTTCGGCTACGACCGCACCGACGACGGCCCCTTCGAGGAGTGGAACCCCACCGCGGAGTCCCTCCGCCCCGTGCGCGGCAGGCACCGCGTCTCCAAGCAGCGCGGCGGGGGACTCGCCCGCAGCTCCACGGTTCTCGGCGTCGGCGTCATAGCGGCCGTCGGCGCGGGCGGCATGGCCACCGCGCAGAGCGGCAAGCCGCCGGTCGCCATCACCCTTCCCGACCTGCCCCTGATCTCCGACGACGACTCCGCCGCGGGCGACACCACCACCGCCCTCAGCACCATGGGCGAGACCGGCGAGGAGACCGCCCGGAGCGGCTCCGACGCCGGTGAGGCGCTGCGCAGCCGGATCATCGCCCAGGCCGAGTTCCAGCAGGACCAGGTCGACAGCAAGGCCGCCGCGGCCGCCGTCGCCGCCGCCGAGAAGGAGGTCGCCGAGGCGGCCGCCAAGGCGGAGAAGGAGGCCAAGGAGAAGGCCGCCGCCGCGAAGGCCGCCGCCGAGGAGGAGGCCCGCAAGAAGGCCGAGGCCGAGCGTCTCGCCGAGCTGGCCAAGCAGTACACGCTGCCGACCTCTTCGTACACCCTCACCTCGACGTTCGGTGAGGCCGGCGCCTACTGGTCGTCCGGGCACCACACGGGCCTCGACTTCGCCGCGCCGACCGGCACCCTGATCAAGGCCGTCCACTCCGGCACGATCACCTTCGCCGGCTGGGACGGCTCCTACGGCTACAAGACCGAGCTCACCCTCGACGACGGCACCGAGATCTGGTTCGCCCACCAGTCCTCGATCAGCGTCAGCGTCGGCCAGAAGGTCAACACCGGTGACGTCATCGGCCGCGTCGGCGCCACGGGCAACGTGACGGGCGCCCACCTGCACCTCGAGGTGCACCCCGACGGCAGCGCGGGCGGCATCGACCCGCTGGCCTGGCTGCGCGGCAAGGGCCTCACCCCCTGAGCACCCTCCCCACCTGATCCCCGGCGGTCCTGACGACGACCCCCCGACGTCAGGGCTGCCGGTCCTCGGTGCGCCGGATCGCCCCTTTTTTGCACGGAATTCATCTCCGAAGCGGAATCGCCGGTACCGCCGCCGTCGTTGGTGACTTACATGACTTCATTGCGCAAGCTCGGCTCTTCCGGCCTCGAGGTCTTCCCCCTCTGCCTGGGCGGCAACGTCTTCGGGTGGACCGCCGACGAGGCAGACTCCTTCGCCGTCCTCGACGCCTACACCGCGGCGGGCGGCAACTTCATCGACACGGCCGACTCGTACTCGGCGTGGGTCGAGGGCCATGTGGGCGGTGAGTCCGAGACCGTCATCGGCAACTGGCTCAGGGCCCGCGGTAACCGGGACGACGTCGTGATCGCCACCAAGGTCAGCCAGCACCCCGACTTCCGCGGCCTGAAAGCGGCCACCATCAAGGCGGCCGCCGACGCCTCGCTGCGCCGCCTCGGCACCGACCGCATCGACCTGTACTACACCCATTTCGACCAGCCGGAGGTGCCGGTCGAGGAGATCATCGGCGCCCTGGACGAACTGGTGAAGGCCGGCAAGGTCCGGCACATCGGCGCGTCCAACATCTCCGCCGAGCGGCTGGCGGCCTCCCTCGCCTTCTCCGACCGCGAGGGCCTGGCCCGGTACGTGGCGCTCCAGCCCCACTACAACCTGGTCTCCCGTGACACCTACGAGGGCGCGCTCCAGGACCTCGCGGAGCGGGAGAACCTGGCCGCGGTGCCGTACTACGCGCTCGCGGCGGGCTTCCTCACCGGCAAGTACCGTCCGGGCACCACGGTGGACAGCCCGCGTGCGCAGGGCGCCGGACAGTACGCGGAGACCGAGCGGGGGCGGCGGGTGCTGGCCGCGCTGGACGAGGTGGCCGCCGCCCACGGCGTGCCGGTCGCCACGGTGGCCCTGGCCTGGCTCCTCTCCCGCCCGACGGTCGTCGCCCCCATCGCCTCGGCGCGCACCACGGAACAGCTGCCCGCCCTGCTCGGCGTGGCCGAGCTGACCCTGACGGACGACGAGCTGCGCCGGCTGACGGAGGCGTCCGACTGAGCCGTCAGACCTGGTAGGGGTTCCAGGCCGGGCCCGGTGAACCGGGGGCGTGCCCGTTCGGGGCGTACGGCTGCGGCCACCAGTGGCCGGAGGCCTGGGCCGGGTACGCGGGGGCCGGCCAGGTGCGCGCGGTGAGCGCGTGCTCCAGGGCCGGGCGGGCCCACGCGCGGCGCCGCCACAGCTCGTTCAGCAGCTCGCCCTCCCGGATCACGAAGTCCGCGCCGGCCCGGCCCCGGCGGCCCCGGCGTCTCAGGAACGCCAGCGAGGTGGCGTACGCCTCGTACTGGGCCACCGCCCGGGCCGCGGGGCGTCCCCCGTGCCGGCGGGCGTACTGCCGGGCCAGCCGGCGGTCCCGCATCGAGCCCAGCGCGAACGGCTCGGCGGGGGAGAGCCATCCGGCGACGGCGTAGGCGGGCAGTTCCTCGCGCACGGTCCGCAGCTCGCGGTACCGCGTCCACAGCACCAGCCAGACCAGCAGCCCGAACGCGGGCACCATGAAGGCCGCGTACACGGCGAAGAACCCGAACGCGCCGAACGTCGACGAGCCGTTCCACAGGGCGTGCATGCCCATCGCCAGCAGCAGCCCCGACAGCGGCAGGAGCACGCGCCGCACCCGCTGGCGCTCCCCGGACAGCGCGGCGGCGCCGAAGCCGATGCCGGTGAGCACGGTGAACAGGGGATGCGCGAAGGGCGACATGACGACGCGGACGAAGAAGGTCGCCGCGGTCACGGAGGCGATGCCGCTGTCCCCGGACAGCTGGTCGGTACCGAAGGCGGTGCCGAGGTAGAGGATGTTCTCGGTGAAGGCGAACCCGGTGGCGGTGACCCCGGCGATCACCACACCGTCCAGGAGCCCGCTGAAGTCCCGGCGGCGGAAGAGGAAGAGCAGCAGGACGGCCGCGGCCTTCGCCGTCTCCTCCACGACGGGGGCTATGACCGTCGCGCCCAGGGTGTCCGCGTGGGACGGGTCCGCCGTCGCGGTCGCTATCCATCGCGTGGCGAAGCTGTTCGCCACGATGGCTATGAGCGCCGCCGCGCAGGCGCCCCAGGCGAAGGAGAACACCAGATTCCGCCAGGGGCCCGGCTCGACCCGGTCCAGCCAGCGGAAGGACGCGACGAGCAGCGGGACCGGCAGGACCGCGAGGCCGAGCCCGACCAGGAAGCCCTCCGTGCCGGTCTGCTCGCGCACCAGGGCCAGGATGACGAGCCCGGAGAGCGCCAGCAGGGTGCTGAGCGCGGCGTAGGGCACCCAGCGCCGCTGCCACCAGTGCGCGTGCCGCAGCGCGCCACCGGTGGGGGCGGGGGGATGCGTCGGGTGCGGGGGGCAGGTGGCCACGGCTTCGACCCTAACGAGACGGGGGCGCCGCCCGCAGCGGCGCGAGGGTGCCGGGGCGCCGGTGAGGGGCTGCTGTCGGGGGTGCTGCGGGTGTTCTCGCAGGTGCTGTCCGCCCGCCGCTCCTACCGCTGTACGCGGCGGAAGAGCAGGTCGTTCACCACATGACCCTTGTCCAGTCCCTGGCCCTCGAAACGGGTCAGGGGCCGGTGCGCGGGACGCGGCGCGAAACCGCCGTCGGGCCGTGTGTTCTCGAAGTCCGGATGGGCCGTCAGCACCTCGAGCATCTGCTCGGCGTACGGCTCCCAGTCGGTGGCGCAGTGCACCAGCGCGCCGGGCCTCAGCCGGGTCGCGGCGAGGTCCAGGAACGCGGGCTGGATGAGGCGCCGCTTGTGGTGCCGCTTCTTCGGCCAGGGGTCCGGGAAGTAGACGCGCAGCCCGTCGAGCGAGTCCGGTGCGAGCATCTCGCGCAGCAGGATGATGGCGTCGCCGTTGCCGACGCGGACGTTGCGCAGGCCGTGGTGCTCGGCGAGGTTCAGCAGGTTCCCCTGGCCGGGAGTGTGCACGTCGACGGCGAGGATGTTGGTGTCCGGGTCCGCCGCGGCCATCTGCGCGGTGGCCTCGCCCATCCCGAACCCGATCTCCAGCACGACCGGACGGTCGTCGCCGAACAGCTCGGGCAGGTCGATGACGCGCTGCCCGTCGATGTCCAGGCCCCACTGCGGCCACAGCCGCTGCAACGCGTCCGCCTGCCCGGCGGTGACCCGGCTGCGCCGGGGCTGGAAGCTGCGGATCCGCCGCTCGAAGTGCGATCCGGCCGGGTCGGGCTTGGGCCCGTCGGGGAACCGCGGCTCCCCCTTGGCCCGGCTGGGCCGGACGGGGGCACCGGAGGTGTGCGGGCCCTGCTCGCCGGAGGTACCGGCGGCGGGGGCACCGGGTGGTGCGGCTTCGGGGGCGTTGCGGGAATCAGACACAGTGGCATCGATTTTACGTGCTCTCCGGCGCCGGCCCCCCGGGCCGCGGGCCCGGCCCGTACGGCCGGCTCAGGCCCGGCTCAGGCGGTCTCCAGCGCAGCCAGCGCCCGGCGGGCCACCTCGCGTCCGATGGGCAGGGAGGCCGTCGCCGCCGGGCTCGGCGCGTTCAGCACGTGGACCGCGCGCGGGCCCTCGCGGATCAGGAAGTCGTCCACCAGCGAGCCGTCGCGCAGGACCGCCTGGGCGCGGACCCCGGCCGCCGCCGGCACCAGGTCGCCGGCCTCCACGGCGGGCAGCAGCCGGCGCACCGCCTCCGTGAACGCCGCCTTGGACAGCGACCGGTGCAGCTCGCCCGCCCCGTACCGCCAGTGCCGCCGGGCCATGCGCCACGCCCCGGGCCAGGCCAGGACCGAGCCGACCTCCCGGGGCCGTACGACGCCCCAGCGGTAGCCCTCGCGGGCCAGCGCGGGGACCGCGTTCGGGCCGATGTGCACGCCGTCGTCGATGCCGCGCGTGAGGTGCACGCCGAGGAACGGGAACGCCGGGTCCGGCACCGGGTACACCAGGCCCCGCACCAGCTCGGGCCGCCTCAGCGTGTAGTACTCGCCCCGGAACGGCACGATCCGCGCCGCCGGGTCGTCCCCGGTCAGCCGGGCCACCTCGTCGCAGTGCAGCCCGGCGCAGTTCACCAGGACGCGGCCGCGCACGACGTCCCCGCGCGCGGTGCGCACGGCCACCCCCAGCGAGGGCCTGCGGTCGACACGCTCGACCCGCGCGCCGTAGCGGATCTCGGCGCCGGACGCCTCCGCCAGCCGGCGGGCCACCTCGGCGAAGTCGCAGACGCCGGTCGTCGGCACATGGAGGGCGGCCAGGCCCGCCACCTCGGGTTCGTGCTCCGCGATCTGCGCGGCGCCCAGCTCCCGCACCGCGATGCCGTTCTCCCGGCCGCGCTGGGCCAGGGCGTGCAGCCGGGGGAGTTCCTCGCGTCCGGTGGCGACGATCAGCTTGCCGGTCACGGCATGCGCGACGCCGTACTCCGCGCAGAACTTGACCATCTCGGCGGCGCCCCCCACCGCGTACCGGGCCTTGAGGGAGCCGGGGCGGTAGTAGACGCCGCTGTGGATCACCCCGCTGTTGCGCCCCGTCTGGTGGCGGGCCGGGCCGGGCTCCTTCTCCAGGACGGTCACCCGGGTGCCCGGGGCGGCACGCGTGACCGCGTAGGCCGTGGCCAGCCCGACGATGCCGCCGCCGACCACGAGCACGTCACAGTCCAGAGCGAGCGCCCGCACCAGCACCACCTCCCGGTTCCGATAATGCCCTGCGCCACCGACAGCGCGGTCAAACCCGGGAGGCGCGCTCAGGCAGGTGTCATCAGCAGCGGGCGGGCCCGCTCCCGCAGCTCGACCACCCTCGGCTCGTCGCCGTACGGCTCCAGGCGGTGCAGCAGGTCCTTCACGTACTCGGTGGTGCGCGCGGACGATATCCGCCCGGCGACCTCCACCGCCCGCACCCCCTGCTCGCACGCCGCGTCGAGGTTGCCCGACTCCAGCTCGGCGACCGCCGACACGACGAGCCGCAGTCCGTGCGAGCGCACGAACTCCTCCGTCGGCTTCGACAGGGCCTGCTCGGTGAACCTGCGCACCTGGCGGGGCGCCTTCAGGTCCCGGTAGCACTCGGCGGCGTCCGCGCAGAAGCGGTCGTAGGAGTAGAAGCCGAGCCACGACGGGTCGTGGTCGCCCTCCCGGGAGCGCTCCAGCCAGCCCTCGGCCGACTTCAGGGCGGCGCCGGCCGCCTGCGCGTCGCCCGCGCGGGCGTGGGCGCGCGCCTCGACGAGGCGGAAGAAGCTCATGGTGCGGGCCGTGGCGAGGCCGCGGTTGCGCTCCAGGGCGGCCTGCGCGAGGTCGACGCCCTCGTCGCCGAAGCCCCGGTAGGTGGCCTGCAGGGACATCGACGCCAGCACATACCCGCCGAGGGGCACGTCGGCCGCCGCGCGGGCGAGCCGCAGCGCCTGGATGTAGTACCGCTGCGCGGCCTCCTGCTGACCGGTGTCGAAGGCCATCCAGCCGGCGAGACGGGTGAGTTCGGCGGAGGCGCCGAACAGGGCGCGGCCCACCTCGTCGGAGTACGAGGCGAGCAGCAGTGGGGCCGCCTCGACCCGTAAGCACTCGGGCACCATGGACGAACGCCAGTCACCGCCGCCGTACTTGGAGTCCCACCGCCTGGCGTCCTCGGCCGCCTCGCGGAGCTTCTGCACATCGCTGTGGCCGACTTTGAGCGGTGCGCCGGAGCCCTCGGACGGGCCCACCTCACGGGCGACCGACGAGTCGGCCGGTGTTATCAGCCACCGCGACGCGGGTGTCGCGTACGCGGTCACCGCGAAGGAGCCGGCCAGGGACTGCCAGATGCCGCCGGAGCCGGCGCGGCGCCCGGCCAGGTCGAGACGGTAGAGCTCCGTCGCCGACCTCACCGCCTGTCCCACGTCCCGGGGGAAGGCGAGGCCCACCTCCGGCGCGGGGTCGGCGTCCGCCAGGCCGATCTCGTGGAGCGGCACCGGGCGGCCGAGCTTCTGGCCGATAGCGGCGGCGATCAGGTGCGGCGCGGCGCCCTGCGGCACCATGCCCTTCGACACCCAGCGCGCCACCGACGTCTTGTCGTAGCGAAGTGTCAGTCCCCGCTGGGCGCCAAGATCGTTGACGCGCCGCGCGAGGCCGGCGTTGCTGATTCCCGCGAGGGCGAGAACGGCGCCGAGTTTTTCGTTCGGCCCGCGTTGCTCCCTGGACATGCGCCACCCCTCGACACAGACGGCTGCCGCCCTGGCATAACCGTGCGGCATTCGTAAACCCAGCGTAGTTCGCCGCATCCCAAGCGTTAAGGGGCATTCTTCCGGATGGCGGGATTGTGGTCCGCACTCAAGTGCGCACCCCCTACGCACAGTTGTGCCGTGCTCCCGCTGTGTGGCCGTGCGCCCGCATGTGCGCTCTTCTCCGGCCACCGGGGGAGCGGTTCCATGGATCTCGCGTGGGTCGGCCCGCTGTACTGGATCCAGTGGGCTGGGGGATTCCGCCGCCTCCATCCCCGCGGGCGGCGGAACGGTCCGGGGGGCGCACTCCGTTCCCCGGACTGCGCGCGCGACGAGCACGGCGAGTAGTCCCCAGGGCTTGCACGGAGTGTGCGTAAGCCTGCTCCTACAGCGCCGATTTGGCCGAAAACCGACCCCGGCCCGCAGGGGTGATTTCCGCTCCCACCACGGAACTTGAGGGCGCGAAAGGCGTTTTCGGGGAGCGTACCGGGGGCGCATTCAGGTCGCGGATGATGGCCGATCCGCCCCGGTCCTCGGCCCGACAGCCCTGCCTCGTACGGCAGTTGGGGTCGCACACGACGCGGGCGGGGGCGCGGACGCGGGCGCATTCAACGACGTCGAGCGGCTCCGTCGCCGCTCCGGCGCGCCTCCTTCATGGCAGCATGGTGACCCGGTTCATACCGTGCACCTGGTTGTCCACAGCCCGTGGAGGCGTCGATGCGGTGGTTGGTGGGATGGAGCAGCACCGCCGCGGTGGCCGCCGGAGTCGGCTCCGCCGGCGCCACCGGGCCGGACGGCGAGACCGTGCACCCGGTCGGCTCCCAGCTCCTGTGGGGCGACCCGGACCCGCTGTGGGCGGTCGGGGACTGGCGCCCGGACGAGGTGCGCGTGGTCAAGGCCGACGCACAGAACCGCATCGCCGTCCTCGGCACCTGCGGGGCCAGCGACGAGCAGCTGCGCCTCGGGCTGTTCGCCGCGCGCGGGGGCGCCCTGCGCCATCTGACGGCCTGGCCCGGCAGCTACACCGCCGTCGTGCAGGTCGGCCGCCGGGTCACGGTGTGCGGCGACCTCGCGGGCGCCCGGCCCGTCTTCTACACCCCCTGGGCCGGTGGCACCGCCTACGCGACCGCCGCCCTCCCGCTGGCCGACCTCATCGAGGCCAACCTCGACTTCGGGCACCTGGCGGCGCTGCTCGCCGCCCCCGACGTACCGGCCGCGGTGCACGACTCCACGCCGTACGACGGCGTACGGCGCATCCCGCCCGGGCATGCGCTGATCCTGCGCGCCGGGGCGCGTGAGGTCGCCGGGTACGAACCCGTCGCCTCGCTGGCGGTGGCGGCACCGTCGGCCGACCCCGACAGCGCGGTGGACGCCGTACGCGACGCGCTGGTGGACGCCGTACGCGCGCGTCTGTCCGCGCCCCGTCATGTGCCGGACATCGACCCGGGGCCGGTACCCGGAATGGGCCCGGCCGAGCGGCGCGCCGCGCGCGGGATGCCCGTGCCCGGCATCGGCGCCGACCTGTCCGGCGGGCCCGCCTCGGGCACCCTGGCCCTGCTCGCCGCCGGCCTGCCCGGTATGCCGGGAACCGTCCTGGGACACGGCACCGGCGCGGGCGAGCGCCTGCTGGCGGTCACCTTCAACGACCTCGCCGTCGGCGGCCGCGAGGCCGAGCTGGAGCGGGCCGGGGCCCTGGCGGCCAACCCCCGCCTGCACCACGTGGTGGTGGCGGGCGGTGACGAGACCCTGCCCTACGCCGACCTGGACGGCCCGCTCACGGACGAGCCGGGGCCCAGCCTGGTGACGGCGGCACGGCACCGCGCCCGTCTGGCGTCCGGCAGCGCGGACCACTTCACCGGCTACGGCGCCCGGCAGGTCCTGGACGCCCACCCGGCCCGCCTGGCCGACCTGCTGATGGACCGCAAGCGCCGGCACCTGGTCCGGCCGGTCGCCGCGCTGACCAAGGCGGACGGCTCGGTGTTGGTCCCCGCGCGCGTGTACGGCGCGGCCCGCAAGCTCGCCCGCACCCCGTACCGCGCGGGCCTGGAGACCCTGGCCGCCCGTCTGATGGACCACCGCTTCGAGGAGCCGGGCGGCGCGGTGGGGGCCTCGCTCGCCGCGCTCACCTGGGCCAGACCCGGGCCGGCGGCCCGCTGGCTGACCGGGGAGGCACTGGCTGAAGTATCGGTTCGCCTGCAGACGGCGACGGGCCGCAACGGCGTCGGCCCCGGCCAGCGCCCCGGCGACTACCGCGCGCGGGCGGCCCTCGCCCGGCACGCCGCCGACATCCGCGTCCTGGAGCAGGCCGCAGAGATCCGCTCCCAGCGCCTGCACACCCCGTTCCTGGACAACCAGGTCGTCCGCGCCTGCCGGGCCCTGCCGGAGGCCCTGCGCGTCCGGCCCGGCGCCCGCGCCGCGATCCTCCGCACGGTCCTGGAGGGCGCCGGCGTGGCCGACCTCCCGCCCGGCTGGGGCGCCCCCTCGCACGCGCCGGCGGCGGTGGCGGCGCGGACCGGCCTGCGGGTGGCGTCCGAACCCCTGATGGACCTCTTCGGCAGCCCCCTGCTCGCCCAGGCGGGGCTGGTGGAGGCACGGGTGGTCCGCAAGGCCCTGCGGTCCGCAGCCGAGGGCGAACCCCTCCCCCTGGACGGCCTGGCCGACCTGGTCTCCCTCGAACTGTGGCTGGGCCGCCTGCTGTCCCGCCGGGGCACCTGCTGGACGGGCACCCCGGCCCGCGCCCGCGCCGTACCGGCGGGCATCCGGCCCCAGCGCGGAGCCCTCGGGGCGGGCGCGGCGGGCCGGTAGGCGGCGGGCCCGTCAGGGCACGCCCAGCTCGAAGAGCACATAGCCCGCGTACGAGCCCGAGGCCGCCGCGGCCAGACCGAGCAGCCCGCACAGCAACGGCATGCTCAGGGTGCGCAGTTTCAGGGCGAGCGGCACGAACAGCGGGAAGGCCGGGAGCAGATACCGGGAGACGTTCCCGAAGATCTGCTGGCTGCCGAGGACCAGGACGAAGGTCAGCACCGTGTAGACGACCAGCACGGACGGCGGGCGCAGCCGGATCAGCAGCGGGATCAGCGCCAGGCCCAGCAGGACCACCAGCACCCCGATCAGGTCCTCCACGGGGAACGGGAAGAGGTAGTCGCGCCGGCCCACCGCCACGGAGGCGAAGACGTCGAGGGTCTGCTCGCCGAAGTCGAAGGAGTGGGCCCAGGCGCCCTTCTGCAGCGCGAAGTAGCCGTCGAGCCGTCCCATCCGGTCGCCGACGTACAGCAGATAGCCGGCCAGCCCGAGCGGGGCCCCCAGGATCGCGGTGAGCGGGCGGGCCACGTCCCCGTCGTGGCGGCGGTGCAGCGCCCGCAGCGCGGCCACGGTGAGCGCGGCGATCAGGGCCACCGAGGTGGGGCGGCTCAGTCCTGCGGCGAAGGTGAGGACGCCCGCGGTGAGCCAGCGGTCGTTCATCACCGCGTGGCACACCCACACGGCGAGAGCGACGTAAAGGGACTCCGAGTACCCCGACCACTCCGTGCCCGAGCCGGGCCACACGGCCCACAGGCCGGCGGCGGCGAGCCCGGCGCGGTGGCCGCCGAAGCGGGCGGCGACGGCGTGGATGCCCAGGGCCGCGACGAAGGAGGAGACGATCGAGACCAGCAGGCCCGCGCCGTACAGGCCGAGGCCGGTGACGTCGGAGACCAGCCGCATCGTGGCCGGGTAGAGCGGGAAGAACGCCGCGGAGTTGCCCTCCAGGGTGATCAGCCCGGTGGCGTCGGGGATGCGCACCAGCGCCGGGTCGTACCCGTGCGCGGCGATCTGCTGGTACCACCAGCCGTCCCAGCTGGCCAGGACGTCCCAGGCGTGGGCGCCGCCGCCGAAGCGGGGGTGCTTGCGCCGGAAGTCGCCCGAGGAGTCCAGCAGGTGCAGGAAGACCAGGAAGCCGGTGAGCTTCAGGGCGCCGTACAGGAGGATGACCGGCAGGTGCGCGCGGGCGAGCTGCCCGGCCCTGCGCCGTACCTCGTCGAGGCGGTCCCGGCCGGTCCGGGCGGGCGGGGCGGCGGCGGGGCGGACGACGGGACTCAGGGTGCCGTTCATACCCGCGTCCCCGTGCCGCGCCGGCTCGCGCGGAACACCCAGGCGCGCAGCAGCAGGAAGCGCAGCAGGGTCGCGGCCAGATTGGCGGCGACGAGCACCACGAGCTCCGTGAGATGGGCGGCGTCCGGAGCGAGGCGGTGCAGGACGGCCAGTGACCCGCTGGTCAGGGCCAGGCCGACCAGGAACACCAGCAGTCCCTTGGCCTGGTGGCGCAGCGCGCCGCCCCGGCCGCGCACGCCGAACGTCAGCCGCCGGTTCGCGGCCGTGTTGGCGAGCGCGCACACCAGCAGGGCGAGCGCGTTGGCCGCCTGCGGTCCCGCCGCCGGGCGCAGCAGCGCGTACAACAGGATGTAGCCCAGGGTGCTGACGGCCCCCACGGCGCCGAAGCGCAGCAACTGCCCCGCCAGGCCGTCGGGCTGCCCGTCGTCCCGCCGGCGCAGCCTGGCCGTGGGCAGGGTGCCCCGGGCCAGTGCCGCGCCGATCCGGGCGATGCCGCGCAGGTCGGCCAGTGCCGTGGCCCAGATGTCGACGCGGCTGTCGGGGTCGTCGACCCAGTCCACCGGCACCTCGTGGATGCGCAGCCCCGCCCGCTCGGCGATCACCAGCATCTCTGTGTCGAAGAACCACCCCGGGTCCTGCACCAACGGCAGCAGCCGTTCGGCCACGTCCCGCCGCACCGCCTTGAACCCGCATTGCGCGTCGCTGAAGCCCACCGCCAGGGTCGAGCGCAACAGGACGTTGTAGCACCGGGAGATGACCTCCCGGCGGGGGCCGCGCACCACACGCGAGCCGCGCGCGAGGCGGGTCCCGATCGCGATGTCGGAGTGCCCGGAGATCAGGGGGGCGACCAGTGGCAGCAGCGCGGCGAGATCCGTCGACAGGTCCACGTCCAGATACGCCAGGACCGGCGCCCGGGACCGGGACCACGCCGTGTGCAGCGCCCGGCCGCGCCCCTTCCCGGCGAGCCGCAGCCACTCCGTCTCCGGGAGTTCCGCGGCCAGCCGGGCGGCTATCGCCGGGGTCGCGTCCGTGCTGGCGTTGTCCGCGACGGTGATCCGGAACGGGTACGGGAAGGTCTCGCGCAGATGGGCGTGCAGCCGCCGCACACTGCGCTCCAGGTCCGCCTGCTCGTTGTGGACCGGGACGACCACGTCCAGGACCGGCTCGCGCTGCTCCGCCGCGAGAGGCGTACGGAGCGGCAGATGATCCATCAGGTTTGTCACGTTCCATCCAGGTTCGTTCTCTGGCGCAGGGCATGCCGAAGGCGCGTGGGGCGTCACGGTGGTGACCTGCCGCGGGTGGTCAGGGTCGGGCGGGCGGGGCCCGGTCGGCGGGGGCGGCTAGAAGGACTCCTCCGAGACCGTTGCGGAGACCTCCGTGGGCGAGGGGAGGCCGTCCGGGGTGTTCGTGGGCGGGCTGGTGTCCCGGTCCGGCGGTCGCTCGGTTGTCGTGTCCGCGTCCGACCCGGCCTCGGTCTCCGTCCCGTCGGCGTCCCGGTTCTCGGTCCTGGTCGGGTCGACGGTCGGGGACTCCCGGCCGGCCGTCGGAGCGGTGGTCGACGGCGAGGAGGTGCCGGCGGACCCGGTCGGCGACTCCGACGGCGACTCGCTGGGGGCCGAGAGTTCCGGCGAAGGTGTGGGGCCCGGGGAGGCGGGGGCCGTCGCCGGACGCGGGAACGGGCCCTGCGGGCGTCCGTCACCCCGGTCGTGGGGCAGGGCGAAGTAGGCGAAGCCGATGCCGATGCCGACGACGGCCAGCACCGAGCCGGCGGCCCGCTTCACCGCCCGGACGCGCCGGTGGGTCCGCACCCCGGCGTGCAGCCGTGTCCGGTGCTCCGGCTCGAAGGGGATGTACTCCCGGGAGTCGCGCATCATCCGCGCCAGCTCCCGCTCGAAGTGGTCCATCGGCTTCTTCACCCCACCGGCTCGATCACGTCGGACAGGAGGCGGCGCAGCCGTGCCACGCCCCGCGAGGCGTGGGACCGCGCGGTGCCCACCGGGCACCCCAGCACCTCGGCCACCTGCCGTTCCGACAGGTCCTGGTAGTAGCGCAGGACCACCGCGGCCCGCTGCCGCGGCGGCAGCTGGGCCAGCGCGGCCTCCAGCCGGGAGCGCTCCACCACGGCGGCGGACACGTCCCCGGCCCCGGGCAGGTCGGGCAACTGCTCGACCGGCCGCTCCCCCCACCAGCGCCGCCGGGCCGACCGGGCCGCCGCGCGCACCAGCACTTTCCGTACGTACGCCTCCGGCGCCTCCTCCGCGATCCGGGGCCAGACGAACCACAGCTTGACCATCGCGTCCTGGAGGAGGTCCTCGGCCCGGTGCCGATCGCCACCCACGAGGAGACGGGACAGGTGGAACAACGCCGACCAGCGAGCTGCCACGAACCCGTCGAACCCTTCGGCCCGACTCTGCTCCACGCCCACCGTCCCCTGTCGCCACCGGCCCCCTACATTCAGGGAAAGACACTGGGCATCGCGAAACGATGCACCGCGTGCGTGTGATCCGGGTTACATCGCGCGGGGACGCTCCCGAACGGCGTCAGGAACAGCGGAACTTCGAGTCCGCCCAGTCCGCGGGCAGCAGCGGGTCGAAGGTGCTGTGCGGCTCCACGACGAGCTGCACGGTCCGGCGCCCGGTGAGGTCCACATGGACGGGCACCGCGGCGTCACCCGCCTTCACCGGGCCGGAGTTCCACAGCCGGACCCCGTCGGCGCGCACCGAGAAGGTGAACCTGCCGAGCCCCAGCGTCGAGTCGTCGACGCCGACGCGCGCCTCGTAGGCGCTGCACCGCCGGTTGAGGTCGACGGTGACGGAGGACCGGCCGTGCACGGTGACCCCGTGCGCGTAGCGCCGGCCCGCGATCGACAGGCCCTGGCGCTGCCACACCCAGCTGCTCTCGGCCAGCCGCATCTCGGGCCCGGTGCCGTCGCCGGTGAGGTCGTACGCGAGCTCGTCCCACCGGTACTCGACCGGGGCCGGCGGCGGAGGGGGCGTGGGGGTGGGCGCCGGGGTGGTCGGCGCCGGGGTCCGCGTCGGACCGGGTGAGGGGGTCGGGCTGGGCGACGGGGGCGGGCTGGGCCGGCGCGTCGGCGTGGGGGCGGGCGTGGGCGACGGGACCGGCTTCGGCTTCGGCGCGGTCCTGGGCGCGGGAGCCATCGGCGGGTGCGCGGGGCTCTCGGACCGCGGGGGCCGCGGGGCCGGCGGCTCCTCGACGACGGGGGAGGGCACCGGCGGCTGCTTGGCGTCCGTCTTCCCGGCGGGCTTGTCCTGCCCGACCAGGGTGAACACGATCGCCGCCGCCACGCCCACGGCCACGACTCCGGCCGCGATACCGGCCTTCAACGGGGCGCCCAGCCCTTCGGACGCGGCGGCGCCGCCTCCGCCCGCGCCGCCCGCGGCACCGGCGCCGCTCGCCGCCGCGGCTCCCGCGGCTCCCGCGGCGCCCGCTCCGGCGCCCCCGGCGACGAGCCCTGCCACCTTGGCGTACCCGGCGGCACCGAACCAGCCGATGACCGCGACCGGGACGACCGCCGGGATACCACCGGCGACCTCCTTGATCTGGCCCGCGGCCACCCGGCACCGGGCGCACTCGTCCAGGTGCTTGCGCAGGCCGCGTTCTGCCCGGGTGCGCAGACTGCCGCGGGCGAACGCGCCGAGCCGGTCGGCGTAGCGGGCGCACTCCCCGTCCCGGGCGAGGCTGGCGCTGACATGGGCCTGCAGGTAGGCCTGCTTGAGCCCCTCACGGGCCCGACTGGCGAGCACACGTGTGCCGTTGGCGTCCAGCCCGAACAGCGTGGCGACCTCGCTCGGCGACTCGTCCTCGACCTCGGTGTGCCACAGCACCGCCTGCCAGCGTTCGGGCAGCGACCGGAACGCCTGCATGGCCAGGGACTGCTCGGCCTCGTGCATGGCCCGCACGTCCGCGCCGAGGTCGAGGGTGTCGTCGTCGGACAGCTCGGCGGCCCGCGCCGACTGCGCCGCGAACACGGCGAAGTCGTCGACGAGTTGCTCCCGGCGCGCCGACCGCGTCCAGTCCGCGGCGGCCCGCCGGATCGAGGTGAGCAGATAGGCGCGTACGGCGTGCTGGGGACCGGAGCCGGACCGCACCGCCTGGAGCATGCGGGCGAACACCTCGGCCGTGAGGTCGTCGGCGGTGTGCGCGTCACGGCAGCAGGTGCGCGCGTACCGGCGTACGGCCTGCGCGTGGCGCCGGTACAGCTCCTCGTAGGCGCTGTCGTCGCCGGCCCGCATCCGGCCGATCAGGTCGACGTCCGAGGGCGGCGGCATGTGCGGGGGCGGGGTGCTGTCCTCGCGCCGGTCGCGCTGCGCCGGGACGTTGCCCTCCGCGCGCGGTGCGCGGTCGTCCGGGACGTCACCGTGCGACGGGACGTCCGGCCGGCCGCCCTGACTCGGCACCTGTGGGGTCGCCGCGTCGCCGTCGTCCCGCGACTCGTCCCACCCGTCAACGCTCATCGCGGAAAGCCCCCGCTGCCAGCTCCACCTGTCCCGGACACCGGGTCAGGGTGCCACATCAGGTTTTGCTCGGAACTGACGCGGACGGACATCCACCCGTCCGTGGGGACCCCCCGCGATACGGCATGAACATGCCCCGCAGCGGGGAATACTCAACGACCGCTGCCTGCACCGCAGTTGAGTGCCAGTACGTAACGCCCCGGTGTGTCCGCGGCCGTGTTCGAGGGAGGCGGTGGGTCAGAAACCCCCGTACACGTCCACCCTTTCGGGGACGCCGCGTCCGGCGGTCAGGGTGACCGCCGGACCAGCGTGCCCCGCATGCCGGGGCGCCGGATCAGCCCTGCGGCCGCGACCGCAGACCCTCCAGCAGGATGTCGAGAAGCCGCGCCGAGGCCGCCGCCTGCTGGGCCGCGTCCGGCAGGGAGGGCGCGGCCGTCGCTATCACCAGCAGGACGTCCGACACGGACACGTCCTGCCGCAGCTCGCCCGCCGCACGCGCCCGCTCCACGAGCTGGCCCACCACGTCGAGCAGCGCCGCCGCACCGGCGTCGTCCACCGGGTCCGCCGCCACGGCCGGAGCCGGCTCGGACACCAGCCGCAGCTCACCCGTGCCCGGCTGCATCCGCTGCTGCGGCACCCGCGCCTCGTCGGAGGCGCCCTCGTCGGCGACTCCGACCCGCAGGACCTGCGGCGGCAGCAGCCGGCCCGCGCCGGACGCCACCGACGTCCGCAGGAAGCGCGACAGCGCCGACCACGGCTCGTCCTCCTGGCCGAGCGCGGCACGCGCCTGGTCGGTCAGCCGGGAGGTCTCCTCCTCGGCTATCCGCCGCACCAGGACGTCCTTGCTCGGGAAGCGGCGGTACACCGTCCCCACGCCGACCCGCGCCCGGCGGGCCACGTCCTCCATCGGCGCGCCGTAGCCCAGTTCGCCGAAGACCTCACGCGCCGCACGCAGCACGTGCTCCAGATTGCGCTGCGCGTCCACGCGCAGCGGCGTCGTACGCGACGACTCCCCGCGTCCGGCACCCGCGCTCATGGCGGAGCCCATCGCCCCACCCGCCGGCGCGATGGCGGCCGCTGAAGCCCATCGAGAATCCTGAACATGCATAGGTGATCCCCCGGTAATGACGTCTCCCCCCGGAGACACTCCCCGTCATTGCTAGCCGGAGCGTCGCGGAACAAGCCCGGGACAACGAGTCCGTCCCGTGTGTCTCACGGACCCGATGAGCGCATCCCCCTGCACCCCGTCGACACACGAACATAGTTGAGAGGGGGTCAATTCAGAAGGGGCACGTTCCGCACGGAGCGCCCCTCGATCGGAGCACGGGTCGTTTACGTCCCGATTCCGCCACCCGCGCACCCTGGGCGCACCCCATCTGACCTGCATACTCTTGCAACACTCCGGCAATTCGGCCAAATCGCGGTGACGTCGGCGACCGGTCATACAAATCGCCGAGGCTGTGGACAAACGCAAGCGACGGGTGCGTCATGGGATGGTGAAGGAACGTGCGCGCATTCTCGTTGTCGGCGGCGGCTACGTCGGGATGTACACGGCCCTGCGCCTCCAGCGCCGCCTCAGACGGGAACTGGCCCGGGGCGAGGCCGAGATCCAGGTCGTCACACCGGACCCGTACATGACGTACCAGCCGTTCCTCCCCGAGGCGGCGGCCGGCTCCATCTCGCCGCGGCACGTCGTCGTCCCGCTGCGCGCCGTCCTCCCGGGGTGCCGGATCGTCCTCGGCGAGGTCACCGCCGTCGACCACGCCGCCCGCACCGCCACCGTGACCACACTCGCCTCCGAGGGGCACACGGGCAGCGAGCACCTCGCCTACGACGAACTCGTCCTCGCCCCCGGCTCGATCTCGCGCACTCTGCCAATCCCCGGCCTCGCCGACCACGGCATCGGCTTCAAGACCGTCGAAGAGGCCATCGGCCTGCGCAACCACGTCATCGAGCAGATGGACATCGCCTCCTCCACCCGCGACCCCGAGGTCCGGGACGCCGCCCTCACCTTCGTCTTCGTCGGCGGCGGCTACGCCGGCGTCGAGGCACTCGGGGAACTGGAGGACATGGCGCGCTACGCCACGCGGTACTACCACAACGTCCGGCCCGAGGACATGAGGTGGATCCTCGTCGAGGCCACCGACCGGATCCTCCCCGAGGTCGGCGCCGACATGGGCCGCTACACCGTCTCCGAACTGCGCCGCCGCAACATCGACGTACGGCTGCACACCCGTCTGGAGTCCTGCGCGGACCGCGTCGCCGTCCTCGACGACGGCTCCCGCTTCCCCACCCGCACCGTCGTGTGGACGGCCGGCGTCAGACCCCACCCCGTCCTCTCCGCCACCGACCTGCCCCTCGACGGGCGCGGCAGGCTGAAGTGCACCGCGGAACTCACGGTCGAGGGCAGCACGCACGCGTGGGCCGCCGGAGACGCCGCCTCCGTCCCCGACGTCACCGCCCGCGAACCCGGCACCCTGTGCGCGCCCAACGCCCAGCACGCCCTGCGCCAGGCCAGGGTGCTCGGCGACAACATCGTCCACACCCTGCGCGGCGAGCCCCTGGAGACGTACGCGCACGCGTACGCGGGCTCCGTCGCCTCCCTCGGCTTCCACCAGGGCGTCGCCCAGATCTACGGCCGCAGGCTCAAGGGCTACCCGGCCTGGTTCATGCACCGCGTCTACCACCTCAGCCGGGTGCCGACCGTCAACCGCAAGGCCCGCGTCCTCGCCGAATGGACGCTCTCCGGTCTCTTCAAGAGGGAGATCGTCTCGCTCGGTTCACTCGAACATCCGCGGGCCGAGTTCGAACTCGCGGCCGGTGGAAAGCATCCACACAGGCCGGAGGACGACCCGAAGGGGTCGTCCTGACCGGACCCAGGAACTCCCCGGCCGGGGCAGGCGTCTGACGGGTGTCGGCCGGGACGGCCGCCCTGCCAGACTGACCCCCGACCGATCCCGGACGACGACCGACCTTTCACCCACCAGGCCCGACCACAGTGCTGCGACCCCGGGGTGCCGCCGCACCTCGGACCCCTGTCGGGTCCTGAGCCGGCCGAAGACGACGACACGAGGCAAGGATTCGTGAACTTCACGCGCTGGAGCGCCCGGCTCCCCGGAACGCAGCGCCGCGCCGCAGCGCGGACGGAACCCGCGGCGGCCTTCGCCCAGGACCGTCCGGGAGACGGCCCCGGAGCCGTCCCCACGGCCCGCGTCGAGCAGCTCACCGACGGCGACCGCCCGATCCCCGCCCTGGACGAGCTGCCGGCCCGTGAGGTCCTCGACCGCGTCCCCGCCCTGGTCGCCCTCGTCCACGGCCCCGACCACCGCCTCGCCTACGTCAACGACGCGTACGCCGCCGCCTTCGGCTCCCGCCTCACCGGCGAACCCGCGCGCGCGGCCCTGCCCGAACTGGCCGAGCTGGGCCTGTTCCCGCTCCTCGACCAGGTCCTGCGCAGCGGCCGCCCCCGCACCCTGAAGTCCCGCAAGGCCACCGACGGCCGCTCCTACACGTTCACCTGCACACCGGTCACCGAGGGCGAGGGGGGCGTCCTCGTCTTCGCCACGGACGTCACCGACCACGCCGAGGCCGCCGAGCGCCTGCGCGCCAGCGAACGCCGCCAGCGTGAGACGGCCGTCACCCTCCAGCGCTCCCTGCTCCCGCAGGAGCTCGAAGAGCCCGACGACCTGCGTGTCGCCGCCACCTACCACCCCGGCGGCACCGAGGCCGCGGTCGGCGGCGACTGGTACGACGTCATCACCCTCGGCGGCGGCCGCACCGCCCTGGTGATCGGCGACGTCATGGGCAGAGGCGTCCGCGCGGCAGCCGTGATGGGCCAGCTCCGGACGGCCGTGCGGGCGTACGCCCGTCTCGACCTCCCCCCGCACGAGGTGCTCCAGCTGCTGGACGGCCTCGCCATGGAGATCGACGCGAACCAGATCGCCACCTGCGTCTATGCCATCCACGACCCCAACGAGGGCCGCCTGGTGTACGCGTCCGCCGGGCACCTGCCGATCCTCGTCCGCGACGAGCACGGCGCGGTCCAGCGCGCCGACGAACCCACCGGGCCGCCCCTCGGCACCGGCGGCTGGATGCACGCGTCCGGCTCGATCGCCCTCAGCCCCGGCTCGACCGCCGTCCTCTACACAGACGGCCTGGTCGAACGCCGGGACAAGGACCTGGACGAGGGCATCGCGTCGCTGGGGCGAGCCCTCGCCGGCGCCACCGGCACCCCGCAGGTCGTCTGCGACCGCCTGGTGCGCTCCGCAGGCGTCACCGCGGACCACGACGACGACGTCGCCGTCCTCGTCCTCCAGCACCCGGCCCGCACCGGCCCCGACCACGAGCTCTTCCGCAACGCCGCGCTGGAACTGCTCGGCGGCGTCGAGGCGGCCCCCCGCGCGCGTGCCTTCGCCTCCGGCGTGCTGACCAGCTGGCGCTTCCCGCCGGACCTGCACGACCACGGCGTCCTGGCCACCAGCGAACTCGTCGCGAACTCCCTGCAGCACGGCACCCCGCCCATGCGCCTGCGCCTGCGCCGCACCGACCGCCGCCTGATCATCGAGGTCACCGACGGCGACGACCACCTGCCGCGCCGCCGCCGCGCCGAACCGGCCGACGAGTCGGGCCGGGGCATCGCCATCGTCGCCAGCATCGCCTCGGCCTGGGGCTCCCGGCGCACCCCCGGCGGCGGGAAGGCCGTGTGGTGCGAGTTCGTCCTGCCCCAGGCCCGCTAGGGCGTCAAGCGTGCGCCGACTGACCGGCCGGTGAGGCGGCCCCCTGGGCCACGACCCGGCTGCGGTGCAGCCACGGCTGGTCCTGCGCGACGGTCAGCTGCCGCCCCAGCCGCAGCGCGAGCCAGGTGATCCCCAGCGAGAACAGCAGGAACGTCACCACGTACGGCCCGTGCAGCGACGCCCCCATCGGCCCGCCCACGGCCGGCCCCACCGCCAGCGCCAGCTGCTTGACCAGGGCGAACGCCGAGTTGTACTGGCCGGCCAGACCCGTCGGCGCGAGATCCGCGACAAGAGGGGCGACGGTCGGCGACAGCATCGCCTCACCGAGCCCGAACAGCGCGTAGGTGGAGATGAACGCGGCGGTGGCCATCTCCTTGCTGCCGTTCCCGAGGCCCGCGTACGCCGCCGCGACCCACGCGACGGCCCAGATCAGCCCGACCGCGGCGATGACCCGCGTCCGCCGGCCGCGCTCGACGAACCGCAGGACCGCGAACTGCGCCACCACGATCATCGCGGTGTTCGCCGCCAGCGCGGTGCCCAGCGCCGAGGTGGACACCCCGACCGCCTCCACGCCGTAGGCGCTGAGCCCCGACTCGAACTGTCCGTAGCAGGCGAAGAACAGCACGAACCCCAGTACGCACAGCTGCACCATCTGCCGGTGCCGCAGCATCTGCTTCCAGCCCCCCTTGGCCGTACGGCCGTCCGGCGCACCGCCGACCTGCGGCGCGCGCGGCACCCGCACGGTCGCCATCACCACGACGAGCACCAGGAACATCACGGCCTCGATGGCGAACAGCAGAGTGAACGAGGAGACGCTCGTCGTGTCGACGAGGTGCCCGCCGATCAGTCCGCCGACCCCGAGCCCGAGGTTCTGGAGGAAGAACTGCGTCGCGAACGCGCGCGACCGGGTGTCCGCCGTGGAGCAGTCCACGATCATCGTGGCGAGCGCCGGCTGCATCACGGCCTGCCCGGCGCCGAGCACGGCCGACGCCAGCAGCACGGTCGCCGCGCTCCCCGCGAACCCGAGGCCCAGCGCTCCCACGGCGGCGGCGATCAGGGCGGCGAGCAGCACCGGCAGCGAGCCGCGCCGGACGATCGCCCGTCCGGCGAACGGCAGCACGACCAGCGCGGCCACGGCGAAGACGGCGAGGACCAGCCCCGCCGTCATGGCACCCAGCCCCCGCACCTGCGCCACATAGACGTACAGGTAGGGGACGGTGAAACCGAGCCCGAACGCGCTGAGTGCGTTGCCCACGTGGATCCGGCGCATCGCAGCGCCCATCGCCCTGGTCACGTTCACCTCTCTTCTGGCAGACCCTTCATGCAGGCCTGAAGACTTCAAAGCTAAAGTTCGAAGGTAAACAGTACATGGTTAAGGACTTCGATGCGAAGCAGGGGCGTGTCATACTCGGCCCATGGGCGACCCCGACATCGGCGAACCGACGCTCGAAGAGCAGATCGCCGCCTACCAGCGCGAGTTCCAGGCCCTGGACCCCCAGGTCGAGAAGATCGTCTCGGCGCTGTCCCGGCTGAACCGGCGCATGAACGTCGCCTACGGACGCCAGACCGCGGCTCTGGGGATCAGCAACACCGACTGGGAGGTCCTCAAGGCCCTCGTCCTCTCCGGTGCCCCGTACCGGATGGGGCCCGGAGAGCTCGCCAAGCGCCTCGGCCTCACGCCGGCGGCGATGACCCACCGGATCGACCGCATGGTCACCGAGGGGCTGGTCACCCGGGAGCGCGACGAGGCCAACCGCGTCCGCGTCATCGTCGAGCTGACCGCGGAGGGGCGCGGGAAGTGGCTGGAGGCGATGCGCCTCGCGTCCGTCTTCGAGGAGGACCTCCTCCAGGACCTCTCTCCCGAAGAGCGCGCGACCTTGGGGGAAGCCCTGACGCGCCTGCTCCGCCGCGTCGAGGACGCCCAGCCCGACGCGGGCGGACGGCTCACCGACCTGGACTGACGAGGGCACCGCCCCGGCTCTAAAAGATCTTGACAGGGGGTGGTTGACATCGCCCTGCCCGATCCGTAGAGTTCTTCGGGTTGCCGCGGAGCCGTAACGGTTCTTCGACGACACCTCCCGCCGCGACAGCGGCATCAAACCACCAGCACGATCTCCCTGACGGGTTTGTTTTCGGCGTGCCCGAATTCAATTCGAATAGGGGGCCGGCGCCCCGATTGGGAATCGCCGGAAGGATCCGCTAAGGTTTGAGACGTCGGAACGGCCCAACAGCCGGGAGGACGAACCCCGCTGACTGGGGATCAGGTCGGAAAAGGATCTGGTAAAGTCGGAACCGCCGGAAAGGGAAACGCGGAAGCGGGAACCTGGAAAGCACCGAGGAAATCGGATCGGAAAGATCTGA